>CAILCO010000049.1 GCA_903832735.1 uncultured Sterolibacterium sp.
ACCGCCGCCGGCCTCGCTCAGGTCGGGCGGTTTAACCCTTTGCACCTCCAGCTTCACCTAAACCAAGCACAATCTCTCAGTCAGACACACCAGCCGAACATCGGCTTATGCCATCCGCTTTGAAACCGGCGCCGACACGGCGATCTGGTGAGCGAGGTAAGGTGGGACCGCATTACCCACCTGAACGTACTGATTCGTCCGGTTTCCCTCAAAAAAATAGTTGTCCGGAAAGGTCTGCAGGCGAGCAACTTCCCTGACGGTCAGGCTGCGGGCTTGAGACGGATCCGGATGGATGAAGTAATGACCGTCCTTTGCAATATGGGAAACCACCGTGCTTGAAGGATTCCTTCCCATCTGGACACGAAACCGGTCCTCGAATGGAGCATCTTCATCGTTTACGTTGCCATGATTCGGCAGCAGCTCAGGGGGGAACTGTCCCAGCTTCGGAGAAATCCCGAATGCCCGCGCATGGCACGATGCGAACAGATAACGGTGTATATCCGAACGCATGTGGAAACGCGTTTCGTGATTTGTGGCCCCACCCAGACGTGCATCGTAATACCAGGCTCTCAGCTTTGTCGACATGGACGTATCCGTCCTGCCACTCCCTCTGACGAACTGGCCTCCGGTTGAGAAATGCGCACGGGCACGAATACCGGCATCGAGCATTTCCTGCTTAATGACTTTTCGGGCGTCCGTGTTCTTCCACCCTGCCAGCGCCTTGGGGCCCATTTCCAGAACGTTGAGCCACGCATTGAAGGAGTCCGGTTCCCGAGACAGGCGACTTCGAAGCTCAGGTAATCCGGACAGCGCCTGAAGAACGGATACTTGGTTACTTGCAGGTTGCAACTGTCGATGTTTCCTGGACTGATGATCCCTTCGTACGCCGAAGAGGATGACACGGTGGCGCATCTGTGGCACGCCAAATCTTTCTGCTTCAATGATAAAGTCCTTCGGCTCGGGATGATCACCACCGTGAGGAATCACAAAGGAGCGGATCTCGTATTCGAGATCCCTGCCTGGCTTAGAAAGATCTTTCAATATTCGTTCGAAAATCAGTGAGCCATCGTGGGTCGAGGAAAGAATGCCCTTGACGTTCTCCATGACAAAAACGGTAGGATGAAATTTCCGGATGATGCGAAGGTATTCCCGGTAAAGGAAGTGCCGCTTGTCTTCTTCAATATGCTTCAGATCCATACCCCGCCTGCGCGAGCGCCCGATCACCGAATACGCTTGACACGGCGGCCCCCCTATCAGCACCCAGGGATCACTTTCCCCAATGGCTTCTCCAATCCAGCTATCAATCTCCAATCTGGGTGTCTCGCCCAGCGTTGCGCATCTGGCCTCCTGAAGCGCCTGTTGAAGCTCGGAAGCAATCTGTTGGTTTGAACGTAGTTCTTCGCGGGATAGGTTCCCCCGAATGTAGTCGTAATAACAGTCCGGAGCCCGATGCTTGGGAAATTTTCTGAAAAGGGCACGCAGAGCCAGTGTTTGGTGCGCCACCGGGTCCTTTTCTATGGAAACCCTGAGGTCAAAGATGGGGTTTCCGCTCGCGTCCTCCACCGAGGAAAAACCTTCACCAAGGCCTCCCGGTCCAGCAAACAGGTCCACCACAGGGATTGCCTTCTTCTGCATATTGAGAAATCAGTTGGCTAACGCAAGGCGGTAACTGTACCAGGTTGCCAGCCTTTGTCCAACGCCACATGAATCGGCCGGAATTTTCCAGACAATTGCCAGCAGCAAGAAAGTTTGCTATTGGAGGTTCTGCCATTACCCCGGAGGTCTGCTCTGAGCCCAGACTGTGTAAAAGCGCAGCAAGAAGCCTCTTCAGAAGAAAAATTGGGGTGCTCAAATCATTCCGCATTTCGATAGCGTTTCTACACAGCCTGGGTCGAGAGCGGAAGCTAAGTTTTTTCGAGCGGATGCTGAACCAGAGTTATGAATGACTGCTTACCGCGCGATGTGAATGGCAGCAACTGACCCCCGGCCTTTCGTCGTGACGGGCAGGTCCTCGGCCGAAGCGGTCATTGGAACGATCCAAGACCTACGCGCGGTATGTGGCGGATTGCTGACGTTCGGCTGGGCTAGGAGAAGGGAGGTTCTTCACGTAGGTGCTTCCCGAGTTCAACTGTAGCGCCAAGACTTGCTTCGAGATGATCGCTACAATAATGCTTCCGTAATCGCTGGTAAGGCTATGACGCCGGCTATTCTCACCAAGTTTTGAGTGCTAGGAGTATGCCTTTGAGCGAGGATTCGGGTGCGGCGATCGACATTGCACGAGGCAATGCATCGGCGCCGGCAGAAGGCGAGCGCCGGGCGATGCGCGGGTACGTGGGTCAATACGAAAGGGCCGGCGCGGCGATTTACGCGGAGCTGGAACGCGGCCAGTTGCAATGGATCGGCGTTGCAGACCGTAGCGCGGGCATCGCGGATGATCTGGTGCTGGGCTTCGATGGACTGGTAGTGGGCCACCAGTTCAAAACGGCCAGGTTTCCGGGGACGTTCACGGTCGAGACGCTCTTCAACGGGGCCGAGGGGCTGCTCAAGCCGTTGGTCAACGCTTGGCGTAGCTTGCGCGCGACAGACCCGGGCTCCCGCGTGGAGATCCGCCTTGTCGTGAACGACTATCCATCCATAAGGGACAACCCTGGCGAGGCCGCGCCCGCACACAGCGCTGCTTTTCTAGACGAGTTCGAACGATTTCCCGATCGCTCGCTAGACGCATGGCGGGCCAGCAATTGGGGCCGTCTGATCGAAACGTTGCGGCAAGCGTCCGGCCTGGACGACGACGATTTCGAGTTGTTCTTGCACGACTTGCGCGTGCTGCACGGCGCGGCGGCCGACTTCGTGCAGTTTCACAAGCTCAGTGCCGAGCAAGCGCGCTTGGCTGCCGAGATCGCCCAGGTGCTGCCGAAGCTGGTCACCGACACCCGGGATAAGGATCGATGGTCCCGCGAGGAACTATTGCACGAGCTCGGGTGGAAGGATCCGGCCAAGACGCGCCATGTCCATCGATTCCCCGTCGGAGCCTATGTTCAGCGTAACCGCGATACCGAACTGTCCCTGCTTCAAGCGCTCCGCGCCGTGGATCAGGGGTACGTGGCGTTGGTCGGCCCCCCGGGCTCGGGCAAGTCCACCTTGCTACAGATCGCTCTTGCTACCGAGCCCGATATCCGGCTCGTGCGCTATCTGGCGTTCGTACCGGGCGCCGCGCAAGGGGTGGGTCGCGGAGAAGCAGATGACTTTCTAGAGGATGTCGCCGCGCAGATGCGCAGCGGCGGCTTGTTGGGTCTGCGCCTACGGGACAGTTCCCAACATGAGAGGCGCGAGCAGTTCGGCGTGCTCCTGAAGCAAGCCGGCGAGCGCTACGAACGTGATCGCGTGCGGACGATTATCGTTGTCGACGGGCTTGATCATGTGCCTCGCGAGGAGGTGCCGACGCACTCGCTACTCGCCGAACTGCCGCTTCCCTCCGCGGTGCCCAAGGGCGTCACGTTCGTGCTTGGCACCCAGCGGCTCGATCTCGCGCACTTGAAGCCGGCGGTGCAGGAGCAGGCTGCGCAATCCGGCCGGCTTGTGATGATGCGTCCGCTGACACGTGAGGCGGTGGCGCGAATGGCAGACGTGCTCGGCCTTGACTCGACAATCTCGCGCGTGCGCCTGAACGAACTCAGCTACGGGCATCCTCTGGCAACCCGCTACCTGATCGAGGCGCTGCTGCGGGCGGACGAGCCCGCGCGCGCTGTCTTGCTCGCAGGTGGAATGGCGTTCGACGGAGACATCGAGTCGGTGTATGCATCGGCCTGGCGGGAAATTGCCAACGATCCAGATGCCATGCACGTGCTTGGCTTCATCTCGCGAGCCGAGGCGCCCATGCCGCTGACGCTCCTCGCTACGATAGTGGAGGAGCGGGCGATCGAGCGCGCACTTCTGACGGCGCGCCACTTGCTCAGGGAAACGCCGCAAGGCTGGAGCGTCTTCCATAACAGTTTCCGTTTGTTCGTGCTCTCCAAGCCGCGCATGCACCTCGGAAGTGTGGACCTCGAGTACCCGCAGCGCGTGTACCGTGACCTCGCTCAATTGGTGCGCCATGCATCCGCGGACTCGCCGCAGCGCTGGCTGGAGCTGCGCTATCGCGCGCGTGCCGGCGACCGGGACGACGTGCTGGCGCTCGCTACGCCTCAACGCTTTCGGCAGCAACTCGCCGAGGGGCGTGCAGTTTCCGACATTGAATCCGACATCCGCCTGGCACTGCTCGCGGTACGCTCGACGCTCGATGGCACCATCGTCACACGGCTGCTCTTATGCCGCGACGAGGTGGCCCGGCGAACGACTGCCCTGGAGTACGCTGATCAGTTGCCGCTGGCGATGCTGGCCGCAGGCTACATCGACGCCGCGTATGCCTTCGTCCAAGACTTCCCGAACAAAGGCTACGAGGTTGTGGATGCGCTCTTGGAGGGGGATGAGTTCGACCGCGCGAAAGACCTATTCGAGCACATCGAGCCACTGTCGCAGCTACACACGTCTCGGTTCCAGAACCACGGGGAGCAGCACAATCTTCGGGAGTTCGAGAGGTGGGCGGGACGTGTCTTTCACTTCCGCGATTTCGAGCAAATCCGGCAGTCCATCGACCACCTCGCGGTGGAAGGGATAGAGCGGTCCGCCGGTGAGACATCCGACGAGAGGACCGCCTCGGTGCGCGAGCACCTGAGGCTGGTAGTGGCCGAAGCTTTCCTGAGCCAGCAGCCTGGTGCGGACGCTCGTACGGTGATTGACCAGCTCGGCATTGACCAGGGTGAGCTCCCCGCATTGATGGTGCGCGCCGGAATGGCGGCCCAGGACCGGGGCCAGAACATAGAGGCGCTAGCGTTGTTTGTCGCGGCAATGGACTTGCCAGGGTTTGACAGGATTCCCAATGGCTGGCGCCGCCGAATCGCACTGTTCGCGGTGACCTCCGGACGAGAGGAGCTCGCCGAAGTTCTGTTCGACGAGCTTGCCGCGCCAGCGATTTCGATGGCGGACGATGAAATCCACGTTTCAGAGGCGGGCAATCTAACGCGTGCGGTCCTCGAGCACACCCAGTTGTGCACGATGCTCGCAAAGCCGCTGCCGGCCGTCGCACCGTCCAAGCACGAGATCTTGCGACCGCTGCAGGCTCATGCCACCCAGGTTGGCGTGCTAGTTGGTCGCGCATTGACGGACGCATCGTCCATCGGAGCGGGAAGCGTTCAGATGGCCAGCCGTTCGGCTATGGGGTACCTGCTTCGACTTAGCCCGAGTGGCGGGAGCGACTTCCATTTGACGCATCAGGCGATGATGGCTGCGCCGGTGCTGGCGCGGTCCCTACTCGAGGTCGGCGCCCTATGCGGGGAGGCGGAATATCGCGCAGCACGGCGCGAGATCGACGAGGCGGTCTCAACCTCGACGCTGAAAGGCACGATGCCGCTGCGACGCGAAATCGCAGTCGCCGCTTATCGAAACGACGGCGACCGCGCAGCTGCCGCGGCGCGCCTGGAACCCATGGTCGGCGAGCTTGTGGAAAATACCCCGAGCGAGCAGATCGACGCCCTCGCAGATCTGGCAATCGCCTTCGCCGCCATCGGTGACATCGAGCGTGCGCGACGCCTGCTCGACACAGTGCCCGATCATTGTCTCGGCTACGCGCTCGCCGCGCGCAAGGATCCCCAGTACGCCATATGGCGGGACGTCCTGGTCCTGGCCAATGCTGCGGATCCGGCGCAGCGAGCTCAGCGCATTTCGCAGCTCATGCGACAGGTCGATGGCATGAAAGACACGGAGGGCGCTTCCGCGGCCCATCGCTTGACCATGGTGCTGATTGAAGAGGCGATGCAGATCAATGCGCGTAGCGGCTTCGATGTGGCACAGGCGCTGGCGGACTGGGACCTGATCGCGTGGCCTAACCGGGTCGATGCCCTGATGATCGGAATGTTGCGTCGCCGCCCAGAGTTGTTGTTTGCGTGTGTCGCTACGTGGTGTCGGTTGTGCCTGCCGTTCTATCTGGAGCCGTATTATCGGGATCCCATGCACGTCGGCGACTTCATCGACGTCGCCGCTGATGCCGCCGAGGCGAGGCTGATCGCCGACCTGGTGCCGATCCTGCAGAACGCAATCGAGGTGGACGGTCGCGCGCACGAACGCCTCACCCTGCTCAAGCGCGTCCAGGGGGCGGCGTCGAGGCACCAGTACACGGATCGCCAACTGCAGCGCGCGATCGGCCGCTGGTCGTCGGAGGCGCTGCCGCCGCGCCGCTCCTACACGCCGCAAAAGTACGACGATGCCACTACCCTGGACGAACTGCAGCGTGCGTTCGAAGCTGACGGCGCGAAGCTGGACTACAACGCTCCCCACCGATTCTCTGAACTCGCCGAATCGGCTCCCTTGGAGCGGGTGCGGCAAATGTATGAGCGTTGGGACAGTTTGCAGTCCGATGTACGCTGCCGTTTCATGATGGTCGAGCGTCTCATCCAGGCCGACGAGAAGGCCTACGCTCGGAAGCTGGTTGAGGGGTACGAGGCCCGCGACGACGAGCTGGGCTCTTGGAGCCAATGGATGGGCGGAGGCAAGTTCCGCTACTTTCATGCGCGCAAACTTCTCGACGGCGCGGCGGTGCATCGTGCCGCCTATGAGAACTTCGTGGATTCGATCGCCGCCGGACAGGAGAACACGCTAAGCTTGCTTGCGGAGATAGATTCCATCTTGCCGGTGATCTGCGCTGCACCGGATTGGCCGGCGATCTGGTCTTTGCTGGCTGAGCAAATGGCGTCGACGCGCGAGCACCAACTCGGAGCGTCGTTCGAGCTGAGCCAGGCGCCGCTGAACGACGAGGAGCTGCTCGCGGAATTGCTCTACTTTGCGCTGCGATTGCCGGTCGCTGTTGTCCAACAGCACGCTCGCAACTGCGCATTGCAGTTTGCAAATCAGCCTGCAGGCGGCCAGGCGCCATTTGAGCTCGTCATGCGACGGCTCCTCGCCGGCGACTTCGATGAGCCGCTGCAGGCGTTGCAGACACTCCTTCTACTGGATCATGATCGTTTCGCGGGGTCCCTGGGCGTCGCGCTGGCCGACCTCGTGAACCACAGGGACGTTGGCGTAGCAGAAGCGGCAGGGCTTCTGGCGCGACGCTGGGTGATCTCGGTCTCGGTAGACGTACAGCCGTTGCCTCTGTTGTATCGCCTGGAACTCGACAACTCGCTGGAGGTGGGCGACGGGCTGCGGGACAAGGCCACAGGCGCCATGCGGGTGGAAGACGCCATGGGCTGGACGGAATGGCTTCGGCCGATCGCCCAGGTGCTCGCTGAGGCGGCAGGCAGTAACGAACTGAACATCCGGAAGCGCGCCGCCATGTTCATTCAGGAATGGGGCGGCCTTGAGGCTTTCGGACAGCCTGCGATTAAACGGCTTGAAGCCCTGTTGCGTGGTCTTCAGATGCAGATCACCTACTTCAAGCCCCACGCACGGATTAGCGTACTTGCACTTCGTCATGTCGCTGGCGAGTTGCGCCGTGCGGGCCTGCTAACCCGACGGGACATGCCGTCGATTTTGGAGCGATTGGGCGCGCCGCTGCCACCCATGCCGCTCATGCGCGCTCAGCTTCGTCCTTCGGGAATCAGTCGGCCGCTTGTGGCGCGGGACGCTAACTGGAGGGAAGGCGAGAAGCTGTGGACCGAGCAGGTCGACAACGACGTTGCGAGTTGGTCAACCGGTGGCGGTGAGCACGTCGTGGCGGAGATCTCGCGATTCAAAGTCGTTGAAGCAAGGCAGGCGCAGTATCGGCTTCACCGCATCCGCGCGCCTCGCCTTCAGGTCGACGGCGACGAGTTTTGGGATTGGTACAAAGAAGTACCGGCCGCGGTCTGGCTGGGACAAGTCGTGCCGTTGGACGCCGAACCAGCACCCACGCTCGTCAGGCGTCTTGTCAGCTCGTTGGGCTTGGACGCACCGGAATATCAGATCATCCTCTGCCCGAACTGGCTACGCCGACTTCGGTGGCAAGCGCATGACCAGGATCCCTCCATCTACGTCGACGCCAACGCGGTTGTCGTTGCGAGAGTGACGTGGTGGCGCGATGCGGGTCCGGTAGATATTGATGACGACGCCGTCTGGGGTGAAGGGATCTATGTGGCGCTAACAGCAGGCGGACTGCGCCAGTTCATGGCCCTCCATGGAGATTCCCAGATTCACGCGTTCGCTAGGCGCGAGGTGACGATGCATCGCGAAGACGGCGCGCAGATCGTCAAAACGGCTCGGTATAGCTATTCGAGCTAAACATTGGGAAACGCTCCGGAGCCGATGAGGAATCTGCGTAGGATGCTCCATCGACACTCTAGTTACGCGCCGAGCCGATAGCGTATGGTCAGTGTCCCGAGGACTCCCGCCAATATCTCCCTGCACTTCTAAATTGAGTCTGGGCGGCTCGAATGTATCCCGCACCCGTCCCGTTCTTGAAAACAGAACCTTTAGCGCGCCAGCGAAGCTGAGTTGGCCAGCGCGAGGGGGTAGGAGATAGCGTTTCCGTATGCACAAGCGCCTCCTCATGCACTACAGCGTCGAAACGTTCTACCGTTACGTATCGCTTGTGAGTTCCGTCAGATCCATCGAGCACAGCATAGTGGACACGATGTCGGCAACTGATCCTGCGACTCTGGACAGCGCGGTACGAGGCTAGGATCGATTCATTGTCGTTCCAATCGTGAAAGTAGATGTTCGCGAATGCGTTTAGAAGCTGCTGCTCGTTGAATGCCGCAACGTCAGAATCATTCCGCGTCTCAGTCCACCCGCTCTCGTGCGGAACACTGTAGACATCTCCGTCATAAGCGACGCATAGAATGCGGGGGCTCAATGGAAGAAAAAGCACCGTTCCGCAAGACATTAGTCCTGGAGCCGTATGCCGCGCACGGGCATCCTCTTTGTGCCAGCGGTTCGCGACGACGGCAGGGTCATCCGAAGTCACGAAAGGCCTCTTAGTCCTATTCCTTACCAAACAAACTTTCAAATCGTCTAAGACGTGCATTTCGTCTGCAAAGACCCTCATTGCGGTCTGAACCGCGTCCTTGATTGACGGTATTAAGTCAGGCAACGGTGCTCCAATGGAGTTCTCCATTCCAGCAAACATCTCGACCGAACGTCTAGAGGCAGCCTCTGTCCTCAAGTGCTGGAAGAGCATGAACGTCTTCAGAACGATTTTGTCGCTGTCGGTGAGCATATACCGGGGGCCGTGAATCCGCTCTAGCGCTGAAGCATAGCCGCCCTCAACAGCACGAATCGCAGTTTCCAGAAGATCGTCTCGACCGTAGAAGTAGTCACCCGAGCATTGGTTCTTGACTGGCGCTGCACGTATTGCACGCTGCCGGTCAAGATTCAAGAGGTGGATTGCTCGATTCTCACCGTTGTTGGTGAAAGTTTTCAAATAGCAGCGCGGAACAAAATGCTGATTTTTATTGGTTGCCATGAAGAGAGCATATACCCGACCGACCGGTACCTGGTGCATTGCGGACCACAAAGATCAAGCAGGTGAATGTCAGCACCGAGGAACAGACCGTCAAAGCGATTGGCATCGTAGTCGGCTCCAGGCTGGCGACAGTACCGCGCAGGCCATGTCTGCCGAGGTCAACAGCGCTGCCCAGCATATCGGCCCCTCGCCAGCCGTGGCAGCGCACGTCGAGGCTGGAGTTGTCGATGGTCACCTCGCAGCCGGGTCTCTGGAGCCCCACTTGGCTGATCGGCCGAATTGCTGATCCAGTACGAGCAACGCCTCCAGTTCGTCTGGCAATGCAATGCCGGCCATCTTGCACACTTCGCGGAACGCTTCGATCTGCCTCGCCATCGGAACGTCGTGTCCTCTGGCCTGGCATTCCCGGAAACAGGCGACCAAGGCATGCGTGCGTGTGCGTCGTATGTCCTCCGCGATGTCGTCGAGCACGTCGATGCGCCACAGCGGGGTTTCGCGCATGAAGTCTTCGGTCGGCACGAACGCCGCCTCGCCACAGAACCTGTCGACGTGGAAGCCACGCAGGGGACGATAGTACGGCATCAGCTCGTCCCGCGTCGGCACATCGATGCCGGGGCTCAGCCAATAAGGGCTGCGTGATTGGATCTCGTTCATGTTCATTTCTCCAAGATGGTGACTGGGGTCAGTTGTCAATCGGGCCGTGATCTGCATGTGGCAACTCGGTGGGCATGAGGCGCTTTCCGCAATAGACGTTAGTGATCTGTACCCGCCCATGGCCAAGGCGAGCCGCGATCTCTCTTCGGGCCTGCAGGTCGAGCGCGGGGGACACGCCCGAACCGCCGGCGATGGGCGGTGGCACACCCGTGATGCTCTCGTAGTCGTCGGCCGCGCCCTGGTGCCGCAGGCCGTGTGGCACAACGCCCAGGCCGGCGCGCGTGATGCCGAAGCGCTCCATCACATAGCGCAACCGGCGCATCGCCTGCAGCAGCGTCAGGCGCGGGTCGCTGACGCTTTCATTGACGCCGACGACGACGCGTCGTGCATAGTCGATGGCGTCCTGTCTCACCTCGGTGTCGATGGGGAACAGGCGCTTCCGCCCGCCCTTCGTACCCCGATGCGTATCCAGGTAGAAGGCAATACCGTCAGCCGGCTTGCCCGCCTGCGCGGCGCTGATCACGTCGGTGTGTGGGCGGAACATCACGCTTTCCTTGAAGCGCAGCTGGAAGGCCTGCATCAGCCTCAAGGAGGCGGCGGCATGCACGTCGTACGCTGCCACCTCGCGGATCACCTCAGCCACATCGACGCCCTTGGCCCGCCATGACTTGTCGATGCCGTTCGCCAGGTGGCGCTGGTAGAGCTTGGGGTCGTCGAAGTAGCACGCGATCGGCTTCAGCAGCTTCGGCTTGCCGATCCAGCCGGCGAAGGTCTTCATGAAGCTGAAGTAGGTCTGGATGGTCGCCGGGCTGATCCGGCCCGCACGTGCCTCGTCCTGCCAATACCCGGTGACGGCTTCCACATGCCGCCCGCTGAAAGTTCGCGGGTCCAGCTTGAAATGCTTGGGATGGCTGCGCAGGAAGTCGAACAACCAGATGCAGAAGCGTGTGCGTTCGGCCATCGTCTTGTGGCTCACGCCCTTGTGCTTGCTGCTGTGCTGCCAGTTGTGCCGCTGCAGGATCAACTGCAGCACGTAGCGACAGCGTTTCGGGTTCAAGGGGATGTCGTCCAGCACGGGCTGCTCATAGGTGCGAGGGCGGCCGCGGTGATCGCCGTGTTCGACGGAAGCGCCACACGCTGCGGTTTGGTTGAAGCGGTCTGTTCGTTTGTCCTTGCATTGCTTGTCCATGACGTCTTTTCCTTTTGTCGATTCGGCGGAACCCTGTCGTTCGTGCATCGGCGGGTTCCGGACACCGATGCCAGGCCAGTGCTTTGCGGCCAGCGCCGGGGCGATGGCTGCGCGGAGCTGCTTAAAAGTGATCGCCGGCCAGCACGCGTCTTGCGCGATGTGGCGTTCGCCGTAGCGAACCAGGTTCTCAAGGAACCCGAGGCAACCCCGGAGGTGCGACCTCCGGTGCGATGCCCGAGCGGCACCACGAACTCATTCCCCATCGCCGGCTTGACTGGCAACGCCCGTTCCGCGACGGGCGCGCAATGCCGTTCACGCGGGCCATGGCGCCGCGCCGAGGCGCGGCAGCGCACGGCTGACAGCGTCAGTGCGTGAGTGCGAGGGGAAGGAACTCGAACGCCGGCCCCGCAGGGCTGGCGTTATTCGCGGCCTGGATGAGGCGCGCGAGATGGGGGTTTGCCAGGATGGTCGCAGCAAAGTGCGGCCGTCGGCAGTCAGGTGCTCAAGGCACCGGTGGTCGAGCCACCGTCCATGGGATCGCCGCTCGGGGCGAACGATGCCCGAGGCGCGTCACCCCAGCCCGCGTCTAGCGCGAAGGCTGGGACTGGCACCATGGTCAAGCCATGGGCCGCGCCGCTATCAACAACATCAGGGACGCCACGTTGTAAAACTGCGTCCGATACGACAGGCGCCCAAGGTAACCCAGGCGCGACGGTGAGAGATCACCGCTCTAAGGGCTTGCGTTTCCGTGCACTAGGCACGCCGGACCGCCAGCTGGACACGGGACAATGCAGTTTCAGTATCGCGCCCAAAACGCGCCGTTGCAAGCACGAAAATTGCCGATTAGCACGCCACCAGCCGCAATCGCCGGGATTTCCGGTGGCCTTGACGTGGCAACGATATACCTCTGGCTCCAAGCCGATGAATGAGGCAGTGACGCGAATATTTTCCAGCATCGCCGGGGTGATAGCGGCGACCCTGGCACGGGGATGCCCGGCCCGGCACTGACACCACGCCGACACTCGGGTCACAGCGCAGTGTCACCCGAGATTGAGTGCCTGGCATTGTCGGAGCATCTATTTGGATTACGGGGTTGAAACGGGCCTCCGGTGCGAGATGCTGGACAGATCTTTCCATGGGAGAAGCCGTCATGCCGACTCTGCAAACCGTCCACGGACGCATCGTCGATCTACGACACTACACCAATGCACACCTTCTTTTTTGGCACCGCCCGCCCGGGCCGAGCGACCGCTACGAGCTGTGGATCAAGCCGGGTGAGGGCGTCGAGCGCAAGTTCATCGTCAACACCCGGACCATGCCGGCGCGGCAAGGGCATGAAGTCAGCCTGATCGTCACCGCGCACAAGCTGCCGCAGCTCCTGGGGTTGGCCAACTGGACCACGATCGATGGGGTCAACTACGCGCGCAGCGATGCACCGTCGCTGCTCCGCGTCTGGGAATTCGTGATGCTGCCGATAGTGTTCCTGCTCATGGTGGTTATCTGGGGCGACATCGGCATGGTGCTGTTCGTGCCGGCGGCGGTAGCGTACTTGCTGATGGCCGGCATAGTGCGGGCGGTGACGTGCACCCGGCTGGCGCGGCAGGTGGACCGGGCCATTGATCTGGAGGCGTGGCGTACGAGCCGGCGAACGTGGACGCTGCATTGACGATCCGCTTTGGCGACTAGGTCAAGTTTGCCTCGCATGACCGAATTGGTCTGAAGCTGCTCATTGCGCGCGATCCTCTCGCCACGCGCAACGCGCATTTGCCAGGTGTCCGTAGTTGCGATAGCTTATTGGTGTCAAAGCACAAATGCGAGGCTGGCATGAGCCGTCTGACTATCACCCTGTCGGAAGCGCGTTACCGGGCGCTCAAGGAGGCGTCCGCGCAGCACAACAAGACCATCGGGCAACTGGTCGAAGAAAGCCTGGACTTCTACGGCATCAAGTCACGACAGGACGCCCGCGACCTGGTGCGCCGCGCGCGAGTGCACAGCAAGCTGACGGAAGACCAGGCAGTGGCCGTAGCCCAAGAGCAGGTACGGGCAGTGCGCGGCAAGCCGTGAGTCGCCCTGCTACCTCGCCCCCTTTCGAAAAGCCCAAGTCCGGGCGCATCGCTGTCAAGGTGATCAACAACATTTTTGATAAGGTGATGAAGTTGTTCAAAATATGAGGAAACGACTGTAAAGACCAACCCATATCTATCAATATCTGCTATCGTCTATCTTCATTTAGATAGACATTTGTATAACTGGTTAGAAACAGCTATGGACCCGATCAAGAACCCATTCTCTCCTGGTGCCGGCGCACCCCCTCCAGAGTTGGTAGGGCGCGACCCCCTTCTCGAACAGGCGCGGATCCTCCTGGGGCGGGTAAAGCAGAAGCGCCCGGAGAAAAGTCTGCTGCTAACCGGACTTCGCGGCGTCGGAAAAACCGTGCTGCTCAACGAAATTGAACGGATGGCCAAGCGGGACGGCTACCAATCAATACTCATCGAAGCGCACGAAGAGAAACCGCTGGCGGAACTGATTTTCCCCGCACTGAGAAGTCTGCTTTATGACCTGGACCGGGTGGCTGGGGCGGGAGACAAGGTCAAGCGCGGACTAGCTGTGTTGCGTAGTTTCATCGGTAGCATAAGGTTGACTGTGAGTGACGTGGCCTTGGGACTGGACATCGAGCCCGCCAAAGGCACTGCCGACAGTGGCGATTTAGAGATCGACCTGCCGAACTTGTTTGTGGCGGTCGCGGAGGCTGCGGAGGAGCGCAAGACCGCCGTGGCCATTCTGGTGGATGAGATCCAATACCTGAGCCAGAAGGAACTTGGGGCCCTCATTATGGCCATGCACAAGATGCAGCAGAAACAGTTGCCGCTAGTGCTGCTGGCAGCCGGTCTGCCTGTGCTCCCTGGCATGGCGGGAGAGTCGAAATCGTATGCCGAACGTCTGTTCAATTTCCCGGACATTGGGGCGCTATCGGAAGCCGATGCGGCAAAAGCGTTGCGCGACCCTGCCCAGGCCGTGGGAGTAGAGTTTCAGGACGACGCTCTGAAGGAAGTGTTCCGCTTGACGCACGGCTACCCTTACTTTCTCCAGGAGTGGGCTTACCAGTCCTGGAACATGGCGGCGGCGAGTCCTATTACCTTAAAGATCGTCCAGGATGCCACTCCGGAGGTTATGCGTCGGCTCGATAAGAATTTTTTCAGGGTACGCTTCGATCGACTCACGCCTAGTGAAAAAAACTTTCTCCGTGCAATGGCCCATCTCGGGCCGGACAGCCACCGTACTGGCGACATCGCCATGACACTGGGAACGACCGCGAAAGGTCTCGGCCCGGTGCGCTCGAAACTCATCAAGAAAGGAATGATTTACAGCCCGGCACATGGCGATATGGCATTCACCGTGCCGCTATTCGATCAGTTCATGATTCGTGCGATCCCCGAATTCACTCCGGGATAGATAATCTCGCTATGTCAAAGGGGCGATTCGCCGCCGACCACGGCGCTCGGCAACTGGTATCTGGTATCTGGGGCGACATCGGCATGGTGCTGTTCGTGCCGGCGGCTGTGGCGTACTTGCTGATGGTGGGCATCGGGCGGGCCATGGCGTGCACCAGGCTGGCGCGGTAGGGAAGCCCTCATCCAAGCGTAAGGCGTAAGCGTGCGTTGAGTCTCCGACCATGAGCGAGTACCAGTACTACGAATTCGCCGCCATCGACCGGCCGCTCACCCGCGCCGAGATGGAGAAGCTACGCGCTGTCTCCACACGCGCCGTGATCACGCCATCGGGTTTCGTCAACCACTACGAGTGGGGCGACCTGAAAGCCGATCCGGCCGACTGGATGCGGCGCTATTTCGACGCCTTCGTCTATACCGCCAACTGGTGCAGTTGCCGGCTGGCCCTGCGCGTGCCTCTGGCCACATTCGGCAGAGCCGAGCTGAAGCCCTTCGCCACCAAGTATGCACTGACCATCGAGGCCGGCGACGAGCACTGGATCTTCGACTGGGCACTTGAAGAAAGCGAAGACTACGACCGCTTCGCCGAGGAAGACGGCAGTGGCTGGATGCGACGCCTTGTGCCGTTGCGCGACGAACTGCTGCGCGGCGACTTGCGGCCGCTCTATTTGGGCTGGCTGGCCGGTGACGGCGAGCTCCGCGAGAACGCACTGGAACCAGAGGTACCACCTGGTCTGTCGGCGCTATCCCCGCCGCAGCAGGCGCTGGTCGAATTCCTGGAAATCGATTCCGACATGCTGGCGGCTGCTGCGACTGGCAGTGCCCGCATTTCACAGGCAGATGTCGCAGAGGCCGATTGTATCGATGGGTGGCTGGGGGAATGGTCGCGCGACGAGATGGTGGCCATCCTGAAGTTGATCGCGCAAGGTCAGGGACACGAAGCGGAACGCCGAGTCAGATCCCGCCATGCTGCCTGGCTGAAAGCGCAACGACCGTCCGCTGCGTCTAGGGCGCGTAGGCGTAGCGTGGCCGAGCTTCGCGAACTCGCCCAATCGGCCTCCGGTGTGCGGGTGGAGCGCGAAGCGAAGGCGCGTACAAAGCTGGAGGCCGAACGCCGTCACCAGCGCGAGGCGCAGTTGCGGCGGTTGATGGCCGACGCGGACAAGCATTGGGAGGCCGTCAATGCACAGGCGCAGCGCGGTTCTGCATCCGGCTACATGCAGGCGGTGCAGGCTCTGACCGATCTGGCGGAAGCTTACGAGCTCACGTCCAGCCGCAAGGAGTTCGAGCGCGCATTGCGGCGCTTCCTGGTGCGCCATGCGACACGAGGCGCCTTGCTGCGTCGGTTGACCGAAGCGGGGCTATGGTCGGGATGACAGCGGGCAGGGACGACGAACTCGTTCGGCTGCGCGCCGAGAATGCTCGGCTGGTCGGATTGCTGGACGCCCATGGCATTGCTTCGCGCATGCCCGAACCCGTCACCACCCCTGTTTCTGCCGGACAATTGAGTACAGACGAGAAGGTCGCACTCTTTCGCCGATTGTTTCGCGGCCGCACCGATGTCTATCCCGTGCGCTGGGCGAGCAAGGCTGGCAAGACCGGCTATTCGCCGGCCTGTGCCAACGAATGGCGTGTGGGTGTTTGCGAGAAGCCGCGCATCAAGTGCGCTGATTGCGACCGCCGGCTACTCGTGCCGCTGACT
>CAILCO010000050.1 GCA_903832735.1 uncultured Sterolibacterium sp.
AGGTGTTTCCTCCCCCGCAGAAGCAACAGCAACAACCAAGTCAAAAGCAAAACCGGGGCAGCGCCGACCAGCTGTAGATGCAGTCACGTGTGCAGCCTAAACTCGGCAGGATTCTGTCTTGACTTCGGGGTCCACTTTAGTGCGCTTGCTCAACCGGACCACGCGCAAACTATCGCTGACCGAAGCAGGAAGCGATTATTACCAGCGCGCAACGCAGATCCTCGCCATGGTCGGTGAAGCGGAGACGTCGGTGGCGCAGGAGGCCTCCGTGCCACGCGGCACACTGCGCGTGAACACCTCCGTGGCCTTTGGCGCCCGCCATATGGGCCGAATGATCACCGAGTATCTGCAGCGCTACCCGGGCGTGGAGGTCGACCTCACGTTGAACGACCGCACCGTGGATTTGGTCGAAGAGGGCTTCGACCTGGCGATACGCATTGCGGCCCAGGTTGATCCGGGACTGGTCGCGCGCCGTCTGACCCGCGCCCGTATCGTGACCTGCGCCTCACCCGCATACCTGGAAAGGCGCGGAACACCCAAATCACCCAAGCAGCTTGCCGAGCATAATTGCCTGACTTACGCTTATTCGAGCCTGCAGAACGACTGGCACTACAGGCGGAAAGGGGTGGAACAGTCGGTCCGGGTTTCGGGCAACCTGCGCGGCAACAACGGCGACATTCTGGTCAACGCCGCCGTCGAAGGTCTCGGGGTGATTCTGCAACCGAGCTTTCTGGTCTTCGAGGCGCTGCGCCAGAAACAACTGCTGCGCATACTTCCCGGCTGGGATAGTGACGAACTCTCGGTGTTTGCGGTCTATCCTCATCGCAAGTTCCTGCCACCCAAGGTGCGCAGCTTCATCGACTTCCTGGCTGAGCGTTTTGGTCCCGAACCGTATTGGGATGCAAAGTGAAATGAAGGCCCGATCGGCTACCGGGAAATGCGCAGGAAATGATCTCGGGAGCAATCCGAGCGACTGGTTTTGCATAAGCTGTGCGACAAGTCCGTGCCCAATCCGGACATGGTGCTTGCTCCGATGCGGCCCTTCGGTGACAGGACGCCGACGAATACTGTCCAGGTCATGGCTTCGAATATTTGGCTTGTGCCTGGCTGATGGGCACTCAGGAATGCTTTAGCCGGTGCCGCCTGAACCGGTAATCACAATGCCTGGCCGCCGCGGCCGTCCGCGAATCGCCGGCGGCTGAGTGTGGTCAGTATCCGTCATATGCTCTGCGCGAAAGAAGGATGATAGTTCCGATAAATGCCTTGATCATGGGTCGACGGATCCTGAAGTGCGACAATATTTGCGTCGATGGTTGGAAATGCGAACGTGAGCGGGAAGTACCGCGCTTCTGCACTGCAGCGCCGTGAGAGCCTATTCGCTCGCGAAAATACTGCCCAATTGATCCATCTTTTCCAAGGCCAGGCCCGAGCCGCGGACGACGCAGGTGAGCGGATCCTCGGCGACGACCACCGGCAAGCCGGTCTCTTCCATCAGCAGCCGGTCGATGTCGCGCAGCAGCGCGCCGCCGCCGGTCAGCACCATGCCCTTTTCGGCGATATCGGCGCCGAGTTCCGGCGGGGTCTGCTCCAGCGCCGATTTCACCGCGCTGACGATCTGGTTCAAGGGATCGGTCAGCGCCTCGAGAATCTCGTTGGAGGAAATAGTGAAACTGCGCGGGATGCCCTCGGCC
>CAILCO010000051.1 GCA_903832735.1 uncultured Sterolibacterium sp.
CCACGAAATACCTCGCAAATTATCTCGGTTGGTTCAGGGCGCTCGACCGGTCGCCGCGATTCAGCCCGGATCCCGTGCAGTTGCTCGCTCTCGCCGTCAGGGTATGAGTTCAACAACATCATTCGCTAAATGAGCCTAAATAAAACACAAACAAACACTGGTTCTTTGGCATGGATACTGCGTTTGTGCCTTGGCAGGGGCAGTACGAAAGTAACAGGTGAGTTATGTAATCGTACCCATCGTACCTAATGCCCTTCCTGTATTCATCCACACACCAGGAGGTCGCCATGAAAGATTTTAAACTTAACCGCGTAGGCATCAATTTGGCGTCGCTCGCCTTGGCAACTTGCCTTTTTACGCCAGGGAACGCCTCGGCAGCGCTCATCTCGCTGGTGAATGGTGATTTCGAAACGGGCACATTGAGCGGCTGGAGCACAATCGGCAACGTCATCGCTACGCCATCCACGACTGTCACCACATTTAACGGGGTCGTTTGGACGACCGGCGCTGCTGGTACCACCATGGCTCAACTCAATAGCAACCCCGCCGCCATATCCACCATCGAGACCACTCTAGGTCTTGCTTCCGGATCACTTAATGCAATGAATACAAATCCGAATGGGGGATCTTTGACGGACGGCGCAGCAATCTACCAGAGCTTCGCCGGAAACATTGGCGATACCGTCGGAATGAGTTGGGATTACATCGCACGAGATTATATTCCGTTCAATGACCCGTCCTTTGCGGTCATCATCAATCCGGACGGGTCAGCCTTGATCGACTTACTATCCAGCATCCAGGGTCTTGGCATCGCTGTAGGTACTGCCGGTAACTCAGGATGGCAATCCTTTAGCCAAACACTGACCCAGACAGGTAATTACACGATAGCGTTTATCACGACGAACGACAAGGACACGGTTCTGGATTCGGCGCTGTTCCTGGATAGTACGGCTGGAACGTGCAACCCGACTTGTCCTCCACCGATTTCTTCAGTTCCGGAGCCCTCCGCTTTGGCGCTGCTCGGCATCGGCCTGGTCGTTCTGGGCGCGAACCGGCGACGCATGCAGGGTGTGTAAGCGGAAGTCCATCTGAAGTCAAAACGGCGGCCGCGGCCGCCGTTTTCCATTTTCAGTACACCATCAACCGAACCCGCGATCATCCATCGCTGCCAATCGTGCATAATCGACGCCCTAAAGATTAGCTTGCCTCCGCATCCACCTATGGCCCTTAAAGCAACCATTTTCAAGGTCGAGTTGAAAATCGCCAACATCGACGGCAACTACTACCATGATCATGCGCTCACCATCGCTCGCCACCCCTCGGAAACGGACGAACGCATGATGGTGCGCCTGTTGGCCTTTGCGCTCCACGCCGATGACGCCCTGGCCTTCGGCAAGGGCCTCTCCGCCGATGATGAACCGGATCTGTGGCAAAAGGATCTGACTGGCGCCATCGACCTTTGGATAGACGTCGGCCTACCCGACGAGAAGTCGGTGCGAAAATCCTGCGGCCGGGCAAAACAGGTCGTCATTTACGCCTACGGGGGTCGAACTGCAGACTTATGGTGGGAACAATCAGGTGGCAAGTTGCAGCGCTGTGAAAATCTCACGGTTCAGTCTCTGCCGGGCGAATCCAGTCAAGCGCTAGCAAAATTGGCACAGCGCAACATGCGCCTGGATTGCACGATTCAGGAAGGACAAATCTGGCTGGCCAATCAGGATGATCGGGTGCTCGTGGAACTTGTCCCCAAAAAAGCCCGGGCGTAGCCGCCTGGAAAAAGCAGGCTCCGCCTAATACCACCGCAATGCGACTATTGCGCAGCCATGGTCAGTCGGCGGCGGCGCACCGCGTCGGCCAGGATATCCAGTACGCTCTTGCTGTCCTCCCAACCCAGGCAAGCATCGGTGATGGACAGGCCATATTCCAGCGCCTTGCCCGGCAGCAGATCCTGGCGCCCCGGCTTAAGATGGGACTCGACCATGACGCCGAAGATGCGATCATCGCCATCGGCAATCTGCTCACCCACTTCGCGCGCCACATCGACCTGACGCTGATACTGCTTGCTGCAATTGGCATGGGAGAAATCTATCATCACCCTCGCGGCCAGTCCTGACGCACCGAGTTCCTTGCAGGCGGCATCGACGCTGGCAGCATCGTAGTTGGGCGCTTTGCCGCCGCGCAGGATGACATGACAGTCCTCGTTGCCATTGGTCGAGACGATGGCCGAATGACCGGCTTTGGTCACCGAAAGGAAATGGTGCGGACTCGCAGCGGCGCGGATAGCATCGACGGCGATCTTGACGTTGCCGTCGGTGCCGTTCTTGAAGCCAACCGGACATGAAAGCCCCGAGGCCAGTTCGCGATGCACCTGCGACTCGGTCGTGCGGGCACCGATCGCCCCCCAACTGATCAAATCGGCGGTGTATTGCGGAGTAATGGCATCCAGGAATTCCGTGGCGCAAGGCAGGCCCAACTCGTTGATCTCGTATAACAGCTGGCGCGCCAGACGCAGACCCTCGTTGATGCGAAAACTGCCGTCGAGATTCGGGTCATTGATCAGACCCTTCCAGCCGACTGTAGTGCGCGGCTTCTCGAAATAAACCCGCATCAGGATCAGGAGATCCGCCTCAAAGCGTCCCCGCTCGGCTTGCAAGCGGCGCGCATATTCCAAGGCGGCATCGTGGTCGTGAATCGAGCAGGGACCAATCACCACCAGCAGGCGGCCGTCCGCGCCGTGCAGTATGCGATGTATCGCCTGACGCGCTGCGAATGTGGTCTCCGCCGCTATTTCCGTGGCCGGAAACTCGCGCAGAATATGGGCGGGAGGCGCGAGTTCCTTGATCTCCTTGATGCGGACATCATCGACGATCGGTTTCATGTTTTGTATGCAGGACTGAGTAAAAACGGAATTCTACCGCATAGCTCCGCGCCTCCTCTGCTGCGCAGCGCATCCGACGCCGTCTAGTTCCAAACGAGATCAACTAATTATGCATCCACGTACATATTTGGAAACCGGCGTATTCAGGCTATATTCAACTATCAGAAGCATCCTACGAGAAGATCAAACTACGGCCATGCCGACCATTGCCTATTTTTCCGCACTGCCAGCAGCATCGCTGATTCACTCTGCCGGATACACAAGCGCTGCATGGAGGCGCTGAGCGTCGCATTCGGCCTGGTCACAGCTGGCGACGTCAAACTGCTCAGCATAGTCGGACTCAGTCTCTCCGTCAGCCTCTCGGCGGCACTCATCGCAGCTCTGTTTGCCCTGCCGACAGGCGCTCTGATCGCCGTCGGACGCTTCCCCGGACGTCAAACGTTGACGATCATCGTGAACGGCTTCATGGGACTACCGGCGGTGGTAGTCGGCCTTCTCGTGTATCTTTTACTCTCTCGTGCCGGACCATTGGGATCGTTCGGCATCTTGTTCACGCCGACGGCGATGGTCATCGCCCAGGCCGTGCTGGTCGTGCCGCTGCTGACGGCGCTGACCCGCCAGATCGTCGAGGATACCTGGCGCCAATACAAGGAACAACTCGATTCGCTCGGCGCAAGCACGATTCAGGCGACGGCAACCTTGCTCTGGGATACGCGCCACTCGCTGTTCACGGTACTGCTCGCCGGCTTCGGTCGCGCCGTCAGTGAGGTAGGGGCGGTGATGATCGTCGGCGGCAACATCGACGGCGTGACCCGCGTCATGACCACCGCGATTGCCCTTGAGACCAGCAAGGGCGATCTGCCGCTGGCGCTGGCACTTGGCCTGATCCTAATCGTGCTGGTTCTGACTATCAACGCCCTGGCCTTCGCCACACGCGAATGGGCGCAGCACAGGTTCGGCTGATGGAGACCATCTTCCCTTTAAGCCTCTCCGGAGTCAGCTTTGTTCCAGATGGCACACCGGTATTGCAGGACGTGACACTAGCCATCAGGCAGAACAGCCGTATCGTCATCCTTGGTGCCAACGGCGCAGGAAAGAGCGTCCTGATCCGGCTGATGCACGGCCTGATCGTGCCAACCGCCGGCTCCATCCGCTGGGCCGGCAGTGAGGTCCGTCCGCGCGCCCAGGCCCTGGTATTCCAGCGCCCGGTGATGCTACGACGTTCGGCACTGGCCAATGTCGCTTACGGCCTCAAACTCGCCGACATTCCGCGCCCGGAGCGACGGCGGCGCGCCGATGCGGCGCTGGCGCGGGTCGGACTGACGCATCTGGCGGCTCGTCCGGCGCGCGTATTGTCCGGCGGCGAGCAGCAGCGAGTCGCCTTGGCGCGCGCCTGGGCGCTGGAGCCGCGCATCCTGTTTCTCGACGAGCCAACGGCCAGTCTCGACCCGAATGCTACGGCCGCAGTCGAGCGGATCATTACCGACATACACACGAGCGGTACCAGCATCGTCATGAGCACTCACAACCTGGGCCAGGCGCGTCGTCTGGCCGACGAAATCATTTTTTTGCACCGCGGTCGCGTCGTTGAGCGTACCTCGGCAAGCTTGTTTTTTAGCCAACCTCAGTCGGCTGAAGCCGAAGATTTTCTCAAAGGAGAATTACCATGACCCATTCCTATGGGATGAAACATTTACGCTGCATACTTTTCACCGTACTCTCCTGCACGCTCATCTCCACAGCCCAGGCTGCTGACAGCTTCATCACGGTCGCATCGACCACTTCGACCGAACAGTCCGGCTTGTTCGGCTATCTTCTGCCGATATTCGAGAAACAGAACGCCATCAAGGTCCATGTCGTCGCTCTGGGCACCGGCCAGGCCCTGGATGTGGCAAGGCGCGGTGACGCGGATGTGGTCTTCGTGCATGACCCGGCCGCGGAGCAGAAATTCCTGGCCGAAGGTCAAGGCGTCGTACGCCAGGAAGTGATGTACAACGATTTCGTGTTGATCGGACCGAAGGCCGACCCGGCACATATCGGCGGCAGCAAGGACATTCTCGTGGCTTTGCGCAAGATCGAAGCGGCCCACGCGCCATTTGTCTCGCGCGGAGACAAGAGCGGCACCCATGCCGCCGAACTGCGCCTGTGGGTGGAGGCGGGGATAGACCTCGACAAGGCAAAAGGCCCATGGTATCGGGATACCGGTTCAGGCATGGGACCTTCGCTCAATACCGCCGCGGCGATGAACGCCTACCTGCTCAGCGACCGCGGCACTTGGCTCAACTTCAAGAACCGCCAGAATCTGGCTATCCTGATCCAGGGCGACAATCGACTGTTCAACCAATACGGCGTGATGCTGGTCAATCCTGCCAAGCATCCGGACGTAAAACGGGAAGCGGGACAGACGTTCATCGACTGGCTGGTCTCAGATTTCGGCCAGCGCGTCATCAGCGACTATAAGATCGGTGGCGAACAACTCTTCTTTCCGAACGCCAAGCGCTCCCCTTAGACAGCACAGTGCGCGATACCTGAGTCTCTGGCACAATGACCCGCTTTAGCGAGTTGGCAAGACTAGAAAATGAACGGAACGACCGTATCCCTCGTAAGGCCAGACAGTCTGGTGACGCTCCATTACCGCGTCGCCAGTGGCGATGATATTGAACTGATCAGTACCTTCGATTCGACACCGGCGACCCTGCAGTTAGGCAGCGGCGAGTTGGCACCGGCTCTGGAACGCTGCCTCGAAGGACTGCCGGTAGGCGAGCGCCATGTATTTCTGCTCGAACCGGAGCAGGCTTTCGGACGGCACAATCCTCAGTTGATGCGGCGCCAGCCACGCGCCGAATTGCCTGATGGTGACAAGCTTGAAATGATGACCTTGATTGAATTTTCCGCCCCCAATGGCGCCCGTTACACCGGCCTGATACGGGAACTAGACGAAGAAGCGGCGTTGATCGACTTCAACCATCCGCTGGCAGGCAAGTCGATACGCTTCGAAGTCGAAGTCATCGGAATTCTTTAACATGGAAATTCTGCTCGCCAATCCCCGCGGTTTTTGTGCCGGCGTAGAGCGTGCGATCGAGATCGTCGAGCGCGCCCTAAAACTCTATGGCGCGCCGATCTACGTCCGCCATGAAGTGGTTCATAACCGCTATGTGGTCGAGGATTTGCGCGCCAAGGGCGCGGTATTCGTCGATGAATTGGACGAAGTACCGGCAGGTGGTACGGTGATCTTCAGCGCCCACGGAGTTCCCAAAGCGGTGCGCGTCGAGGCCGAGAGGCGTGGCCTAATGGTTTTCGACGCCACCTGCCCCCTGGTCACCAAGGTACATGTCGAGGTGGCGAAGATGCGCGAGTCCGGGCATGAGATCGTCATGATCGGCCACCGAGGCCACCCAGAGGTCGAGGGCACGACAGGGCAGGTAAAGGATGGCATGCATCTGGTCGAGAACATTGCCGATGTCGCCGGTCTGGAGGTCGCCAATCCTCGCCAACTGGCCTACGTGACCCAGACCACGCTGTCGGTCGATGATGCGGCAAGCATCGTTGCCGAATTAAGGGCGCGCTTCCCTGAGATCATCGGGCCGAAGAAGGACGACATCTGCTACGCCACGCAGAACCGCCAGGATGCCGTCAAACTGCTGGCACGACAATGCGATGTGGTCATTGTAGTCGGCTCGCCGAACAGTTCGAATTCCAACCGCCTGCGCGAAGTGGCGCAAAACCTCGGCGTACCGGCCTATCTCGTCGACAGCGCCGGGCAGATCGATCCAGCCTGGATCGCCAGCCGCCAGCATATCGGCCTCAGCGCCGGAGCCTCGGCGCCCGAGGTTCTGGTCAGGCAGGTGATCGAACGTCTGGAACAGCTAGGCGCAACCGGCGTACATGAACTGGAAGGCATCCCCGAGAACGTCGTGTTCCCTTTGCCGAAAATGCTCAGCCAGTAACTCTCTAGTGACTCCAGCAGGTCGTTGACGCTGGACCACGAACGCCGGTACTCGAGAGCGTCAGTGTTCCGCATTCGGTGTCATTCTGATTGGGCTGCGGAACGGCCTCCAGCGTATACGCCGTTGCACTCGGTCCCGAACTGAAACTGATCTGATACTGCGGGTTGCTTCCTTGATAGCGCGGTGAAGTGCTGAACGGGAGTACGATAGTGGCCCCGTTCGGATCTTTGTCGTATCTATTGGTAAGGGAATAATTTCGCTCCATCCATTGCTGCAGTTCCATCAGGTCGGCCTTGGCGACACTGCGATTGCTTCTGACCAGATACTGGAGGTAGGAGGGATAGGCAATCGCGGCCAGGATGGCGACGATAGCGAGGACTATCAGCAGTTCTATCAAGGTGAATCCACGCTTCTCCATCTCATCCGACTCCCATTGCCTGGCTAGCGAATTTGCCGCCATGAGGCTCGCGTACCCTTGACGAAGGTCTTGGTTAGTTCTATCCCGCTTATTGCAGCAACACAATTTTGGCAGGCAACAGAACTGCCATATCGGACACCGCCGACTTTGATGATGGCCTTGCCGGCGCTGGACACGACGGTGCCGAAATACGGAATCCCCATGCCAATGGCACCCCAGGTCGGAGTATTCGGCACTGCTTGTCCGGTAAATGCGTTGAAGACGTTGACGTAGCCGGTCGCCGACATGCAGGAGGAAGCGGGGGTAAAGGAACTCATCAAGGCAATTCCGGTATCCGCGGGGAGTTTCGGATTGGCGATGCTGCGTTCGCCATTTGCTGCTGGCATATTAAAATACCAACCCTTGTTCGTATTGAAATTTACGGAATTGCTTGACGTGGTGCGCCAAAAGTCACCGGCGGGAGTAAGCCCTGGAGTCGAAGGCGGATTCGGAATGATCGTTTGTTGAACAAGATCCGCAACTGTGATTTGTGTATTAGAAAAATTGTCTACGATTCCGTAGAGGGATTGCTGGGTCGTCGTATTGTAGTCGCTGCGTTCGATATACTTCCCCGAGCCGAAAACAACTGCCCAAGCACCCGCAACGAAGGGATGCGGCGTCGCTGCGGGAGCCGACGTGATCGGCTTGGCCGGACTCCCGGAAAACGCAGCTGATGACGTCCATTTCTTTGCCTGCGCGTCCCAGCGGACACGCCACATATTCCCCTTTAGATCGCCCGCCCATACCGTGTCGATCACGCCATTGCCGGTAGTGCTGGCGGGGAATGGAGTCGCCAATCCGTTGTCACCCAGGGTGGATTCAACGACCACCTTAAATAGCTGAGAGCCATCGTAAGGGCTGAGAAAGTACAGGACCGCCTTGCCATTGGTACTGCCAAACCCATTGCCGACGATGATCGCCCACTGACTGCCGCCACTAGCCGTCGGCACTAGCGCGTACTGCAGTGCCTGATCGGAAATCGGACTCGTGACCGGCTGATTGAAGGTAAAGCCGATATCAGCATCATCAGCATCAGAAATCTCCCACATCGAGAGACTGGACGCCTGGGATTCCGCATTCATCGCGGTCGAAAACTTGTTCGGATCGGTCACATCCAGCGCATAGAATCCCTTGCCGCCGGCTCCGTAGCCGCCGACCAGCAAGGTTTTCCAACTACCATTGGCCATTACATCACCGATCATAGGAGTGGCATCGACGAAGAATTGATGCTGATAAGTCGGCATGGTCAGTGAATTGACTCTGGCCGATGTCGTAACAGGGTCGGCGGTCAGGAAATAGTTCGGTACGTAAGCGAACACCTCCTTGCCGGACGCCGCATCGAACGCGTGCAGCATGCCATCGTTCGCCCCCACATAGAGCGTCGGATTCCTGCTTGAATTGTTCTTAATAAAGTTGGAATAGCCCGCAAAATTCGGACCGGAATATAGCGCGTTTGGCGGGCCCACATAGACGGCTGCGGAAGAAACAATATCGCCCAACTTGGTGGTGGCGCGAGTCCTGAATGACCCTCCGGTCTTGCTGATTTCATTCGACGAGTCGCCGCGCAGATAATTGGCGCGAAGTGTTCCGAGATTGTCGGTTGCGCCGGTAATCGGACTTTTGTCCAGCAAAGCCTTTTCACCCGCGGTCAGATTGCCATAGCTGAAAGCCACGCCATTGCCATTAGAGCGAGTGATGATCTGGCGAGCAGTGTAGCCCAGGTAGTTCGCAGAGGTCGGGTCCAGCCAGACTGCCGCATCCCAGTCGGGCGACGCGTCGCAGGCATTGATCGTGGAGTTTGATGGACAGGCCTTGAGTGCACCTATTCCGCCATTGAGGAGCTTGTAACTGGCGTAGTAGACCTTGCTGGCCGTGGTCGGGGAAGTACCGGACGTTGCAGGCGCGGCACCATCGCCTAAACTGGTCGCCGTGGCTATAGTTTGAAACACGTTGCTCAGCCCGGTCTTTAGGGCGGTGGGGTTGTTGCCCTGGTACCAGTTGTCGGGCACGCCATCACCGTTCTTGTTCCAAGGGCTGACAGCGCTGCCGTTCTTGTAGGTATTGGGATTAGTCCTGCTCGCTGCAGAAGTCTGATCGGTCAACGAGAGATCGAAGCCGCCATACTTCGCCGCCATCCACAACTGCGTCTTGGCAGTCCCGTCATAATTATGGCCTTCCAGAACATCGATCATGAATGTCGTAACTGTCTGCATATCTCCGGCGGGCCTTTGCGCTGCCAAAAGAGGACGTATGTCATTGGTGTGTGCCCAGTAAGCCATGCCCGCCATGTACTTGTTGCCGAAGGCGCCATAGGCGGGTGTGTCAACGCTATTTGCCGGCGAACTACCTGGACCAAACAAACCCAGGACAGTATCTGCAGGAGTAGCGAAATTGACCGAATCTCCGGCAGGCAGAGCCCCGGCTGTGCAGCTATAGGTAGTTCCGCCCGGAACGCGCGTATCGCATTGTTGATTGTTCTTGTCGCCTATGGCGATGATGAAACTCTGCTGGCAGGCGCTGATGACCGGATCGTCCGACGTGCCAGTGCCCTGATAGTTGATCGCGGGAAAACTGTCGAACCCTTGGGGGTACGTGGGGACGGCATTGGTCATGGCCAGGGGATTGACCGGTAGTCCCCGGAGATAGCGCAGTGAATCGTAGTACAACTCCGCCATTGGATCGTAGTATTTGTAAGCATAGCCAGTGGCTGGATCAGCGGACTGCCCCAACTTGTTAACATAGTTGATGACACCGCTGTTACCTATGGTCGTTCCAGCCAAGATTGAACTTGCCGCAGCATCCGCACTGTCAGGATTGGTAATGAATACTCCCGTGTTCGGATCCCATTCCATGTTCGAATTGACTTTGGAAATATTGACCGGATCGGCAAACGTAGGCCCGATCGATTTCATGCGCGCGCGCAATACGCCGCCTTGCTGACTTTGAGTCATAGAATCATCGACCAGATAGCCGAACGCGGCGAAGCGCATGTTCTGGCTATATTGCTGCATCAAACCTTCCGGCTTGTAATTGTTGCCGTACTTGTTGCAGTTGGCTTCCAGCCCAAGCCCCGGCGAGGGATCGCACACCTTTACCCGGATGTGGTAACACATCGTGGTAGCACTGTTAATTGTCGTTGATAGGGTTGAACAATCTTGCATTGCTCGTTGTACCTCCGAACTCAATCCCAAGGAAATAGGAGAACCGCTTTGCACCAGCATCTTGTCGCCCATACCGGATATCTTGTAGATGTACTGACCCGATTGAGCAGTGCCAGCCATGACCCCGAGATTCCCTGCATCTGCAGTCGTCGCGACCCTGTTTGGCGAGTTTATATTCGCCGGGTTCACTGTCGATTCGCCAGCGCCTGAAAGAGAGTCCATGAATGATCTTTGCAGTACCGTTGTGGTAGCGGTATCGATAAATCGCAAGCCGCCCGTCATCACCTGCCGATATTGATCGAGAACTGACATCGAAGCCCAATTGAGGAAATTCCCTTTTGGGGTGACACCGCTGGCACAAGGCGCCGGAGAGAAATAGGTATCGCTCGCGCTGTAGGTATAGCATTTAGCCGGATCGAAGTAGCCCAAGTAGGTAATAGTGGGGTAGTAACTTGTCGTACTGGGATTGACGCCAGAACCCGTTGTCCCGTAACTTGAGGTATCTGCCGTAGGAAACTCTGCCGAAATAGTCAGCGCCACATTCGACAATGCCCGGTCTATATTGGCCAGGGGCATGTTCGATGGCACGAGCGGCGCTGCAAGGGAAATCGGCAGACTGATAAAAGCAATAATCACGAAACTACTGATGCGGTGATAGATCCAGAATGGTCGAATTTCGGTATCCATTATTTTCCCCAACTTGCTAATTCGGAATTGAAACGCTTTGCAGCATCACCACCGTGTCCAGGTTCTTGCCGACCGCTCGAACGGTGATGCGAAAGACGATACTTTCAGAGCCTCCCGTGCCGTAAGGGTCATTCCTGTTAGCGGGAAATATTTCCAGGATGTATCTGGGTTGCGCTGCCACCTCAGGAATTGCCGCTGCGCCGGTATAAGTGCCATATTCGACCGTAGGGTTTCCTGCGTTACTGCCAAACTGCGGAAACCAGTTGGCCTGAGCGTCATCCCATACCGGCGCGTTCGCAGCCGGCATGTCGCCGGAGTCGCACTGGCCCAAGGGGCAATCGGGCGTCCAGGTCAATCGCAGGGCGGGACCCCATACCCAAAAGCCTGGCCAATCCAATGGATTACTTGCCCGCGCGCCCAACGGACGGCAGCCTGGTGTGCCTGCTGCACAGAAAGTCGTGCCGTCGGACTTCAAGGCGGCCAGATCGCGTTCGGCATCGCGCAGGGCTAGTTCAGCAGCTTGCATGGCAATACTGCGGTCGCGCAAATTGCTCGACATCCGCTCCTCCAGCGACGCGCCCTGCATTGACGACAGGCCGAGTATCGTCAGGATCACGAGTACGACCAGGGTCATGAACAGGACGAAGCCGCTCTGGCACTGCCGATCTATCGATGAAGATGACTGTAGGCTGTTCATGGCAAGGCGTCAGGGTTCGTCAATACGTTATTGCGCAAGGTGATCGTGGCGTTGAAGGTCTTCCTGATCTTCCCGTCCGTTTGAGAATGAGTAGCGCCGTCGCAATCCACATAAGAGGTCAGTTCGTTTGCGACATTTGCGCTTGGAGAAGCGATCTGCAGACAAACGCGGACTGACAGAACTCTCGACCAATCGGGCACATCGGCCGCAGCGACATACTGTCCGACAAACGAATCCATTGGTCCTTGTCCCAAGGTAGCGGGCGTTATTCCGTAACGAAGCCGCATGTATTCAACACCCTCGGCGACCGACCGAGCTTTCGATGGGTCGCCGTTACCAACACACATCAGCCGATTGTTGGCCGTATCGATATAGAAGAAATTGACGGCCAATGGTCCTTGCGGATTCGCGGACGGGCCGTTCACGTCCTGGCCTGCGCAATCGACCCCCTGCCCCGTGGCCGGATTGTAGGAGAGCGTATCCAGGGGTGTGATCGTTGCGCGAACCGCCGTGCCGCCGACCACCGTCGGCTGTACCTGATAGGCCACCGAAATGGAGTCCGGCCCGGGCGTATTGCTGCAAGTTACCGGCAAGGCACCTGATGCCGCAGTGTTGAAAGGCCCATCACAACCCAATAGCGCCTTAATACCGACATATGGCGGGTTTTGCCCGAAAAAGACATTAAGCATATCTTTTGTGTGCGGGGTGTCTTGTTTTTTTAACCATGGAATATTGGCCGGATTCACCAAGGCCACTATCCGTGAGGTATCGTTGGATAGATCAACAAATCCGGCAAGGCGCAAATGGTAGGCAAGGGCATCCAAGGCCGCCAACGAGGTTTCCTGTAGCCTGGACTGATCCTCCTGCAACCTTGATGTTCTACTGTTGGTGAGAAATATGCTGCCGAGGGCGGCTATAAGAACAAGGCCAATGGCCATTGACACCATCAATTCGATGATGCCCATACCATCTTCCATAGGATAGCTTTTGCCCGCTTTCAATTTCCCGTTCTCCATCATCAGGGTATGAACATGGTATTGAAACAGCGTATTCCTGATACTGGCGTATTGCTGTTCGGGGCGCTGGAGCAAGCCGGATCAATTGGCGACGCGCTTTCCATCAGGCTCTTGTCCTGCCACATGACGACGATGCTTTTTGCAAACATGGTAGTGCCCGGAATAATTGCGCCAGCACCGCCTGGCAGTGCCGCCGCGAGCTCTTTTTGCCAGTTTGCAATATCCAGCTGCGCGAGGGTCGACGCCGAGCAATCGCTGATGCTGCCGCAGGTTGGCGGCGCAACTGCATTGGTCGCAACCGCATAGCCCATGTTCCGGTCGTAATCTCCCGCCTTTACTCCTGCGATGTTGGAACGCATGCGGTCAGCAATTTCCAGCGCTAGCACGGTAGCAACTGATCGCAGAGAAGCCTCCTTGTTATATTTGGCGGCAGCCAATTGGGTACCGACGAAGCCCAACAAGCCCACTGCTGTCACTATGATCGCGACAAGAACTTCGATCAAAGACATGCCCGATTGACGATCCGGTCTCATCTTGGGCTCCTAGTTTCCGCAGTTCTTGTCAGCGATCTTCTGGGCAGGGGTATCAACCCGGGGTCTTCCCAGTGAATTGATGCAAATGTATCGGCAATAATCGCCGCCCTCGGGTGGGCACAAGGTGGCGACCGTGCCTCCAAAGGAAGCAATGGACCTGCCGACTCCGAGAAAGGTGATGCTTTTGGTAATAGTTCCATTATTGCCAAGCACCATGGTGATGCCGCCCGACAAGCCTGGAAAGACATGTATCAACTCATCACCGGTATCGGCTGTGGCATCGATGTCGTGATCGCTGAACACGATCCAGCCGCTTGCCCAGTCTGCTACTGGCGCGCATGTTGCCGCATTACTACTCGGACAAATAGTGACGCCACTGCTACGCTTGACCGCCTCGCTGCGTGCCAGATTGATTGCAGCAACGAAGTCGTTTGCCCGACTTGAGACACGGCTGTTCGTGACAAAACTCGACAGGGATGGCAGAGCAATCGCGGATAGGATTGCGACCAGCGTCATGGTGACTAGTAATTCGACCAAGGTGAACCCGCGCTCCAAAAAGAGCGGTGGCAAGTCGAATTTTGAAGATGCCGGAAGTACCAACATGACCCCCACCTATTCAATTTGCATAATAACCAATTTACATATTGATTACCAAGCAATTCGATGGATGGTCAGTTCCGCAGGGCGAGCGGAAATTGTTGCCAGCCCTGTCTGGCCGGCTAGTGTCTGTAGTCGTCGGTAAGACAACCCAGGGCACTTGTGCCGCGAAGCAGGTGCTAGATCCCCTTAACTACCGGTCGCGTTGGATCCGCGCACCATTCGCTCCAGGAACCGGCATAAAGCCGCGAACCCGCGAGGCCGGCGATTTCCATCGCTAGGAGGTTGTGACAGGCGGTGACGCCGGATCCGCATTGCTGGACGACCAGTTGGGGATCTCGACCTGCCAGTAGCTTTTTGAATTCATCGGCAAGTTCTGGCGCCGATTTGAAAAAACAACCATCGTCGTCCAGATTATCGACGTAGAAGCGATTGATGGCGCCTGGGATGTGGCCCCCGACCGGATCGAGGGTTTCGTTCTCGCCGCGGAAGCGCTCGGGGCTGCGGGCATCGATCAGCAGCATTTCCTCCGAGTCAAGGTGCGCCAAAACGAAATTGGCATCGACCCGGTCGCCGATTTTCGGCATGATTTCGAAGCGCGCTCGATTTGCTTCCACCACCTGCTCTTCTAGCGGCAGCCTGGCCCGTTTCCAGCCGGCCAGCCCGCCGTCGAGAACGGCTACACGCCCGTGGCCAAGCCAGCGCAACAGCCACCACAAGCGCGAGGCAAAAATTCCGCCCTCGTTGTCGTAAGCGACCACTTGCGTCTCCAGCCCCACCCCCGATTGCGCCATTTTCTCGGCAAAGACGGTGGCGTCAGGCAGTGGATGACGCCCATTCCGGCCATTGGCGACACCGGAGAGATCACGGTCGAGGTGAAGGAAAAGGGAACCGGGGATGTGGCCGCGGTGGTAAGCGGTATTGCCATAATCGGCCTGCTTGAGATCATGGCGGCAATCGAAAATTCGCCATGACGGATCATCGAGATGCGCTGCGACTTCCCCCGCACTGACCAGCAACTTGCTCACTCGACACTTTGCAGCCAAACACGCGCCTCGTCGTCATCCGAGAACACGCGCAGGTCGGCATCGACGAAGGCTTGCGACAACCAGGCGCTCCAGGTCACCCACTGGCTCTCTGTGAGCACCGCGACACGTGCGAAATCATGGGGATGCTGACGTGAAAACTTGAGCTCCTCCCAGGCCACGTCGAGGGTAAAGTCGGCCATCTGCCGGAGATCGAAGAGCAGATTGATCGGACCGTCGAACTGTATCCTGTAGCGCACCAGATCCTCGAACTCCTGAAAATCGGCGAGTGTAAACTCGCCGAAGACCGTGACGGAGAGAAGTCTGCCCTGATGGTCGGTAGTAATCATGATGAGGTTCCCTCAAACAAGCCTAGGCGAAATATAGCCCAAACGTGATCAATCAGGGCGATCAGGGTTTTGCCTCGACGATGCGCCGATAGAACTCGTGGAAGTGTCGCATGCCGTCTTCCATCGGTGTCTGATACGGTCCGGCATCGCTCACACCCTCCCGCATCAGCGCGCGGCGGCCGCGGTCCATTCGCTCGCCGATTTCATCATCCTCAATCGCCGTCTCCATGTAAGCCGCCTGCTCGGCCTCGATGAACTCACGCTCGAACAGCGCGATGTCTTCAGGATAGTAGAACTCGACCACATTAAGAGTCTTGTCCACGTCCTGCGGGATCAGGGTCGACACCACCAGCACATGCGGATACCACTCGACCATGATGTTCGGGAAATAGGTCAGCCATATCGCGCCTTGCCTTGGTTTTTCGCCGCGATAGTAGTCTAGCACCGCCTTCTGCCAGCGTTCGTAAGCCTTAGAACCGGCCGTTGCAAGCGAGGTGATGCCGACTCGTTGCACGGAATACCACTCGCCAAACTGCCAGCTCAAGTCATCGCAGGTAACGAACTTTCCGAGTCCGGGGTGAAAGGGACGGACGTGATAATCCTCGAGATAGACTTCAATGAAGGTTTTCCAGTTGTAATTGCAGGGATGCAATTCGACACGATCCAACTTATAGCCTGAAAAATTAAATTCGCCGGCCACTCGCATGCCGGAAAGATCACTTTGCGCCTGCCGCGGTCCTTTGAAAAGCAGACCATTCCAATTTTCCAACCGCTGCCTGCCGAGATTGAGGCAAGGATTGCCGGGAAAGTGCGGTGCGCCCATCAGCTGGCCGCATGTGTCATAGGTCCAGCGATGGATAGGGCAGACAATATTCTTGGCCCGCCCCGAGCCTTGCAGCATGATCGCCTGGCGATGGCGGCAAACATTGGACATTAGGTCAATGCCATCCTCCTGGCGCACCAGCAACTTGGCATGGTCGAGCCATTCCAGGCTGCGATAGTCAAGGACCTCGGGCACCATCAGTTCATGCCCTACATAAGCAGGCCCATCGGCGAAGAGCAGCTTCTTTTCCAACTCGAAGCGCTTCTCGTCGAAATACCACGACACGGGCAGCTGCGCCGTGGCGGACTCGCGGCGCGCGACTTTATTGGCCAGTTCGGCAATGTTACTCATACCTCCCAAGCCCCAAGAAAAACCCGGAAACAAAACCCGGAAACCGGAAAGCGTATAAGTATAATCTACCCATCTGCAGAAGAGCTGCGGGATTTGGCCGCAAGAATCACGATAAGTCATTTTTCGCCCGCATAGCCACGCAAACTTTTACTTTTCAAGCGAACACATGGGCAAACATAGCCACCCCCCAGCCTCTTTCGAATCCGCACTGGCTGAACTCGAAACCATCGTCCGGGAGATGGAAGCCGGCCAACTGCCGCTCGAGCAATCGCTGACAGCCTTCGCACGCGGAGCAGAATTGCTCAAGCACTGCCAGGAAGCACTGACCGCTGCTGAGCAGAAGCTGCAGATTCTCGAAGCAAGCCGATTGCAAGACTTCGTCGCCGGCAACTCATCTTCTGACGAATAACACCACTATGAATTTCCTCACCTGGATGGGCGCGATACAGCAACGCAGCGAAGCCGCCCTCGATCGCCTGCTGCCGGCCGCCAACATCGCCCCGCAACGCCTGCATTTGGCGATGCGTTACGCCGCTCTCGGCGGCGGGAAGCGCATTCGACCGCTGCTCAGCCACGCCGCCGGCGACATCTGCGGAGCCGAACCCGGCCGACTCGACATTGTCGCGACGAGCATTGAACTGATCCACATTTATTCATTGGTGCATGATGATCTGCCGTGTATGGATAACGATGTCCTGCGCCGGGGAAAACCAACTTGCCATGTCCAGTTTGACGAGGCGACCGCGCTCTTGGTCGGCGACGCATTGCAATCGCTGGCGTTCAAGCTCATTGCCGAACACGAATTAGTTCCGGACAGCAAGCGCCAACTTGCCATGGTAGCTCTGCTCGCCCGCGCTGCGGGTTCGCGCGGGATGGCCGGCGGACAGGCGATCGACCTGGCCGCGGTAGGCTGTCAGTTGAGCCTGGAAGAATTGGAGTTCATGCATATCCGCAAGACCGGCGCTCTGATTCGCGCCGCAGTCATGCTTGGCGCCCATTGCGGCGTACCTCTGGCCGATACGGACCTGGCCGGACTCGACCATTTTGCCAACCTTGCGGGTCTGCTCTTCCAGGTTGTCGATGACATACTCGACGCCGAAGCGTCTACTGTCACGCTGGGCAAGACGGCAGGCAAAGATGCTGCCCAAAACAAGCCCACCTATGTCAGTCTGCTTGGTCTGCCCCGTGCCAAGGAGAAGGCCGCCGAACTTCGCGCCGAGGCGCACGAGGGACTCGCCCGATTCGGCGAAAAGGCATCGCGCCTGCACCAACTCACCGATTTTATCGTCGACCGCAGTTTCTGATTGCCACCCGCACCATGTCTTCCACACCCCTGCTCGACACCATCAACTTCCCCGCCGCTCTGCGCCAGCTGGAACGCGCGGACCTCGCACAGCTGGCTAACGAACTGCGCGAATTCCTGCTCGAATCAGTCGCCAAGACCGGTGGCCATCTTTCTTCAAATCTCGGCACGATCGAACTCACCATTGCGCTGCACTATGCCTTCGACACCCCTCATGACCGCCTGGTCTGGGATGTCGGCCACCAGACATACGCCCACAAAGTGCTCACCGGACGCCGTGCCGGGATGGCGCGGCTGCGTATGCAGGACGGCATTGCGGGCTTTCCTCGGCGCACCGAAAGCGAGTACGACACCTTCGGCGTCGGTCATTCATCGACCTCGATTTCAGCAGCACTGGGCATGGCCGTCGCCGCACGCGACAAGGGCGAGTCCCGGCACGTCGTGGCGATCATAGGCGATGGCGCAATGTCGGCTGGCATGGCCTTCGAGGCACTGAACAATGCCGGCGTCGTCGACGCCAATCTGCTGGTGATCCTGAACGACAACGACATGTCTATTTCGCCGCCGGTCGGGGCGCTCAACAAATATCTGGCACGCCTGTTCTCCGGCCACACCTTCAACGCCGCAAGGAAGGCCGGGGAGAAGGTTCTGTCGGCGATGCCATCGGTCCTGGAATTCGCCAAGCGCGCCGAGGAACACATGAAGGGTATGCTCACGCCTGGCACCCTTTTCGAAGAACTCGGTTTCAACTACATCGGCCCGATTGACGGCCACGATCTTGATTCCCTGATTCCGACACTGCAGAACCTTAAGGTTTTGAAAGGACCTCAGTTCCTTCACGTCATTACCAAGAAGGGTCAGGGATACAAGTTGGCAGAAGCCGACCCGGTTCTCTACCACGGGGTCTCCAAATTCGATACCGCCGATGGCATACTCGCCGGCCATGCCGGTAAATTCACCTACACCCAAGTTTTCGGCGACTGGATATGCGATATGGCGGCGGCGGATACTCGTCTGGTCGGTATAACACCGGCAATGCGCGAGGGTTCCGGTCTGGTTCGTTTTGCCCAGGAATTTCCGGGCCGCTACCATGATGTCGGCATCGCGGAACAGCATGCCCTGTCGTTCGCCGCCGGACTCGCCTGCGAGGGCATGAAGCCCGTGGTGGCGATCTACTCGACTTTCCTGCAGCGTGCCTATGACCAACTGATCCATGACATCGCCCTGCAAAACCTGCCGGTGATGCTGGCGATCGACCGTGGCGGCCTAGTTGGTGCCGACGGCGCCACGCACAACGGCGCCTTCGATCTTTGCTATCTCACCTGCATCCCTAACATGGTGGTGATGACGCCGGCCGACGAAGGCGAATGCCGCAAGATGCTTTCCACCGCCTTCCGACACGACGGACCGACCGCAGTGCGCTATCCGCGCGGAGCAGGGTCGGGCGTGCCTGTGGACGGGTCGCTCGACACCCTCCCCATCGGCAAGGGCGAAATGCGGCGCAAGGGCAATCGCGTGGCGCTGCTGGCATTCGGCAGCATGCTCGCTCCTGCGTTGACGGCAGCCGCAGGACTCGATGCCAGCGTCGCCAACATGCGTTTCGTCAAACCTATCGATGCGGAATTGCTGAGCGAGTTGGCCCGAACCCATGAACTGCTGGTGAGTCTCGAAGAAAATACCGTGATCGGCGGTGCCGGCTCGGAAGTTGCGCGCTGCCTTGAGAATCTAGGACTCAACACGCCGCTCTTAAGACTGGGCCTACCGGACAGGTTCATCGATCATGGCGACTCCGCACAATTGCTGTCGCAACTCGGGCTCGATGCTGTAGGCATCGCCGCCACCGTGAACCACGCCGTCAATAACTTGAGTAATCTAGTCGGGAATGATATCATAAGCTGAACCGGGTGGGCCCGTTCAGTCGGGCGCAGCCCTTTCCCGAAGAACGCACTCCATGAAGAGCAGGGACGTTATGGCCATCGCAGACGTACAAGGTAGTTCCGATTCACGCCAATTGCCGATCAACAAGGTCGGGATCAAAAGCATCCGCCACCCGATCAAGGTGCTCGACAAAAGCGGCGGCGTCCAGCACACCATTGCCATGTTCAACATGTACGTCGGCCTGCCTCATAACTTCAAGGGCACGCACATGTCGCGCTTCGTGGAGATCTTGAACTCCCGGGAACGTGAAATCTCGGTCGAAAGCTTCGAGAGCATGCTGCGCGAAATGGTGATCCTTCTGGAAGCGGAAACCGGCCAGATCGAGATCGGATTCCCGTACTTCATCAACAAGGAAGCACCGGTTTCCAAGGTGAAGAGCCTGATGGACTACGAGGTCAGTTTCTTCGGAGAGATCTTGCCTGGCGGTGAGTATCGCCAGACCACCAAAGTGGTGGTGCCGGTCACCAGTTTGTGTCCCTGCTCGAAAAAAATCTCGGAGCGCGGCGCCCATAATCAGCGCTCACATGTCACCGTCACCGCGACCACCAACGACTTTGTCTGGATCGAAGATCTGGTTCAGATGATCGAGGGACAGGCCTCTTGCGAACTGTATGGCCTGCTGAAGCGCCCGGACGAGAAATTCGTCACCGAACGCGCCTACGACAACCCGAAGTTCGTCGAGGATATGGTGCGCGACGTTGCCGGCATGCTCAATGCCGACCGACGCATTGATGCTTACGTTATCGAATCAGAAAACTTCGAATCGATTCACAATCACTCTGCTTACGCGCTCATCGAACGCGACAAACGGATTTAGCACTATTGTTTGGGGTGACGCGGATGTGACAACGGGGCCGCGGCCCCGTTGTCGTCAGAATCGCTCAGGACAGATTCAGGACTGCCTTCTCGTGAGCTTTTCCTTGATACGAGCCGACTTGCCGGAACGGTCGCGTAGATAGTAGAGCTTGGCGCGGCGGACATCGCCGCGGCGCTTAACCTCGATGGTCGCGATCATCGGCGAATAACTCTGGAAAGTACGCTCTACGCCTTCTCCGGCGGAAATCTTGCGTACGATAAAACTGGAGTTCAAGCCGCGATTCCGCTTGGCAATCACCACGCCTTCGTACGCCTGGGTACGTTCGCGGGTGCCTTCCTTGACCTTTACCTGGACGACGACGGTGTCGCCCGGTGCAAAATCTGGGATGGTCTTGCCCAGGCGGGCGATTTCTTCCTCTTCGAGTTGCTGAATCAGGTTCATTTTGTATCCTTCCGGTCATGGCCTTTGGCCGTTCGCGCAGAGCAGGAAATCTGATGCGCGCGCTTATTTATTTCGCAGTGATGTTACTACTGCCCCTCTTGCTACGACAACTCCCGCCGAAACTCTTCCAGCAGGCTTGCTTCTTCGCGACTCAGCGCCCGCTCCGCGAGCAGATCGGGTCGCCTCAACCAAGTCCGGCCCAAGCCCTGCTTCAGGCGCCAGCGCCGAATCTTCTCATGGTTGCCGGACAACAGCACCTCCGGCACCCGCATGCCTTCATAATCCTCTGGCCTCGTGTAGTGAGGACAATCGAGCAAACCATCAGCAAACGACTCTTCGCTGGCCGAGTCTGCATCATTCAAGGCCCCGGGCAACCGTCTCACCGCCGCATCGATCAACGCCAACGCGGCAATTTCCCCGCCGGACAGGACAAAATCGCCGAGCGACAATTCCTCATCCACGCAACGCTCCAGCAGGCGCTCATCGACACCCTCGTAGCGTCCACAAAGCAGGATCGCGCCCGAAGACAGCGCCAGTTCAGCAACGCGCCGATCATCCAGTGGCTTACCCTGCGGGGACAAGTAAATTACTCTTGTCGCAACTTCGCCTGACTCGAGTCGCCGCATCCTCGCCGCTGCTATCGCCTGCTCCAACGGTTGAATCATCATTACCATGCCTGGACCGCCACCGTATGGTCGGTCATCGACCGTACGGTGATTATCCTGCGCAAAATCGCGCGGGTTCCAGCAATTCAGTTGCCACAAACTGCGTTCCAGCGCCCTCCGGGTGATCCCGGATTGCGTCACTGCGACGAACATCTCCGGGAACAGGGTGACGACATCTATCGCCAGAGTCACCAGTCCGCACCCCAATCGACGCGGAGCATGCCGCCGCGAACATCGACGCTTTTCACCACCCGCGCCACGAAAGGCAGTAGGCGCTCACGCTCACCGTCGCGCACACAGATCACATCGTGCGCGCCGCTGGAGAGGAGGCTTGTCACCTTGCCGAGTCGCTCACCCTCCTGGTTTACCACATCAAGTCCGACCAAGTCAGCCCAGTAATATTCGTCGGCGGCATTCTCCGGTAGCGCTAGGCGCGGAGCACCGATAAAACAGCCATCGATTGCTTCGGCGGCATCGCGGCCATCAACACCCACGAACTTGGCGACCAAGCCTTTGCCATGCAAGGACGCCTCCTGTAGTGCAAAAGGCTGCCAATCGAGGGCATCCGGATCAACAGCCAGCCACCACTGCGACATCCGGAACCAAGCCTCCGGTTCATCCCCAAAAGGATGAATCTTGACCCAGCCATGCACACCGAAGGGGGCGACGATGCGCCCCAGGACGATCATGCCCTGGGTACTCCCGGACAAATTCAGGCTGCCTGAGAGGTGCCGAACTGTTTGACCAATCGCGCCGCTGTGGGTGAGAGTTGGGCGCCATGACCCTGCCAGTAGGCGAGGCGTTCCAAGTCCACGCGCAAGGCGGTCTCCTGCCCGGCCGCAACCGGGTTGTAGAAACCAATGCGCTCGACAAAGCGACCATCGCGGCGATTGCGCGAATCGGTCACAACCATGTTGTAGAAAGGACGCTTCTTGGCGCCGCTTCGGGCGAGACGTATCACAACCATTTCTCGTTACCTGGAATCGGGAAAAAGCTGGCGAGTATAGTCGAAATCGCCCCTTAGAACAAGACCAAGCGTAGAAACGCTCAAACCCTTAGTGACTTGCTCGCTGCAAATGGCAGTTCGGCGACCATCAAGGCACCGACCAGAACCACGCTCCATGAGAGGTAAAGCCAGACCAGGAAGATCGGTATCGCCGCAAAGGCGCCGTAGACCACCGTATAAGCAGGGAGAGCGATAATGAAAGCACCGAAAAGGCGCTGCATCAGCAAAAATCCCAGGGTCGCGAAAATGCCGCCGGCTAGGGCGTGGCATCGCTTCACCTTACGGTTCGGCACGGCGTAGTAGAGCAACGCGAACAGCGCCGTCATGAAGAAAAAAGGAAGAACGCGGAAGAACAACTTATCCAGCCATTTCGGCTCATCGACCAAGCCGTAGGCGACCCCGGAAAGGTAAGCGATCACAGCCAGACTGCCGCCGAACAGCAACGGTCCGAGAGACAAGGCCAGGAGATGCATGGCGATGCGCCGCAACATCGGCCGCTGTTCCTTGACCCGCCAGATGGCATTGAAGGCGTGCTCGATGGTGAGCATCTGCATCAGCGCAGTCGTAGCAAGCGTTGCAGCTCCAATCAAGGTCAGGTGCGCAGCCTTGTGCGCAAATTGGAATGCATATTTGGCGATGATGCTGCCAGCCTTTTCGGGCAGCAGGTTGGCGAGGAGGAATTTTTCCAGTGCCCCGCTCATGCCTTCGGCAAAAGGGAAACGGTTGATCAACGCCAGGCCTACCGCGATCAACGGCACCAGGCCGAGCAGGTTGGAAAACGACAGGCTGGCGGCAGTCTGCGCATAGCGCTCGGCAGAAAAGCGGCGCGCAACGGCAGTCACAAGACGAAAGGGGAGGAACACTTTCACTGCCGGGGCTGGCTCTCTTGCCAACTGCGTTGCCTACCAATCTGCCTATAATGACTTCTCATTTTGATCATTGTAGCGAAAGGCCGCGCTCATGGAGCAGACTCATACGCTGCGCATCCTCAATGCAGCCGCCAGCGCCAGCCTGGTCGTATCCGTCCGGCCGCCAGCACCTGTGAAGGATGAGCGAGGTGGTACAGACTCAGGCAGGCTGCCAGAAGTTTGGCAATAGGGAATCGAGATCGGCGTTGCGTGCCGAAGGCAGACGAGTGAGCACGTCTTGCAGGTA
>CAILCO010000052.1 GCA_903832735.1 uncultured Sterolibacterium sp.
CGCCATCGTCCTGTCCTTCGTCGAATCGGCCAAGCTCCACGGCCTCAACCCCTTTCATTACCTGCAAGACGTGCTCACTCGACTGCCTTCGGCACGCAACTCCGATCTCGATTCCCTATTGCCAAACTTCTGGCAGCCTGCCTGAGTCTGTACCACCTCGCTCATCCTTCACAGGTGCTGGCGGCCGGACGGATACAATCCTGAGCCCTTCCTGCTGAAGAAGGCGGGCCAGTTCTTCTACAACACCTCGCCCCTCGCCCTGAAGAAGCTCATGGGCGACCAGGACCACATCGGCGAGAACCTGCGGGCCTACATGCAGGCCTTCTCCCCCGCCGTGCGGGACATCTTCGAGAGCTTCGAGTTTCATACCCAGATTGACAGGCTGGCCAAGTCCGGGCTGCTCTACCTGGTCACGGAAAAGTTTGCCAACATCGATCTGCACCCGGACGCCGTGAGCAATGCCGAAATGGGCGCGGTGTTCGAGGAACTGATCCGCAAGTTTGCCGAGTTGTCCAATGAAACCGCCGGGGAGCACTTCACTCCCCGCGAGGTCATCCGTCTGATGGTGAACCTCCTATTCATCGAGGACGACCAGGCCCTGACTAAGCCCGGCGTGGTGCGTTCGATGTACGACCCCACCGCCGGAACCGGCGGCATGTTGAGCGTAGCCGGGGAGCACCTGGCCGGTCTGAACCCCGACGCCCGCCTGGTCATGTATGGCCAGGAGTTGAACCCCGAGTCCTACGCCATCTGCAAGGCCGATATGCTGATCAAGGGGCAGGACATTGGCAATGTCATCTTCGGCAACACGCTTTCCAATGACGGGCTGCCGGGGAAGGTCTTCGACTACATGCTGTCCAATCCGCCCTTCGGCGTGGAGTGGAAGAAGATCGAAAAGGAGATCCGCAAGGAAGCTGAGCAGATGGGCTTTAATGGCCGTTTCGGGCCCGGCCTGCCGCGTGTCAGCGATGGCTCGCTACTGTTTCTCCTGCACCTCATTGCCAAGATGCGTCCCGCCGTGGATGGCGGCAGCCGCTTCGGCATCGTGTTGAATGGCTCCCCGCTGTTCACCGGCGGCGCGGGTTCGGGCGAGAGCGAGATCCGCCGCTACGTGCTGGAGAATGACCTGGTCGAGGCCATTATCGGCCTCCCCACCGACATGTTTTACAACACCGGTATCAGCACCTATGTCTGGATCGTCAGCAACCGGAAGCCCGCCGCCCGCAAGGGCAAGCTCCAGTTGATCGACGCCAGCAGCTTCTGGCAGAAGATGCGGAAGAGCCTGGGCAGCAAGCGCAAGGAACTCAGCCCGGCGCACATCGAGGACATCACCCGCCTGTTCGGCGAGTTCCGGGAATCCACCCGCGACGGGGTGCCGATCAGCCGGATCTTCAAGAACGAGGACTTCGGCTACCGCACCATCACCGTCGAGCGCCCGGAGCGTGACGCCAAGGGCAAGGTCGTGCTCGCCACCAAGGGCAAGGGCAAAGGCAAGCCCATGCCGAATGCTGCCCTGCGTGACACGGAAAACGTGCCCCTCAGCGAGGACATCGCCACCTACTTCAAGCGCGAAGTGCTGCCCCATGCCCCGGGTGCCTGGATCGACCCCGACAAGACCAAGGTCGGCTACGAGATCCCCTTCAACCGCCACTTCTTCGTTTTCAAGCCGCCGCGCCCGCTCGCCGAGATCGATGCCGAGCTGAAGGGCGTTACCGACCGCATCCTGACCATGATTGCCGGTCTGACGGCATGAGCTTCCCCCGCTACCCGAAGTACAAGAACAGCGGCGTGGAATGGCTGGGGGATGTGCCGGCGCATTGGGATGTGGTCCAATTCAAGCAGTTCGTGGATATTCAAAACGGCTCAGACTACAAACACGTGGAACAGGACGAAGGGTATCCAGTTCTCGGGTCAGGCGGCATCTTTACCTATGCGTCAGACTTTCTGTATGACGGAGAATCTGTTCTTCTCGGCAGGAAGGGCACTATCGACAAGCCTCTGCACGTAACAGGTCGCTTTTGGACCGTGGACACAATGTATTGGACAAAAATCAGTCCTGATGCCTCGGGGCGATTTGCCTACTACTCGGCACTAACCATCCCCTTTGACTACTACTCAACGAATACCGCGCTCCCCAGCATGACCAAAGGTGCTTTGAGCAGCCACTTTGTCACACGCCCCCCGCTCCCCGAGCAAACCCTAATCGCCTCCTTCCTGGACCAGGAGACGGAGAAGATTGACGGGCTGGTGGCAGAGCAGAGGCGGCTGATGGAACTGCTGAAAGAAAAGCGCCAGGCCGTCATCTCCCACGCCGTCACTAAAGGCCTGAACCCAAACGCCCCCATGAAGCCGTCAGGTATCGAGTGGCTTGGAGAGGTGCCTGAGCATTGGGAGGTCACTCCGCTAAAGTGGCTGACCGATCCCAAACGCCCGATCATGTACGGCATTGTTCTACCAGGGCCGGACGTTGGGGAGGGTATCCCAATCCTGAAAGGAGGCAATGTCAGGCCGTCTCGAATGAATCTCCAGTCAATGGCGCGAACGACCCCGGAGATTGAAGCTCCATATGCGCGGGCGCGGCTAAAGGCTGGGGACCTCGTCTACTCTATCCGAGGCACTATCGGGGATTGTGAGCCAGTACCTGCTGAGCTTGATGGATCAAATATCACCCAGGACGTGGCCAGAGTAGCAATTGCCAATGATGTTAGCGCACCATGGGTAAGGTGGGCGCTCTTAGCACCGGCTATTCGAGACGACTTGGCAAGTGGCAGTCTTGGGGCGGCGGTACGGGGCATAAATATCTTCGACCTGAAGCGAGTCAGCATTCCGACGCCGCCACAAGACGAACAAGCCGCGATTGCGGCATATATCGACAGTCAGAGTAAAAAGCTAGAACAACTCACCGCCGAAGCCCAGCAAGCCATCGGCCTGCTGCAAGAACGCCGTACCGCCCTGATCTCTGCCGCCGTCACCGGCCAGATTGACGTACGTGGACTGGTTGCAGCCGCTCCAGCTTAGCCCGACTCGATCTGTGCTTAAATACTTGTCATGACCAGGATCGCCGTCAGTCCCGAGATGCTCCGCTGGGCACGTGACCGTGCCGGGCTGGATGTGCTCGCCTTGACAACGCGGTTTCCGAAACTGGAGGACTGGGAGGCTGGCGAGTTACAACCGACGCTGAAGCAGTTGGAAGGCTATGCTCGGGCAACCTATGCGCCGATCGGCTTCTTCTTCCTGCCCGAGCCACTGGTCGAGCCGGTTCCAATCCCGGACTTTCGCACCATGGCGGATAGGGAAGTAGCCCGTCCCAGCCCTAACCTATTAGATACCGTATATGCCTGCCAGGAACGCCAGGCGTGGTATCGGGATTTCGCGCTGGTCAATGGCCAGCCGCCTTTGCCTTTCGTCGGAACACTGACCCGCAGCATACCCCCCGTGCAGGCCGCTGGACAAATTCGACAAATGCTTGAGTTCGACGTGGACGCACGCCGCAGCTGTCGGACCTGGACCGAAGCCCTGCGACTGTTTATCGATCAGGCGGAACACATCGGCGTAATGGTGATGGTCAGCGGCGTTGTACTCAACAACAACTACCGCCATCTCGACCCGCAGGAGTTCCGTGGTTTTGCGCTTACGGACGATCGTGCGCCGCTGGTATTTATCAATGGGGCCGACAGCAAGGCGGCGCAGATGTTCACGCTAGCCCATGAACTTGCCCACTTGTGGCTGGGTCAGTCTGCTCTCTCGAATGTGAGTGCAAGCGAGACCTCCGACAATGTTATCGAAACCTGGTGTAACCAGGTCGCAGCAGAATTGCTGGTGCCGATGGATGTCTTCCTGACCGAACTTATCGCCGAAGAACCGATACACGACACCCTTTCCCGGCTCGCTCGCCGCTTCAAGGTCAGTACGCTAGTGGTGCTACGCCGACTGGCCGATGCAGGCAGACTAGACCGGAATGCTTTCTTCCGTGCCTACCGCGATGAACTTGATCGTTTGCGAAATATCGATGCAGCGGGTTCTGGCGGCGGTGATTTCTATCGTACGACTGCGTCTCGCGTCAGCAAACGCTTCGCGCGGGCCCTGGTGGAAAGCACACTGGAAGGACGGACCCTTTACCGCGATGCGTTCCGCATGCTGGGTATTGCCAAGACAAGTACCTTCAACGAGTTCGGGCGCTCCCTGGACTTCCCAATCTGATGGCCTATTTGCTCGACACCAACATTTTCATCCAAGCCAAGAACCTGCAATACGGTTTTGATTTCTGTCCAGCTTTCTGGGATTGGCTGGAACACAACAATGCGGCGGGCACGGTCTTCAGCATCCAGCAGGTTGGTGACGAATTGCAGGCAGGCGGCGATGACTTGTCGGACTGGGCTTCAGCACGCGGCGATGGTTTCTTTTTGCCTCCGGACGGTATGGTATTACCGGCGCTCCCCCGCGTCAGCTCCTGGGCTGCTGGGCAAGACTACGAGCCAGTCGCGGTGAATACTTTCCTTCAGGTGGCAGACTACTGGCTGGTGGCATTTGCCCTTGCACATGGTCACACTGTTGTGACGCATGAAATCCCAGCAAACTCAACGCGCAAAATTAAGATACCCAACGCCTGTGTCGGATTGAATGTGCGCTTCATGACGCCCTATCAGATGCTGCGCCATGAACGGGCCAGATTTGTTCTCGGTCCCAATCCAGTCTGAAATTTGCCGATGACCCTGCACAAGGAAATCAGTTTCGAGACCGAGATCTGCCAGTACCTCGCCGATCACGACTGGCTCCATGCCGAGGGTGACGCGGCGGGCTATGACCGGGCGCGGGCGTTGTTCCCGGCGGATGTGCTGGCCTGGGTGCAGGCGGCGCAGCCCAAGGCCTGGGAGACCCTGACCAAGAACCACGGCGCACAGGCCAATGAAACCCTGCTGACCCGCCTGCGCGACCAGCTCGACCAGCGCGGCACACTGGATGTGCTGCGCCATGGCGTCGAACTCCTGGGCCTCAAGACGCCGCTCCAGTTGGCGCAGTTCAAACCGGCGCTGGCCATCAACGCCGATATCCTGGCCCGCTATGCCGCCAACCGGCTGCGGGTGGTGCGGCAGGTGCATTACTCCCTGCACAATGAGAACAGCATCGACCTGGTGCTCTTCCTCAACGGCCTGCCGGTGGCCACCGTGGAGCTGAAGACCGACTTCACCCAGAGCATCAATGACGCCATCGACCAGTATCGCTTCGACCGCCTGCCGCGCCCCAAGGGTCAGGCCCCCGAGCCGCTACTGTCGTTCCCTGCCGGTGCACTGGTGCATTTCGCGGTGAGCAACAGCGAAGTCCATATGGTGACCAAGCTCGCCGGCCCGGCCACGGCGTTCCTGCCCTTCAACCTGGGCAACGAAGGCGCGGCGGGTAATCCGGTCAACGCGGCAGGTGGCCACCGGACGGCCTATCTCTGGGAGCAGGTATGGGCTCGGGAGAGCTGGCTGGAAATCCTGGGCCGCTACCTGATCGCCCAGCGCGACAAGAAGAAGCAGATCGAGAACATCATCTTCCCCCGTTACCATCAGCTCGACGTCACCCGCAAGCTCCAGGGGGCCGTGCTCCACGACGGGCCGGGCGGCAAGTACCTGGTCCAGCACTCGGCGGGTTCGGGCAAGACCAACTCCATCGCCTGGACGGCACACTTCCTGGCCGAGCTGCATGACGCCCGGCACCAGAAGGTCTTCGACACCGTGCTGGTGGTCTCCGACCGCAACGTCATCGATGCCCAGTTGCAGGAGGCGCTGTTCGACTTCCAGCGCACCAGCGGCGTGGTGGCCACGATCACCAACAAGGAAGGCAGCAAGAGCGGCAAGCTCGCGGCGGCCCTCTCGGGCGACAAGAAGATCGTGGTGTGCACCATCCAGACCTTCCCCTTCGCCCTGGAAGCAGTGCGCGAGCTGGCCGCAACGCAAGGCAAACGCTTCGCCGTGATCGCCGACGAGGCCCACAGCTCACAGTCCGGCGAGGCGGCGGCGAAGCTGAAGGCGGTGCTCAGTCCTGAAGAATTGAAGGAGCTGAACGACGGCGGCGAAGTCAGCAGCGAAGATATCCTGGTGGCCCAGATGGCAGCACGGGCCTCTGATGCCGGCATCACATTTGTGGCCTTCACGGCGACACCGAAGAACAAGACCCTGGAGCTGTTCGGCACACGCCCCGATCCGACCCGCAAGCCGGCACCGGACAATGTGCCCGCCCCGTTCCACGTCTACTCCATGCGCCAGGCCATCGAGGAGAAGTTCATCCTCGACGTGCTGCAAAACTACACGCCCTACAGCCTGGCCTTCAAGCTGGCCCACGAAGGCCGAGAGCTGGAAGAAAAGGAGGTCGAACGCAGCGCGGCGCTGAAGCGGATCATGAGCTGGGTGCGCCTGCACCCCTACAACATCGCGCAGAAGGTGCAGGTCGTAGTCGAGCACTTCCGCGAATTCGTCGCCCCGCTGCTCAAGGATCGAGCCAAGGCCATGGTGGTGGTCGGCAGCCGCCTGGAAGCCGTGCGCTGGCAGATTGCCATCGACAAGTACATCAAAGACCAGGGCTACCCCTTGCGCACCCTGGTGGCCTTCTCCGGCGAAGTGAACGACCCGGCCTCCGGCCCGGACGGCTTCACCGAGAACAGCACTATCCTGAACCCCAATCTGAAGGGCCGCGACATCCGCGAAGCCTTCAAGAATGACGAGTACCAGATCCTGCTGGTGGCCAACAAATTCCAGACCGGCTTCGATCAGCCCCTGCTCTGCGGGATGTACGTGGACAAGCGCCTGGCCGGCATCCAGGCGGTGCAGACGCTCTCCCGCCTGAACCGCGCCTACCCGGGCAAGGACACGACCTATGTGCTGGATTTCGTGAACGACAGCGAGGAAGTCCTGGCCGCCTTCAAGGCCTACTACACCACGGCGGAACTGTCGGCAACGACCGACCCCAACCTGGTCTTCAACCTCCGCGCCAAGCTCGATGCTGCCGGGCATTACGACGACTACGAGGTCGACCGCGTGGTGTCGGTGGAACTCAACCCGAACGCCAGACAGAGCGAGTTGGTCGCTGCCCTGGAGCCGGTGCAGGACCGGGTGATGAAACGCTACAAGGCCGCCCGGGAATCGCTGAAGGCGGCGCAGGCGAAGTCGGACGAAGCCGCAACCCAGGCGGCCCAGGACGAATTGAATGCCCTGATCCTGTTCAAGGGCGACATGGGCGTCTTCCTGCGGCTCTACACCTTCCTGTCGCAGATCTTCGACTACGGCAACACGGCCATCGAGAAGCGAGCGATCTTCTACAAGCGCCTGCTGCCGCTGCTGGAATTTGGCCGCGAGCGGGAGGGCATCGACCTCTCGAAGGTGGTCTTGACCCACCACCACCTGAAGAACCTCGGCAAGCATGCCATGCTGCTCAACGTCGGCGAGACGCCCAAGCTGGAACCGATCACCGAAGCCGGCAGCGGCAGCGTGCAGGAAGCGCAAAAGGCCTACATGGCCGAGCTTATCCAGAAGCTGAACGACCTCTTCCAGGGCGACCTCACCGACCAGGACAGGCTGGTCTACGTGAACAACGTGATCAAGGGGAAGCTGCTGGAGTCCGAAACGCTGCGGCAGCAGGCGACGAACAATACCAAGGAGCAGTTCGCCAATTCACCGGACCTGAAGACTGAGCTGATGAACGCCATCATGGGGGCCCTCGATGCGCACAGCGTAATGAGCACCCAGGCACTGAATTCCACCGCTGTCCAGGGAGGCATCAAGGATATCCTGCTCAACCACGCACACCTCTATGAGACGCTGCGCGCTCAGGCGGCCTCCTAACGATTGGGATGCCATCGTTTTTCTGCTACCGTTTGTCAGGCGGCCGAGACATCATAGATAATTTTTCCCCTGTGATCAGCACCCGTTGCATGGGGGCTGGCCCTTTGCCGCGAGATGCTAACAGAGTAGCCATGTAATGCTCGATTTGCACGGGAGTGGCGCCGAGTTCTTTGAAATGTCTTTCAAGTATCGCCAGGTCCAACTCATCATGAACAATCTTGGCGTGTGCGTCGAGGGCCGCTCTTATATCGGGAGCCGTACTTAGGCCTTCGTCATATATCGACACCGCTTGTAATGACCGATGCCCGGTTTGCTTCATGATTGTTGATAGTGGGATCCCGTTTTCGATCGCTCTGCTGACGAATTCTCGCCTCAGTGCGTGTACGTGGAATGAAGTACCTACAGCCTCTGCTTCTCTCAGTCGAATCGCAACCTGCGCGTAGTCAAAACCGTGGTACTTTCCGTCGCGCCCCCTAGTGGTGAAAACAAATGCGGAATCGGGGAATGTCTCCATTGCATACCGCAGCTGCACATCTGTTAGCATAATTGCGTCACTGGTCATGTGCACCATGCGGTCCCTGCCGCCGGGAACATCTGGGTCTTTCGTATTCCGAAAAAGCGATTGGCTCTTACCCATTTCCACATCGCTTCTGATTAATCCTGCAAGTTCACCTGGCCTGCACCCCAACTCCCGGCAAAGCAGTGCAAACCTCGCTGCCTCCGCAAGCTTGACGTCATCGCTACAGGCTGCACCACTGATGCCCGCTGTTTCAGCGACGGGTACTCGTCGTTTTCTCTTTTGCAAGCCCGGACGTTGGATGCCTTTCGCTGGATTTTTCGTGACCATGTGACGAGTAACTGCCCATAGGCCGAGCGTACTCAATGCCGCAATTTCTAGTCGGATGCTCGTTTTGGAAGGCGTACTCCCTGTTCGCTCACTGACTTCAAGCGTGCGTTTATCGAGCCAGTCGGCGATGATCTCGGGATGTTCGACAAGGTTCGCTAGACTGTAATCACCTAGCCCCGCCAAGACGTGTTTCATGCGGGTCGATTCTGTTCTTCGAGTATTTTCGGGCTTATCGCGGAACTCCCTGCTTACCGAATACAGCAACCAAGCTTCGCGCAATGTGTGTCGCTGCTGCGACAGCCCCTTTGGGGGGATTGCCAACTTCTCAATACCGAGCGCTTCCTCCCTCGTGGCCACGGTCCTGTCGATGGTGGGAAACCCTCTCCGACGAACTTGAACCCGCCACCTACCGCTTGAGAGTTCTATGACAGTCATATATCGCCCTTCCGCAAAAGGTGCACCAGAAACCGGGCGATTTGGCGCCTCGGTGCACCGATTGTGCACTGAGGACTAGTAAAAAACAAGGGCTGCGATTGCCGCAGCCCTTCGTACTGTTGGTGGGCCCGCAGAGATTTGAACTCTGGACCAAAGGATTATGAGTAAAGACGCTCAGATAATACCATGTATTATCAAGCACTTACAAGCATAAAATAATGGTGTGTAGCAAAGTGTGTAAGCAAGTTACTTTGCTATCAGGCACTTACGCGCTAATGATAGCACGGGCTTGGGCATCGCAAACGCTTGCTAGGCACCCTTGCTGCGCTTAAAACGAACTGCTGGGTATCGCAGCATTCGGACGGCATACGGACAGCGTTTAACGAAGCTTTTAGCTGGGGTCGTCAAATTCCTCAACGTCGCTCTTAACAAGGGTGTTTTCGTATTCAGTCTCAATGTCACCCTCGTGCCACTCAACGTCCCGCTTAATCGTCCCGCCTATTCCGCCGCAAAACTCCCAATGACTACGCAGAGGCCCTCCACCAAATTCAATCTCGTTAGTTACTATAACCCGCTCCCCGCCTTTTACCCGCGCCCACTCCTCAGCAGACAACTCAATAGTATCTTCATCCCAACCATCAATCGAAGGCGCAGTGATGATCGCTCGCTTGGGGCGAGGCTTCGTGCTTGCCTCAAGCTTCTCCTTAAGCGAGTCGAAGTCAGTCCTTACTTCCTTAATATCTAGCTTCAACTCGCGCAGCAGCGTGATTATCTCCGCTAGTTGGGCCGAAGTCTTCTCGGCCATGTCACACCGAGGGAGTAACAGCAAATTCCTCGATCATTTCAGCATCCAAAATTTCAGTTTGTTCAGTTTCTCTACGGCCCTCGAACTCAACGTCGAGTTTTACCGTGCCGCCAATGCCGCCACTGAACTCCCAATGGTCCAAACCCAAAAAAACAGCTTCAGGATTCAACCCCTTTCCACTGAGTTTGACCGTCTCACCTGCCTTGACGCGATTCCATTCCTCTACGGTTAGCTCAATTGACGGGTCGCCAAGCTCATATGTAAACGGCAGAGTAATCACCGCTCGCATCTGGCGAGGGTTCTTGGCGGCATTCGCCTGCACTTGCAACGAGCGGATGTCAGCCCTCGCTTCTTGCAGTTCGCCCTTCAGCTCGTGCAGCAGCATGATGATCTGCGCCAGTTGCGGTGAAGTCTTCTCGGCCATAGCTACATAGCACCTGCATTACAACGTTGCCGCTTCTGTGCCGTGATCGCTATGATTTCGCTCACCTTCATCTCCGTCACCTGATCTATTGGGACGTTAGTAGTGACTTGAGGCGCTTGGCGACTCTTTTCCCAATATCTCCAGGGCTCCTTGTAATTTGACATTCCCAAACGGTTATCACCGTCCAGCCCATTGCGCGAAGAGCCTTGATCGCCAAGCGATCGCGCTCCACATTTCGCGATAACTTTCCTATCCAGTAGTCGATGTTTGACTTAGGAGGATGCCCCCTGCGACAACCCTTGTGCTGATGCCAAAAGCAACCGTGAACAAATACTACGGCGCGATATTTTGGAAATACAAGATCAGGCTTCCCTGGAAAATCGCGTCGATGCAGCCTGAATCGAAATCCAAGGCGGTGTAGTGAGGAACGAATCGAAAGTTCAGGGGCGGTGTCCTTTGACCTAATCCGCGCCATATTCTCACTGCGGGACATGGGCGCACGATTACCCCTACCCCCGTCTTCACTCATTTTTTCTTCGCTCTCCATATTGGGTTAAGCTCATGCAGTAGCGTGATTGTCTGTGCTAGTTGCGTAGAAGCCTTCTCAGCGTTGCCAGTACATTACTGCTAGCAACCCAAAAGGGCAACGATGTAAGTACATAAGGACAGCCGTCACTTAAGTAATGCTTCACTAAAAGCGAATTCATCGTAAGAAAGTCCTTCCACAGCAAATGGTTGGTAATAGAAAGTGCACAAAATCAGGGCATCAGACACAAAATAATCCACTACATTCATGTAATGTATCGCATATATGTGTATACTGTAGTCCGTTAATTGACTTCCATTAAAGATATATATGGAGACCTATGATGGAAAGAGACAAAGGTGCGAAGTTTATTGAGCTAGCCAATAAGCGTGTAAACAGGGCAATAAAAGATATACAGCTCGTATGTAATCTAACCAATCGACAGAATTATGACTTCACTGACGAACAGGCAAAGAAAATTGTTCGGGCTCTGCAACAAGAGGTTGATCAAGTGAAGCAAAGCTTCTCTAGTACCGAGGAAGTGGGCCGTAGTGAATTCAAGCTGTAAACCATCAAAGGTATATTTTTGGAATGAGTGATCAACCACTAAAGGCAGGGGCATTGTTCGCGGGTATAGGAGGTTTTTGTATCGGATTTGAGAAGGCTGGAATTGCGACATCATGGGCAATAGAGAATGACCCAATGTCTGTACTAACCTACCGTCGCAACATAAAAAATGTTCGAGCAATTGAAAATGACGGCGTTCCTGCGAGCATTAAAGACGTAACCGTATCTGCGTATGACCTTGAGCCCGTGGATATACTTCATGCAGGATTCCCCTGCCAAAGTTTCTCACAAGCGGGGGAGCGGAAGGGATTTGACGATCCACGAGGGAAATTATTCTATGAAATTCTACGGATAGTTGCTGACTTTAAGGACAGGAAGCCATCAGTCATCGTCCTAGAGAATTCACCTCACATCCGTCACGGAGAAGGCGGGAGTTGGTTTATCGAACTAACGAAAGAAATAAAGAAGGCTGGCTACTGGTTTAGAGAATCAAACTGCGCTGAACTTGACCCTTACGTTCTTACCCCATTACCCCAAAAAAGAATCCGACTTTTTATGGTGGCGTTTTCTACAGACAAATTTCGAAACGGGAAATTGAATTTTCCTAAAGTGGACCCCGAAGTCAAGACAGAATCCTGCCGAGTTTAGGCTGCACACGTGACTGCATCTACAGCTGGTCGGCGCTGCCCCGGTTTTGCTTTTGACTTGGTTGTTGCTGTTGCTTCTGCGGGGGAGGAAACACC
>CAILCO010000053.1 GCA_903832735.1 uncultured Sterolibacterium sp.
ACGATGCGCCGCTGCTTGAGTTGAACGATTCCGACCAGGGTATTGCGCAGCAGCGTTTCCATCTCGACCATGAGGCGCCGGGTGCTGACCTCCTGCTGCTTGATTTCGGTGATGTCCTGTATCGTACCGAGCAGCACCCGCGGATGCCCTGTTGCGTCGAGTTGCAGCTTGCCTTTGCCCGATACCCAGCGCTCCTGACCGTCGTTCTGACGAACGATGCGGTATTCGCGGTCGAAGACCTGCGTTGCCAGGACGAAGGTGTTGAGATAAGCCGCCATCTCTGCCCGGGAATCGGCCGCGACCAGTGTCAGCCAGTGTTTTAAATCCCTGGGATAGCGGCTGTCTATCCCGAAAATTCCATCGAGCACCTCCGAACTGGTCCACTGGTCGGTTTGGAAGTGGTACTCATAGCGGCCCACCCTGGCAAGTTCCTGGGCCTCATGCAGCGAGTCGCGACTGCGCTTGATCAGCGCGAGCGTCTCTTCCCGGTTAGCCTCGGCTCTGGCCAGCCTGATGAAGACGAAGGCGAGGGTGGTCAGAAATAGCAGGGAAGCCATCAGCGAAATCGCCGCATTGAGCCGCCATCCTGCAAGATAGTCTCCGTCGGACAGGCCCACGACGACATAGAAAGGCAATTCGCCTATCCTTCTGTAAGCATAGAGGCGCCGAACAGCGTCAACCGGCGAGACGATTTCAGCCACGCCAGGCTTGCCGTCCTTGAGCAGAGCCTCGCGCATGACGAAGCCCGATTCGGGGCTGTTATCCGTCTCGAGTGATTTCGGGTATCTCACGACAACCGCCCCGGTATCGAGACGGCGCAGCGCAACCGTCCCTGAATCGCCCAGTTCCATGGCGGAAAACTGCTCCCGCACTGCCAGCAACTCGATCGCGCTGAGCGCGATCCCGAGAAACTCGCCGTCGCCGTCGCGTATGGGTTTGGCGACAAAAATCGACGGGCGGCCTAAGAGTCTGCCTGCCGTCACTTCGGAAAAGAGCAGGGACAGCGACGGGTCGGTTTTCAACTGCTGAAAGTAGCGCCGGTCTGCGATGTTGACATCCGCTTCGCCATCCTGGCTGGTGTAGAGACGATCGCCATTGGCATCGAAATAGCGCAAAGCCGCCGTGGCGGGCAGAGTCAGGGCATGCGACTTCAACCAGCGGGTAACGCCGGGACGGTAGCGATCGACCGTAGCGGGCCGCATCGCCTCAGTATCGATTTCCGCTGCCATGCTGGCGACGACTTCTCGTGCATCGATGAAACTATGTTTAAATTCCGCCTCGAGGAGTTGCGCCAGATTCTTGACGTGGGCGGTTGCGCTGGCCTTTGCGACTGCGTACGAAGTGTAGATCTGGTAGGAGATCAGCGCCAGAAAAAGCACGGCTATGGCCAGGAAGGCCAGTCCATGCCGTATGCCAACGCGCCTACCCCGATGCCGACTTATAGGATATTTCGCAGTATCAATAGTCAGCATTAGCGTATCCGCATAAGGTGGCACTCTAACAATATGATCTTAGTCCCGGTCACGGATCCACGTAGGCAACTCATGATCGTTCTGTCGACAGACCGCTGACCGACACTGGCCACGGGCATCGCCGGTCGACCAGAGTGCCGAAAACATTGCCGGAAACACCGATGCCGAGTTGCCTGTCTCGCGTCCCGGGATAAGGATAGCGGCTAAGCCTGGAATCTTCCCACCGCCACTTGCAGATTGTTGGCTAGTTGTTCAAGTTGCTTGGCGGCATTCGAGGTCAGCTTGATGGCGCTGCTGTTTTCCTCGACCATGCGGGCGATCTCGTCGATATTGCGCGCAACGTCGTTGCTGCCGGTACTCTGCTCGCGTACGGCTGCGGCAATTTCGTCCACACCATTGCTGGCCTCGCTCACGGACTCACGCGCAGAGGCGAACACCCGGTCGAGATCGTCGAGGTGGGACTGGCTGCTGCCCAGGGAGTGCGTTCCGGCTTCGAGCGATTTCTCGACGACCCCGGCCTGCTCAGTCAAGGCCTTGGTCACCCCGTCGATATCATTGGCCGCCGCCGATGAGCGTTCCGCCAACTTCCTCACTTCGTCGGCAACCACGGCAAATCCGCGCCCCTGCTCGCCGGCGCGAGCCGCCTCGATGGCGGCGTTGAGCGCCAGGAGATTGGTCTGATCGGCCAGGTCCTTGACCTGCTGGGTCATGTTGGCAATCGATACCGTGCTGCGCATGAATTCCCTCACCGAGGCGGTAATAGCCTCGAAGGACTGCCGCACATGAACAATCTCACCGAGCAGGCGCCCCAGCGACTCGCCTCCGGCGCGGGTGTTGGCCAGGCTCTGGCTCGATGTCGCCTTGACATGCTGGGCATTGTCGGAGATGAGCGTGACGCTGACCGTCATCTGCTCCATCGTCGCCGCCACCGCCGAGGCCGCATCAGCTTGCCGGTTCGATCCTTCCGCCACGTGGTGCGCATTTTGCGAAAGCAATTTCGAAGCGCCGCTCACGGCGTTCGCCTCGTCCAACACCTGCCTCACCGCGGCCTGGAATCCGGCGATCGATTCGTTGAAGGCATCCGCCGTTTGCGCCACCTCGTCGCTACCTTCGACCGCTACCCGCTTGGTCAGATTGCCGCTCTTCAAATCGATTGCCGCAGTCTTGATGCGGTTGATGGCGACGACGATCTGGTGGCGCACGAAGAGGCTGACCATGAGTCCCAGCGCGATCGAAAGCAGCAGAACGCCCACCAGCATCCTGACCACGATGGCCGAAGTGGCCGCCGCCGCATCGTAGGCGACATTGCTGAGTTTTTCTTCAAGCTCGAGCAAGGCCTTCATCTGCTGGCTGAGCGTGCCGAACTCCTTTTGCGTGATGGTCATCATGGTGGTCGCCATGGAGTAGTCGGCCAAGGCGACATCGATCACGTCGAGGGTCGTCTTCTGATAGACGGCGACCTGCTTCGTGGCGGCAGCCAGCAAGGTCCTTTCCTCTTCCGTCGTGTTGCCGCCCTTGCCTATCTCGGCGAGCTGTTCCCCGATTTTCTTGACCCGCCCCTCCAAGTCCTTGCCCATGATCGCCAGCTTGTCCGCCGGATAATTCGAGGCGGCTGCCGAGAGCAGGTAGTAGGTGCTGCCGTAGGTTTCCTGAGCCCGGGAGTTACTTTCCGTGACCAGCTTGAAATGCTTGAAGCGCACCTGGAAGATGTTGTCCAGGGCGGCTTGCTGCTGCTGCGCGCCATAATAGGAAGTCGCGGCGAGCAGCAGTAACAGTGCAAGCACCATGGTCGGCGCGAGCATGAGCTTCGCACCGATACTGAGACGACTCAGAAGAGCACCCATCACCATCCCCCTGTCTGACCTCCGCGCCGCCCATCATACGGACGGCGCGAAAGAAACCACGGCCTGATTACTTGTAGATGCCGACGCCGATATAGCCTTCGTAACCGGGGATCCGCACGGCGTAGGTCGACTTCGGCTCGATCTTCTTGGTGAGCGGGTTGGTGAACAGATAGTCCACCCAACCGCTGCCCTTCGCCTTGACCATTTCCGCCATGTCCTTGGTAAAGTACTTGCCGTTGGCATCTTTCATCTCGTTGAAATTCTTGCCCACCATGGCCTTGTTGGCGCCATGAGAAACCATCGTGCCGTCGAACTTGATGATGATGACGTAGAGATCCTTTTCAGTCCATTTGCCATCCTTGGCGTTGATGTCCTCAGCCGCCTTGTCGACACCCACCGCCTTTATGTGAGCCAGGCCTTTTTCCACCAGCGCCTTGGCCTCGTCGGCCGTGCCGTGGCTCTGAGCCAAGGCCGCAGCTACCAGGAACATCTGGGCAAACGCCAACAGAACTACCATTTTTAGGGCACGCATGTTTCCGTCTCCTCTGCAAAATTATGGGAATGACTTTCAAATACCGTTATGAAAGCAAGCTCAGTATAACTTTAGGCTCATTTAGCGAATGATGTTGTTGAACTCATACCCTGACGGCGAGAGCGAGCAACTGCACGGGATCCGGGCTGAATCGCGGCGACCGGTCGAGCGCCCTGAACCAACCGAGATAATTTGCGAGGTATTTCGTGG
>CAILCO010000054.1 GCA_903832735.1 uncultured Sterolibacterium sp.
ACGAAATACCTCGCAAATTATCTCGGTTGGTTCAGGGCGCTCGACCGGTCGCCGCGATTCAGCCCGGATCCCGTGCAGTTGCTCGCTCTCGCCGTCAGGGTATGAGTTCAACAACATCATTCGCTAAATGAGCCAAAATTTCCAATCATAAACATCGTTACCTTACGTACAAGGGTGCTAAGAGGTTTCAATGATCAAGCTCAGCGCAAAGATGCGTAAATAATGAACTTGGCATCTGAGGAAGTATATAGACATATGCCAAAAGGGATTCACTTTGTCAAATTCCCCAGTTAGCCAAATAGCAGCAAGAATTAGGCTTTGCTTGCGCTTGGCAAAATGGCGGTCGGGATTGTATCGAATAGATGCACAAGCATCGCGCTCGGTTTCCGGTTTTTCGATAGCTGCCTGCTCGGCGGCAAGGTGACGGGCGACGATCAAATGTGGTGGTGATCCGATCGATGTTGGGCTTCGCCCAGGGAGAATAGGCTTTCCTTGCCGTGCAGTCTGAACCGGTAGCGCCAGAGCTTGCCGCCGGAAGGGGTCACTTCAAGGTACAATCCAGCCCCGTCTGTGATCTTGTAAGTCGTCGCGCCCTTCTTGGCCTGTGCCACTTCGGTGCCGTGAGCATGAGTGACCTCATTCTGAAATTGCTGGTGAGGAAATGCGGAAAGCCATGCGGTTACAGGGTTCGGTTGAAAAATGAGGCTAGGCTGGTTTTGGTGGTTTTGAACATACCCGCATTATTCCGACCCGTTTTTTCTTGAGATTGCTTGCTACTGGTCGAGACGAATTGAAACAAAATGCCATTAAAAACAGTAAAGTGAAGTGATAATTGATATTCCGTTAGACTGTCTGAAACAAGTATAGAGCGCATGCAGCATATCCGTAATTTCTCCATCATCGCCCATATCGACCACGGCAAATCGACGTTGGCCGATCGCATCATCCAGATCTGCGGCGGCCTGTCGGACCGCGAGATGGAGGCGCAGGTACTCGACTCGATGGATCTCGAGCGCGAGCGCGGCATCACCATCAAGGCCCAGACCGCCGCCCTGTGGTATCAGGCCCGAGACGGCCAGCGCTACAACCTGAACCTGATCGACACCCCCGGCCACGTCGACTTCTCCTACGAGGTGTCGCGTTCGCTTTCCGCCTGCGAGGGCGCGCTGCTCGTCGTCGATGCCTCGCAAGGGGTCGAGGCGCAGACCGTCGCCAACTGCTACACGGCGCTGGAACTGGGCGTGGATGTCGTGCCGGTACTGAACAAGATCGATCTGCCTTCGGCCGACCCGGAGCGCGCCAAGCAGGAGATCGAGGACGTCATCGGCATCGACGCCACCGATGCCATCCTCGCCAGCGCCAAGACCGGCCTCGGCGTCGAGGACATCATCGAGGCGGTGATTTCCCGCATCCCGCCGCCCAAGGGCGACCGGGATGCGCCGCTGAAGGCGCTGATCATCGATTCCTGGTTCGACAACTATGTCGGCGTGGTGATGCTGGTGCGCGTGGTCGATGGCGTGCTCCGGCCCAAGGACAGGATCCGCCTGATGGCCGGCGGCACCACGCATCTCACCGAGCATGTCGGGGTGTTCACGCCGAAGTCGCAGCCGCGCGAGTGTCTCTCCGCCGGCGAGGTCGGCTTCATCATCTCCGGGATCAAGGAAATCAAGGCGGCCAAGGTGGGCGATACGGTGACGCTGGTCGACCGTCCTGCGGCCACCGCACTGCCTGGCTTCAAGGAGATCAAGCCGCAGGTCTTCGCCGGCCTCTATCCGATCGAGCCGAACGAATACGAAGGCCTGCGCGATTCCCTGGAAAAGCTCAAGTTGAACGACGCCTCGCTGCACTACGAACCTGAAGTCTCGCAGGCGCTGGGCTTCGGCTTCCGCTGCGGCTTCCTCGGTCTGCTGCACATGGAGATCGTCCAGGAGCGACTGGAGCGCGAGTTCGACCAGGATCTGATCACCACGGCACCGACGGTGGTCTATCAGGTGCTGATGAAGGACGGCGCCCTGGTCTTCGTCGAGAATCCGGCCAAACTGCCCGATCTGGCTAAGATCGAGGAGATTCGCGAACCGATCATCACCACGACGATCTTCGTGCCGCAGGAATTCCTGGGCTCGGTGATCACGCTGTGCGAATCCAAGCGCGGCAGCCAGGTGAATATGGGCTACCACGGCCGCCAGGTGCAACTCACCTACGAGATGCCGATGGCCGAAGTGGTGATGGATTTCTTCGACCGGCTGAAGTCGGTCTCGCGCGGCTATGCCTCGCTCGATTACGAATTCAAGGAATACCGCGCCGCCGACGTGGTCAAACTGGACATCCTGATCAATGGCGACAAGGTCGATGCCCTGTCGATGATCGTGCATCGCGCCAACGCCCCCTATCGCGGCCGGGAAATCGCCGCCAAGATGCGCGAACTAATCCCGCGCCAGATGTACGATGTGGCGGTGCAGGCGGCGATCGGCGCGCATATCATCGCCCGGGAAAACATCAAGGCGATGCGCAAGAATGTCTTGGCCAAGTGCTACGGCGGCGACATTTCGCGCAAGAAGAAACTGCTCGAAAAGCAGAAGGCCGGCAAGAAGCGGATGAAGATGGTCGGCAGCGTCGAGATCCCTCAGGAAGCCTTCCTCGCGGTGCTGCGGGTTGGTGACAAGTGAGCGACAAGTGAGCGACAAATAGGATAAACATATGAATTTCGCCTTGATACTTTTCGTGCTCCTGGTGGTCACCGGCCTGATCTGGCTGCTCGACCATTTCTGGTTGAAGAAGGGGCGGCCGAAGGGCGCCAAGGACCCTTGGTGGGTCGAATACGGCGCCAGTTTCTTCCCGGTGATCCTGGCGGTCTTCCTGCTCCGCTCCTTCCTCGTCGAGCCATTCAAGATCCCCTCGGGCTCCATGATTCCGACGCTGCAGATCGGCGACTTCATCCTGGTCAATAAATATACCTATGGCATCCGTCTGCCGGTGCTGAACAAAAAAGTGATCGAAATCGGCAAGCCGCAGCGCGGCGATGTGATGGTCTTCCGTTACCCGGAGAACCCTTCGCTAGACTATATCAAGCGCGTCGTGGGCCTGCCCGGCGACAGGATCGTCTACCAGAACAAGCGGCTGACCATCAACGGCCAGGAAGTGCCTGCAGTGAAGATCGGCGATTACCTCAATAGCGAACGTCTCTATTACACGCCGCGGTTCAAGGAAACCCTGGGCACCGTCGAGCACGAAATCCTGATCGAACCCGAGGCACCGTCGTTCATCTCCCAGGCGAGCGATTTTCCCTTCCGCGACAAATGCCATTACAATACTTCAGGCGTTTCCTGCGAAGTGCCGCCCGGGCATTACTTCATGATGGGTGACAACCGCGACAATTCCCAGGACAGCCGCTACTGGGGTTTCGTGCCGGACGAGAACATCGTCGGCAAGGCGTTTTTCATCTGGTTCAATTTCGGCGATCTGAAACGCATCGGGTCGTTCAGATAGGCGGCAGGCAGAACATGAATTCGATAAGACGCCAGCGGGGGATCACGCTGTCCGGCGTGATCCTCACCGGCATAGTGCTGGTGTTGCTGGCAATAATGGCCTTCAGGATCGTGCCCGACGTGTTCGATTATTACGCGCTGCTCCGGGACGTCAAGGCGACAGCGCAGGACGTTACCCTGCGCAACGCATCGGTGGCCGAGATACGCCTGGCTTTCGAGAAGCGCATCCAGATCGATTCGGTCACCAGCATCACCGGCAAAGACCTCGACATCAGCAAGGAAGGCAACGAGATCGTCATCGCCTTTGCCTATACCCGAAAATACCCGCTGTTTGCCAATGCCAGCCTGCTGATCGAATTCGAGGGCGACAGCTCCGGAGCCAAGTGATGCGGAGCGAAAAGTTGGAACGCGCCCTGGGGCACACTTTTTCTCGCCGCGATCTGCTTCGTCAGGCCCTGACGCATCGCAGCCACGGCGCAGAGCACAACGAAAGGCTGGAGTTTCTCGGCGACAGTATCTTGAACTGCGTCGTGGCGGCCCTGTTGTTCGAGCGCTTCGGCGCCTTGCGCGAAGGCGACTTGTCGCGGCTGCGGGCAAGCCTGGTGCGCAAGGAGACGCTCGCGGAAATCGCGCAGTCGCTGACGCTGGGAAAATTCCTGCTGCTCGGCGAAGGCGAGCAGAAAAGCGGCGGCCATAGCCGTCCGTCCATTCTCGCCGATGCCTTGGAGGCGCTCTTCGGCGGCGTCTATCTCGATGCCGGTTTTAGCCGTGCCTATGCGATCGTTGCCGGTCTCTACGAGCCCTTGATCTCGGCCATAGAACCGGGTAGCGCCGCCAAGGATCCGAAGACGGCGCTCCAGGAAATTCTTCAGTCGCGCAGACTGGCGCTGCCGCACTACGAGTTGCGGGCAACGCGCGGCGAGGCGCATGCCCAGGAATTCGAGGTCGAATGCCGGATTCCCTCGCTCGCTATCAGCACAGTCGGTATCGGCGCCAGCCGCCGGACCGCGGAACAGGAAGCGGCGCAACGGGCAGTGGAGCGGCTTGCGCAATGAATGTCGTCTTTCGCACCGGCACCCTGGCTATCGTCGGTCAACCCAACGTCGGCAAGTCCACGCTGATCAATCGTCTGGTCGGGCAGAAGGTCAGCATCACCTCGAAGAAGCCCCAGACTACCCGCCACCGCATCTCCGGGATCCTGACGACGGACGTTTGCCAATATATCTTCGTTGATACCCCCGGCTTTCAGACGCGCCACGCCGGCGCCCTGAACCGGGTCATGAACCGCAGCGTGACGCAGGCGTTGTCCGAGGTCGATGTGACCATCTGCGTGATCGAGGCCGGCCGCTTCGGCACGGCTGACCGCGCCATCATCAAGCTACTGCCGCGCGACCGGCCGGTGCTGCTGGCGATCAACAAGATCGACCGCCTCGCCGACAAGTCGCGGCTGCTGCCGTTCATCGCCCAGCTGGCGCAGGAATTCGCGTTCGCCGAGATCGTGCCGCTCTCGGCCGAGAAGGGCGACGGCGTATCCGACCTGCTCCAGAGTGCGGCCAAGTATCTGCCCGAGGCGCCGCCTTTGTTCGAGGCCGACGATATCACCGACCGCAGCGAACGTTTCCTCGCCGCGGAGCTGCTGCGGGAGAAATTGTTCCGCAATCTGGGCGAGGAGCTTCCCTACGGGATTGCCGTCGAGATCGAGCGCTTCGAGCAGGAAGGCAATCTGCGCCGGATCTTCGCGGCGATCATCGTTGACAAGGCCGCGCACAAGGCCATGATCATCGGCCGCGGCGGCGAGAAGCTGAAGACTATGTCATCGGACGCGCGCCGCGACATGGAGCAGCTCTTCGGCGGACCGGTCTATCTCGAAACCTGGGTCAAGGTGAAGAGCGGCTGGGCCGACGACGAACGCGCGCTGAAGTCCTTGGGCTATGACGGATGAGGAGCTACCCTCTGCCGTTATTGCGAGCGCAGCGCGGCAATCCAGTTCTCGGGGTTCGCCACCATGGATCGCCGCACCCCTTTGGGGCTCGCGATGACGGACAAAGCAAGTCCCTGCGGGGCGACGCGGAGACGGCATGAGCGGCAGGCAGCGCATCGACGGACAGATCGCCTGGGTGCTCCACAGCTATCCCTACAGCGAGACCAGCCTGATCATCGACGTGTTCTCCCGCGATCACGGCCGGCTGCCGCTGATGGCGCGCGGCGCGCGCCGGCCCCGTTCGGCCTTGCGCGGCGTGCTGCAGGCTTTTCAGCCGATCGAACTGGCCTGGTTCGGCGCCGGCGAAGTGCGCACCCTGGCCAAGGCGGAGTGGGTCGGCGGCATGCCGTTGTTAGGCGGAGCCGCGTTGATGCTTGGCTACTACGTGAACGAACTGCTGCTCAAGCTGCTGCCGCGCGAGGATGCGCATCCGGCCCTGTTCGATGCCTACGCCGCCAGTCTCCAGGCGCTCTCCCGGGGCGAGGCGCACGAGTCGCGACTGCGTCTGTTCGAAAAAACCCTGCTCAAGGAACTCGGCTACGGCTTGGCGCTGGAGCGCGATGCGGCTTCGGGCGAGCCGGTGCTGGCCGGGCGGCACTACCAGTACCTGATCGAACGCGGCCCGGTAGAAGCCTCATCCCTGCCTGATGCGCCGGAGGGCGCGCCGGTCCGCTCGATCCGCGGCAAGACCCTGCTCGATCTGGCCCAGGATGACTACAGCGACGCTCAGACCCTGGTCGAGAGCAAGGCGCTGATGCGCCGGCTGATCAACCATCACCTCGCCGGCCAGCCCTTGCAGTCGCGCCGGGTGTTCATCGAATTGCAGGAGTTGTAATGGCGATGCTTGAACTGGGGGTCAATATCGACCATGTCGCCACCTTGCGCCAGGCGCGGGGTACCGCCTATCCTGATCCGATCAGGGCCGCGCTGCTCGCCGAACAGTGCGGCGCCGACGCCATCACCCTGCACCTGCGCGAGGATCGGCGGCATATCCAGGACAGGGACGTCGAATTGCTCCGGCCGCAACTGACCACGCGGATGAATCTCGAAGCGGCGATCACCGACGAGATGATCAGCTTTGCGGTCCGCATCCGGCCGCAGGATGTCTGTCTCGTTCCCGAGCGGCGCCAGGAATTGTCCACCGAGGGCGGACTCGACGTCGTCAGCCATTTCTCCCAGGTCAAGGCGGCTTGCCTGCGGCTGGCCGCAGCGGGCATACGCGTTTCCCTGTTCATCGATCCCGAGCCGGCGCAACTCGATGCCGCCATCAGTTGCGCCGCGCCGGTCGTCGAACTGCATACCGGCCGCTATGCGGATGCCGCACCCGGCGAAGTGCAGGCGCGCGAACTGGAGCGGGTCCGCGCCGCCGCGGTCTATGGCGTCGGCCGGGGACTCAAGGTCAATGCCGGCCACGGCCTGCATTTCGGCAACGTCCAGGCGATCGCCGCGATTGCCCAGATCTCGGAATTGAACATCGGCCATGCCCTGGTCGCCGAGGCCGTCTTCATGGGCTGGGAAAATGCCATCCGCAGGATGAAGCGGCTGATGCGGGAGGCGAGAGGATGATCTATGGCATCGGCACCGACATCGCCACCATCTCCCGCGTCGCCGCGCTCTACCAGCGGCACGGCGAGCGTGCCCTGGAGAAGCTGCTGGCTGCCTCGGAACGCGCCGACTGCCGGGCTGCGGTGCAACCTGCGCGCTTCCTGGCGAAGCGCTTCGCCGCCAAGGAAGCGTTCGGCAAGGCGCTGGGTACCGGGGTGCGCAGTCCGGCCCTGCTGACGTCCATCAGCGTCGTCCATGACCCGCTGGGCAAGCCCGGTTTCGAGTTTGCGCCGGAACTGGCGGCGCATCTGGCCGGCCTGGGCCTGACTGCCCATCTCTCGCTTTCCGACGAGACGGATGCCGCGCTGGCCTTCGTGGTCCTGGAGCAACGATGACGGCCTACGCCCCAACCCATTCCCCAAGGAAGGGGGTGAGGGTGCTTCAGCCGCTGACGCGGCGTGCCACGCTGTCGCCTGCTCGGCGCGGCCCTTCGGAGACGACATGATTGCTTTGCCGCTTGGCCCGTTGATGATCGACATCGATGGCAGCGAACTTTCCGAACTCGATCGCCAGCGCCTGTGCCATCCGCTGGTCGGCGGCATGATCCTGTTCGCGCGCAACTACGCGTCGCCCGAACAGCTCAGCAAGCTCTGCGCCGAGCTTCATGCGCTACGCAGTCCGCACCTTCTGATCGCGGTGGATCACGAGGGTGGCCGCGTGCAGCGCTTTCGCGAAGGTTTCACCCGCCTGCCGGCGATGCGCCGCCTCGGCGAACTCTGGGACGCCAGACGCGACGAAGCGCTCGCCGCCGCCCGCGGCATCGGTTATGTCCTGGCCGCGGAGTTGCGCTGGTGCGGCGTGGACCTGTCCTTCACGCCGGTGCTCGACCTCGACTACGGCGCCAGCAGCGTCATCGGCGACCGCGCCTTTCACCGCGATCCGGTCGCCGTCTCCGAACTGGCCGGCGCGTTGATCGCCGGTTTGCGCCAGGCCGGCATGGCCGCCTGCGGCAAGCATTTCCCGGGGCATGGCCATGTCGCCGCCGATTCGCATGTGGCGATTCCGATCGATGGCCGCAGCCTCGCGGCGCTGGCCGACGATCTGGAGCCTTATCGCCGGGTCGCGCTCGACGCGGTGATGCCGGCCCATGTCATCTATCCCGCGATCGACGGCAAGCCGGCCGGTTTTTCGGCTACATGGCTGGCCAAACTGCGGGCGGAATTCTCTTTCGACGGGGTGATCTTCAGCGACGATCTGTCGATGGAAGGCGCGAGCGTCGCCGGCGACATCGTGGCGCGCGCCGATGCCGCCTGGGACGCCGGTTGCGATATGCTGCTGGTGTGCAATGCGCCCGGGGCGGTCGGAGAACTTCTGGAAAAGTGGCATGTGACGCCTGATCCGCTGCGCAGCGGCCGCGTCCTGCGCCTGCTGCCCGATGCGCCGGAGAGCGCGCCGGGGAGACAGTTCGATGCGCTCTATCAGGCAGGCCAGCGCAGCATCGCCGCGCTGGCCTGAGCTTGCTACTTGACCCGGTTGCGGTATTCGGCGGTACGGGTGTCGATCTCGATCTTGTCGCCGATCTCGACGAACAGCGGCACCGGCAACTGGAAGCCCGAGCCGATCTTGGCCGGCTTCATCACCTTGCCCGAGGTGTCGCCCTTGACGGCGGGCTCGGTGTAGATCACTTCGCGCACCACCGAGTTGGGCAGTTGCACCGAGATGGCTTTCTCGTCGTAGAACACCACTTCGCAGGCCAGGCCTTCCTCGAGATAGTTCAGGGCATCGCCCATGTTCTCTTTCTCGACTTCGTACTGGTTGTAGTCGGCGTCCATGAACACATACATCGGATCGGCGAAGTAGGAGTAGGTGACCTCCTTGCGATCGAGCATGACCAGTTCGAACTTGTCGTCGGCCCGGTACACCGCCTCGGTGGGCGAGTCGGTGAGCAGGTTCTTCATTTTCATCTTGACCACGGCGGAGGTGCGGCCGGACTTGTTGTATTCGGCCTTGAGCACGACCAGGGGGTCGGCTCCGACCATGATGACATTGCCGGCGCGGAGTTCTTGTGCGGTTTTCATGATGCTTCCTGCGTGAAAAAATTAATCGGCGATTATATCAACGTTTCCACGAAGTTAACCAACTGGCCGGCAAGATCTTCCGTTGCCGCCAGTTGCTCGGCCCAGCGCCCGGCATGGGCCGCCAGCGCCGGGCGCTGGCGCCAGAATGCGGGCCAGGCCTCTGCCATGTTTCCGCCGCCGTTCCAGCCCTGCCAGTACTTGCGGCAGGCAGCGGCCGCAGGCGGAGCAAGGTCTGCGCAGTAGCGATCGAGAAAGGCGTCGAGCTTGTTCTGGTGCGCCGCATCTTCCTGCGGGTAGATCTGCCAGACCATAGGCCGCGCCGCCCACTGGGCGCGGACGAAGGAATCCTCGCCGCGGACGAAATTCAGGTCGCAGCTCCAGAGCAGGCGGTCGTAGTCATCCTGGGCGAGGAAGGGCAGGGCATCGAGGATCAGGCTGCCGCGCGAGACGCTGGCTCCTGCCCTGATCCCGGGAAGGCCCAGGAAGGCACCTGCCTGGGCCAAGGCTGGGCCCTCCGGCACCAGGCAATGGATAGGCTCGGGCGCTGCGATCCAGGCCTCCAGGAGCTCGGGCAGGGCCGGGTTGCGATAGCTGAACAGGGAAATGCTGAGCTCTCCGGGTTGCGGCGGCGGCAGGCCGAGCCTGGGTAAAATCTTGGCCCAAGTTTCGGTTCCGACCTTGTCCGCTGCGTTTCGCCAGGCGTCCCGCCTTTGCAGCAGGCCGGCTTCGCGCAGCAGGCCGCCGGTGCCGGCGGCGAAGCCGGGAAAGAAGAAGTGCTTGGTCAGGGGCAGGCGCGGATGCGGCGAGGGCAGGCCGTGACTGTCTGCTACCCAGGCTTCCGCGGAGAGGTAGTCGAGGTTGATCCACACCGGCCGGGCGCCGCCCTCCGCCCTTGATGCCATGGCCGCGAGATAGGCTTCCGGCAACTCGCAGGCGAAGGCCTCGATCACCACCTCCGCCGCCGCAGCGTCGGGGAACGGGGATGCCCAGCGCCTGACCTCGACGCCGCGCTGGGTCTGAGTCGCCAGGCCGGGATCGATTTCCGGGCAGAGGCGGCGGAAGCTGGTCAGATCGTCCACCCATAGGCGCAGCTGCAGCCCGTGTTCGGCCGCCAGTTGCCGCGCCAGGCGCCAGCAGACGCCGATGTCGCCGAAGTTATCGACGACGGTGCAGAAGATGTCCCAGTTTTTCTTGCGCATTGTTAAGGGGTGCTGGACAAGGCCGGGCCGTTGAAGCCAGAATCCTACCGCAACGCTAGCCAACTCACCCCACCCGGTCTCCATCCTCCGTGCCTAACCCGACCGCCTTCGATGTCAAAGAGTTTCTGGCGACGCTGCCGGAAGATCCGGGCGTCTACCGGATGATCGCCGCGAGCGGTGACGTGCTCTATGTCGGCAAGGCGAAGAACCTCAGGAAGCGCGTCAGTTCCTATTTCCAGAAGACGGCGCAGAGTCCGCGCATCACGCTGATGCTGAGCCAGGTGGCGCGGGTCGATATCACCGCGACGCGCTCCGAGGCCGAGGCGCTGATCCTCGAGAACACCCTGATCAAGCGTCTGGCGCCGAAATACAACATCCTGTTCCGCGACGACAAGTCCTATCCCTACATCATGCTCTCGGGCGACGCTTTCCCCCGGCTCGCCTTCCACCGCGGCAGCTTCGACAGGAAATCGCGCTACTTCGGCCCCTATCCGAACAGCATCGCGGTCAGGGAGAGCATCCAGCTGTTGCAGAAGACCTTCCTGCTGCGCACCTGCGAGAACGCCGTCTATGCCCATCGCTCGCGGCCGTGTCTGCTGCACCAGATCAGGCGCTGCAAGGCGCCTTGCGTTGGTTTGGTGTCGAAGGAAGAATATCTTGCCGACGTTCGGCTGGCCGAGCTGTTCCTGAAGGGCCGGCACGGCGAGGTGGTGGCACGCCTGACCGAGGCCATGGAGGCGGCCGCCGAGGCGCTGGAATTCGAGCAGGCGGCGTCCTTGCGCGATCAGGTCCGCGCCCTGCAGGCGGTGCTGCACCGGCAGTATGTCAGCAGCACCGGGGAAGAGGACGTCGATATCCTCGCCGCGGTCGCCGAAGCCGGCGGCATCTGCGTCAATCTCGCCATGGTGCGGGGCGGCCTGCATCTGGGTGATCGTGCCCATTTCCCGAAGAGCGCCGCGCCGTGCGAAGCCGCCGAGGGGCTCGCCGCCTTCGTCGAGCAGCACTATCTCGATCATCCGCCGCCGGCGCGGCTGATCCTCAGCCATGAGCTGGCGGAACTCCAGGCCGTGTTCGAGGCCGCGGGCCGGAAAGTCGTCGCCGGTCTGCCGAAGAACGAGATGGAACGCGCCTGGCTGGCGATGGCAGAAAACAACGCCCGGATCAGCATCGAGGCGCGCCGCCACGCTGCCAACGGCGCCCGCCAGCGGCTGGACGCCCTGAGTGCTGCGCTCGCGCTGCCCGAGTCGCCGGCGCGCATCGAGTGCTTCGACATCAGCCATACCCAGGGGGAGGGCACCGTCGCGTCCTGCGTGGTCTGCGTCGATGGCGCGATGAAGCACAGCGAATACCGCCGTTTCAACATCGCCGGCATTACCCCGGGCGACGATTACGCCGCGATGCGCCAGGCGCTCACCCGGCGCTACGAGAAAGTCGCGGCAGGCGAGGCGATTGCCCCCGACCTGATCCTGATCGACGGCGGCAAGGGCCAGTTCGGCGTGGCGCGCGAAGTGCTCGCCGAACTCGGGCTGGAGCATCTGACGACGGTCGGCGTGGCCAAGGGCGAAGAAAGAAAGGCCGGTCTTGAATCATTGATCGTCGGAGAGGGCGCGGAACCGGTAAGATTGCGCCCGGACAGCCCGGCGCTGCATCTGATCCAGGAGGTTCGCGACGAGGCGCATCGCTTTGCCATCATGGGGCATCGGGCGAGGCGCGCCAAGGCGCGCGGACGTTCGGCGCTGGAGGACGTGCCGGGCGTCGGCCCGACGCGGCGGCGCAAGCTCCTGGCGCACTTCGGCGGACTGGCCGGGGTGGCTGCGGCGACGGTCGAGGATCTTTGCCGGGTCGAAGGCATCAGCCGGACGCTGGCCGAGACCATCCACCGGGAAATGCATTGAACTGCCATATGGACGGACGACGATGCCGCTGAACATACCAAACCTGCTGACCTGGGCGCGCATCGTCCTGATCCCGCTTTTCGTCGGCGTGTTCTACGCGCCGCAGGACTGGCTGTCGCTGTCCCAGCAGAATCTCGCGGCGACGGTGATCTTCGTCGTCGCCGCGGTCACCGACTGGTTCGACGGCTGGCTGGCGCGCAAGCTCGACCAGACCTCGGCGTTCGGCGCCTTCCTCGATCCCGTCGCCGACAAGCTGATGGTCGCTGCCGCCTTGATCGTCCTGGTCCAGCTCGAACGCGCCGACGCCATCATCGCCATCATCATCATCGGTCGCGAGATCGCCATCTCGGCGTTGCGCGAATGGATGGCCAAGATCGGCGCGGCCAGGAGCATCGCGGTGTCCTTCCTCGGCAAGATCAAGACCACCGCGCAGATGGTGGCCATCCCGCTGCTGCTGTATCAGGATGGCCTATTCGGTATCAGCATGCTCTGGCTCGGCAGCTGGCTGATCAGTGTCGCCGCCGTGCTGACGCTCTGGTCGATGGCCTATTACCTGAAAAAGGTCTGGCCGGTCATCTCCGAGCGCAACGCCTGAGGTGAAGACGTTCAGCGCGTCGGATTATCGCGCAGCAAGCGGCGCAGGATCTTGCCGACCGGGGTCTTGGGCAGCGGTTCGGTCCTGAATTCGACGATCCGGGGCACCTTGTAGCCGGTCAGGTGCTGCTGGCAATGGGCAATCAGTTGCGGCGCGGTGAGTCCGCTATCCTTCTTCACGACGACGGCCTTCACCACTTCGCCCGAGCGCTCGTCCGGAACGCCGATCACACCGACTTCGCTCACCCCCGGGTGCATCATGATCACATCCTCGACCTCGTTGGGATAGACGTTGAATCCGGAGACCAGGACCATATCCTTCTTGCGGTCGGTGATCCTGACATAGCCCTTGTCGTTCATGGTGCCCATGTCGCCGGAACGAAACCAGCCGTCCTGGGTGAACGCCTTGGCAGATTCTTCCGGGCGGTTCCAGTAGCCTCGGCTGACCTGCGGTCCGCGGACACAGATCTCGCCGATCTCGCCCAGAGGCACTTCCCGGCCTTCCTCGTCGAGCAAGGCTACGTCGGTCGACGGGATCGGCAGGCCTATGGTCCCGGTCCATTCCCTGATGTCGAGCGCGTTGGAGGTGACCACCGGCGAGGTTTCGGTAAGGCCGTAGCCTTCGATGAGTGGAACCCCCGTCACTTGCTTCCACTTCTCGGCCACGGCGCGTTGCACCGCCATGCCGCCGGCGATCGCCACTTTCAGGGTGTGCGCGGCGACCTCGGAAAAACCTGCGGTGTTGAGCAAGGCGTAGTAGAGCGTGTTCACGCCGATCATTCCGGTCGCCCGGATGCTCTTCAATTCCTTGACGAAGCCCGGCAGGTCGCGTGGATTGGTGATCAGGATGTTGTGCGCGCCGATCTTGAAGAACACCAGGTTCGAGGTGAGGGCGAAGATGTGGTACAGCGGCAGCGGCAGGACCATGGTCTCGACGCCTTCCTCAAGGTCACGGGCGACCCAGGCGGCGACTTGCTGCAGATTGGCGACCATGTTGCCGTGGGTCAGGATGGCGCCCTTGGCCACGCCCGTGGTGCCCCCGGTGTATTGCAGAAAGGCGATGTCGTCGTGGCAGAGCGGCACCTCCCTGAGCGGGTGCCGCTGGCCCGTCCGCAAGGCCTGCTTGAAGCGGGTGGTCCCGGCGATATCCCAATCGGGCACCAATTTCTTCACGTGCTTTACGACGAGGTTGGTCAGGAGCGACTTGACGGCCGGGAACATGTCGCCGATCTGGGTCGTGATGACGGTCCTGATTTGCGTTCTGTTCATCACCTCCTGCAGGGTGCGGGCGAAATTTTCCAGCACCACGATCGTCGCTGCGCCGGAATCGCGCAACTGGTGTTCGAGCTCCCTTGCGGTATACAGCGGATTGACATTGACCACGGTGAGCCCGGCGCGCAGCGCCCCGAACATGGCCACCGGATATTGCAGGAGATTGGGCAGCATGATCGCCACCCTATCCCCCTTGACGAGCCCCAACTCATGCTGCAGGTAGGCGGCGAAATGGCGACTCTGCCGGTCCAGTTCGCCATAGCTCATCGACACCGACATGTTGCCGTAGGCGGGGAGTTTAGCGAATTTGACGCAGGTCTTCTCCAGGATGTCCCGCAGCGACGAGTACTCGTGAATGTCGACCTCGGCCGGGATGCCTTCCGGGTACTCCTTGAGCCAGATGTTTTTCATGTCGACTCCTCGTTTGGTTGAATTCTGCCCTTAGCCCCAGCCCTGGCAGCTAACGGGCGTGACCTTCAGCAGGCTGGCCGGCAGCCGCCCCGCGAACAAATCATTGAGCAACTGCGTTTCCCTGGCCCGTATGGTTTCGAGAAACTCTTCGGCTTGGCCCATGCGGTGGAAGGTGTCGAAGCCGCGCTCCATGAACGACTGGATCGCACCCATGCCAGCCAGTTGCGCCGGCTCCCGCATCACACGCAGCAGGCCGCGGATCAACGGCCTGCGGGTCAGGCGGTCGAGGGCGCCGCCGGTCTCGCCGATCAGCGCAATCTGCCGTTCGCGTCCGGGCCGGTCGCCGACCTTGCGATAGGCCGCCGCGTAGCTGGCACCGTCCAGGATACGCACGCCGCGTCGTTGCAACTCTGCAGCCATTTCGGCGTCGAAGCGTTCCGACAATGCATCCAGTTCGACAGCATGCAAGACCGTCTCCAAGCCCGACAGCGGCAGCGCTTTGGACATCAGCGGAATCAGGCGGGCGATGTCGGCGTCGCGCGCGCTGAAATCCTTCGAGCCATACAGGTCGGCCAGGAAAAACTCCGCCGCAGACCCGAAGCGCTCGTTCTCCAGCAGATCGCCATAGGTCAGGGCCAGGCGCTCCGCCTGCCATTCGCGCAGGCGCATCCGCTGTTGCGCCTCCCTGGCCGTCGCCGCCTTGCTCTCGCGCAGGCTGCGCGCCTGCTGCGACGTGGCGACGAGCTGTGCGACGACGATGTCTTTTTCGCTAGCCTCTGTCATATTGTGTTATTAACCACGCACTGGAGATTCGCTGAATCGGGAGCCGGCCGTCATGCTCGAACATGCCCTGCGTTTTCTGTTGCTGCTGGAAATCCTGAGCTATGTCGGGGTCGGCCTCGGGTGGATGGCGCTTATGCATGTGCCGGCGGGGTGCGTGGCGCTGGCGCTGCTGGCTTGGGCCTTGGGCGTGCGTGCGGCACTGCTGGCGCTGACCTACGTCTATGCCTGGCGCCACGCGTCGCCGATACCGCCGGAGCAGCGAACAGGCCTGGTGCGCCTCGCCTGCGAGGCATTGCGCGAGTATGCCTGCTTCGTCGCGAGCTACTCGCTGATCCAGCCGCTGGCGACGCCATTGATGGGCGAGGATGCCGTCGGCAGCCTGCCCCCCGGGGAAAAGCCGCTGCTCCTGATCCATGGCTATTGCTGCAATCGCGGTTACTGGTGGTGGCTGCGCCGCCAGCTCAGGGCGGGCGGGCATGGGGTGGCGACGATCAGCCTGGAGCCGGCCTATGCCGGCATCGACGATTTCGTCGAGCAGGTGGCGCAGCGCATCGCTGCCCTGCTCGCGGAAACCGGCGCAGGGCAGGTGGTGCTGATCGCGCACAGCATGGGCGGCTTGGTCGCGCGCGCCTACCTGAGACGCCACGGTGGGTCCAAGGTGGCCCGCCTGATCACCCTGGGCACGGGCCACCACGGCAGCGTACTGGCATGTCTGGGCATCGGCCGCAATGCGCGTCAGATGGAGCCGGGCAGCCCATGGCTGGAATCGCTGGCAAGGGAAACCTTGCCGGTGCCGACCACGTCGATATACAGCCGCCACGACAACTTCGTCATGCCCCAGGCAAGCGCGGTCCTGCCCGGCGCGCGCATCATCGCCCTCGTTGGCGTCGGCCATCTCTCCATGGGCTGCTCGCCGGCCGTCCTTGCCTGTATCGAGGCCGAACTGAACTCGGCTTGAGAAGGTGCTCTTCATGTCGGGGTTTCAGGCTAAACAGCTTCCCGGGTCAGAAGTGAATTCCGCGCAGCAACTGCGTGACCGCGATCTGGTCGGCGCTGGGCGGTTCCGCGCCTTCCTTTCTTCCCGACTCGGCGGGGGGCGTGTCCTGGAACATCCGGAAGGCCGTGTTCATGATGATCTGGGCGAGGCGCGGCGACGCCGCATGCAGCAGTTCACCGAACACGCCCAGGCGCGAGGCGATGCGCACCGGTTTGCGGACGACGGCGTCTACGACCATGTCGGCGGCCTCCTCCGGGGATAGCGTCGGCACATGTTCATAGAATTTCGTCGGGGCGATCATCGGGGTCTTCACCAGCGGCATGTTGATGGTGGTGAATTCGATGCCGCGGTCGATGAATTCCGCTGCCGCGCAGCGCGTCCAGGCTTCCAGGGCCGCCTTGGAGGCGACGTATGCGGAAAAGCGCGGTGCATTGGTCAGCACGCCGATGGAGGAGATATTGATGACATGTCCGCGCCGTTTCAGGGTCATTTGCGGCAGCAGTCCCAGGGTCAGGCGCAGCGCGGCGAAATAGTTGATCTCCATGGTCCGCTGGAAGTCGTGGAAGCGCTCGTAGGAACTCTCGATGCTGCGCCGAATGGAACGGCCGGCGTTGTTGATCAGAATATCCACACTCCCATGGTTCTCGATCAGGGTCTTTACCAGTGCCTCGCATTGCGCCGCGTCGGCGATATCGGCGACGTGGGTGATGAGCCGCAAGCCTTTTGCGGCCGCTTCGCGCCGGGTCTCCTCCAGTTTTCCCGCATCGCGGGCGACGATGATGACGGTGGCGCCCGCTTCGGCGATCTTCAGCGCGGTGGCCTTGCCGATGCCCGACGAACCGCCGGTGATCAGCGCCACGCGGCCGGCAACGCAGCCCTTCAGGCTGCGGTCGATGAACAGTTCGGGATCGAGGTGGCGCTCCCAGTAGTCCCACAGGCGCCAGGCGTATTGCTCAAGAGGCGGCACGGCGATGTCTGCGCCCTTTAGCAGCTTCTCGGTGTCGCGGCAGTCGAAGCGGGTTGGGTAGTTGATGAACTGAAGAATGTCATCGGGCAAGCCCAGGTCTTTCATCACCGCACGGCGGAAACGCCGAACCGGCGTCAGCGCCAGCAGGCTCATTTTCAACTCGCGCGGAATGAAACCGAGCAGCGCGGCATTGACGCGCATCACCATCTGCGGCGCATGGGCGGCACGAGCGAAGACATTGAGCAGGTCGCCGACGCGCATCGGCTCCGGATCGGTGAGGTGAAAGCACTCGCCGTCGTGACCGTCGAGATGGGCGATGTAGTCGAGCGCGGCGACGACGAAATCGACCGGCACGATGTTGATCCGGCCACCCTCGATGCCGATGCACGGCAGCCAGGGCGGCAGGGCGCGGCGCATCTTCTGGATCAGGCGGAAAAAGTAGTAGGGCCCGTCCACCTTGTCCATTTCGCCGCTCTGGGAATCGCCGACGACCATGGCGGGGCGATAGATACGCCAGGGCACCGTGCATTCCGTGCGCACCAGTTTCTCGCCTTCGTGCTTGGTGGCGAAATAGGGATGGTCGAGGTGCTCGGCCTCGTCGAACATGTCTTCGCGAAACACCCCGTCGTAGAGGCCGGCGGCGGCGATCGAACTGACGTGATGGAAATGCCGGGCGGCCAGCGCGGCGGCAAGGCCGATGGCGTTTCGGGTGCCTGCGACGTTGGCGGCGATCTGGACTTCGGCATTGGCGGCAAGGTCATAGACGGCGGCAAGATGGAAAAAATGCTCGACCTTGCCCGCAAGCTTCTTCTGGTTCGCCTTGCTGACGCCAAGTTCAGCTTGGGTAATATCGCCCTGCACCGGGATCGCCCGTGCCGCATCGGCGCCCCAGAATTGGCGCAACGCCGCGAGCTTGTCCGCACTGCCGTCGCGCATCAGGAAGTAGACGGTGGCATGGCTCCGGGCCAGCAGCTTCCTGACCAAGCGCTTGCCGATGAATCCGCTGGCGCCGGTGACGAAGTAGATCATCGCTGCTCCTTCAAGGTCGCAATAATCGTATATCATACGCCTGCGGCATATTTAATTTCGATGCCGCAGGCAGGTGCAACGGTTCTCGGTTCTCATTTGCAGATTCGCTGCGCTGAATTGCATGCACGGAGGTTCGGCAATGCTGCCGCCTCATGATCAACCAACATCGGGAGTTCACCATGGTCAAGAAAACCAAAACGCTGGCGGAAGGCATATCCGAGAATCAACTGGCAATGACGATCAAGGAATCGGCTCAGCAAATCTGGCTGGCCGGGCTTGGCGCCTACAGCAAGGCTCAGGAAGAAGGCGGCAAGATGTTCGATTCGCTGGTCAAGGAAGGCGAGGCGATTCAGGCGCGGACCTGCAAGGCGGCGCAAGTCAAGGTAGGCGAACTGGCCGCCAAAGCGAGCGGCAACTGGGACAAGTTGGAGCAGGTCTTCGAAGATCGCGTGGCGCAGGCGCTGCATGGTCTTGGCGTGCCGACCAAGAAGGACATCGACACCTTGTCGAAGCGCGTCGCCGAACTGGTCGCGAAGATGAACGCGAGCGAGAAGGCCTTGGCAGCCAAGCCTGCTCCGCGTCGCCGTGCGGCTGCGAAGTAAATGCCGGGACCGCGCAAGCCGCGAGCCGCAAGCCGGGATAGCATCGCCGTCGCCTTCGCCGGCGGCGGTCCTCTCGGCGGCATGTACCAGGTCGGCGCTCTGGTGGCGCTCGATGAGGCCCTGATCGGTTTCGACTTCAATGCCTGCGACATCTATGTCGGAGTAAGTTCGGGCGGACTGGTCGCCGCCGCGCTGGCCAATGGGCTGACTCCGCTGGAGATGCACCGGATGTTCATTGAAAGCGAGGCGGCGGAGGATCCCTTCGAACCGGAAATCCTGCTCAAGCCGGCTTTCGGCGAATATGCGACGCGGATCGCTTCGGTATTGCCGCTGCTCCTCGATGCCTCCTGGCACTACCTGTCTAACTTGGGCAGCGAAGGTTTTTTCGAATCTTTCGCTCGTCTGTCCAAGGCGATCCCGACCGGGATATTCGACAACCATCCGATCGACGCCTTCCTGCGCCGGTTATTTTCCGCGCCAGGACGCAGCAACGATTTTCGCGAACTGCCGCACCGTCTCTACCTGGTCGCCACCGACCTCGATTCCGGCGCTTCGGTACCGTTCGGCGCTCCAGGATTCGATCATGTCCCGATCTCCACCGCGGTGCAGGCGAGCGCGGCGCTGCCGGGGCTGTATCCGCCGGTGGAGATCGACGGCCATTTCTATGTCGATGGCGCCCTGAAAAAAACCCTGCACGCTTCACTTGCCCTGAAGGAAGGTGCCAAACTGGTTTTCTGCATCAACCCGCTGGTACCCTTCGACGCCGATCTGGCTTTGCAACGCGGCCACCCGAAGCGGCATAAGCTGGTCGAAGGCGGTCTGCCGATGGTGTTGTCGCAGACATTTCGCGCCATCATCCATTCGCGCATGCAAGTAGGCATGACCAAGTACGATGTCGATTTCAAAGGTGCCGACGTCGTACTGTTCGAGCCCAATCGCGATGATGCCGAGATGTTCTTCACCAACGTGTTCAGCTATGCGGGCCGCCGCCGTCTGGCCGAGCATGCCTATCAGAATACGCGCGCCGAATTGTTGCGCCGCTCCGCCGAACTGGCACCCATCCTGGCCCGTCACGGAATAAGGCTGGACCGAGCGGTATTGGCGGACGCTTCGCGTTCGCTGCTGGCGCGGCCTGGGCGGATCAAGCTCAAGCAGGCGCGAAGGCTCGGCGCGACCGTGCTCGAACTCGACCGTGCCCTGGACCGGATCGAGAGCCGCCAACGGGCAAGGCGGTAGGAGCACGGCCTATGGCCAAGCCAGCCTGAAACAGGTTTCCTGATCGGAACAAGGTCTACGACTATCCCGGTGCTGCGCTCGAGCGAGCATGTTCGCGCCTGCAGCGGGCCGACTGCCTAGGCTATCCGGACCATGCCCGGCTGCAGGATGCCTGGCGCTCCTACCACCGGGGCGACTTCGCAGACGCGTTCAAATGGGTCTGGCCATCAGCGGCGCCGGCGTCCATGTCGCCAACAAGACGAAAACTATTTATCCGAGCTATCTCGAGCGCGAGGATAAACTCGCCCTCTTCGACGCAGCCGACAGCCGCGCCTCGACTTCTTCCGGGCCCAGTTCCGGGCTGTCGGGTTCGAGCAGCAGAATGTAGAGCAACTTCTCGAATTCGGGGGCGAAACAGGCGATTATCCGCTCTGGGTCGGGCACCAGTCCGGCGTCGCTGACCAGGCCGAACTGGACCTTGCCATCGTATGAGAGGATGGACACGCCCATGCCGATGTTGCCCGTCTGCGGCACCCAGAACATCTGCTGAATGATCCTGGAACCGGCCATGAAACGCGTCTCGCGCGGACCAGGGACGTTGGTCATGACTACACTGGCCTTGCTCGCGAGAAGATCGAGCACATGTTCCTGAACGATCTGCGGCAGCAGCCCGACGACCTCGAGTACGGTAAGTGCAGCAGTCGCCTGGTAGGAGTGCTTGAGTTCCTCCATGCGACTACGCGTCTCGTGGAGACGCGCCAGCGGGTTCTTGGTGCCTGCCGGCAATTCCAGCGTGACCATGCCGAAGTGATTGCCCAGTTTGCCTTCGTCGCCGGGGCTGCGCAGATTCACCGGTACCAGGGCGCGTATGCCCGCCTCGCCAAGCGCTTCGCCTTTCTCCGTCAGATAGGCGGAGAGCGCGCCCGATACGGCGGAGAGCAGGACATCATTAATCGAACAGCCTAGCGTTTTGCCGACAGCCTTGACTTCAGGGAGGAGGATCGGTTCCGACCAGGCTACGCGCTTGGCGATGCCCGGGATACCCTTGAAGCGCGTTTTCGCGTCGTCGGGCATCATTGCCAGTTTGGCGATCTCGACGGCGATGCCGGCTCCGTCCCTGATGGTGTCAAGCGCCTGCCCTGGGTTCGTGAGCAGGCTCAGAGATTTTTCCAACAGGCTACCGGAGTAGCGCATGCCGGCGATCACTGCCCCGGTCTTGGGTTCGAAGAGCATCCGCCAGAGACCGCCATGGTCTTCATCTTCTTCCACGGCACCGTTCGCAGAATCGTCCACCTCACCAACCTGAGTTGCCCCATCCGGGTCGGTGAGCGAGAGCACCACGCCGATCAGTGCAATGCCATCGCCGATGGCGTGATGGATGCGCAAAATCATGGCGCTGCTGCGGGTCTTCCCGTTGCGGTAATTGTCGATGAGGTGGAACTGCCACAGCGGCCGCGCGTGATCAAACGGCGAGGCGAGCAACTCGGCGACGAGGTTCTGCAATTCCTCTTTGCCGCCGTCGCCCGGCAAGGCGGTGCGGCGCAGATGGTGGTCGATGTTGAAGAGATCGTCATCTTCCCACCATGAACCGGTCGCATCGCTGGTGACTTTCTGGCGAAAGCGTGGGTAATGCAACAGGCGCGCCGCCAGGGTGCGTTTCAGACGGTCGATGTCGAGCTTGCCGGCGAAGATCATCACGCCGACGATCGTCATCAGGTTGTTCGGATGATCCATGCGCAGCCAGGCCGTATCGACCGGGGTGATGCGTTCGCGTCTGGCCATGACGATGCGTTCCTCGAACAGGTGGCAGGGCAGTTTGTTTATGATATCCGAATGGACCAGGGCAAACATTGCGACTTCGTCTGGATGGCTGATAGCTTCCTGTTTATTTACCTGGTCAGGAACGCCAGCACGCGGTCGGCGAACTTGCCGTACGGCGGCCAGAGGAATTTCAGCGCAGAATGGCGCGCCTGATAGAACACCGGGCGCATCTTGGAAAAAGTTTGGAAGCCTTCCCAGCCATGGTAGTGGCCCATCCCCGATGCGCCGACGCCGCCGAATGGCAGGTCGTGCTGCGCGACGTGGAACAGCGCGTCATTGACTGAGACGCCGCCGGACATCACCTGATCCAGCAGTCTTTGCACCCGGCGGCGGTCGTGGCTGAAGGGATAGATCGCCAGGGGGCGCGGTCCGGCGTTGATACTCACGATCACATCGTCCAGCGAGGTATAGCCGCGCAGCGGCAGGATGGGGCCAAAGATTTCGCGTTGCATCAATAAACTGTCGTCGGGCGCATCGAGCACGATGTGCGGCGCGATCTTGCGCGTGGCGCGGTCGAACGCCGGGCCTGGCAGCAACGGTATCACCCTGGCGCCGCGCTCCCGCGCATCGTCCAGGCTATGAAGCAAGCGGTCGAACGAGCGCTGGTCGATGATTGCCGTGTAATCGGGAGTATCAAGTCTAGGGTAGCGCGCGGGGACGATCTCGAGCGCAAGCCGCAGGAATTCCTCGATGCGCTGCTGCGGCAGCCAGGCATGATCCACCGTGGTACAGATCTGCCCGGCGTTGAGGCATTTGCCGTAGAGGATGCGCGCAGCGGCGGTGCGCAGGGCGAAGTCGTCGCAGACGATGGCTGGCGATCGCCCGCCCAGTTCCAGGGTTACCGGACAGAGATTCTGCGCGGCGGCGCTCATCACCGCGCGGCCGGTCTGGCCGGAACCCGTGAATAGCAGATGATCGAACGGCAGTCTGGAGAATTCGAGCCCGACGCCACCGGTCTCGTCGAAGAATTGCAACTTCTCCGGCGGCAGGTAGGCCGGCATGCGTTCGACCAGCAGTTGTGCCAGGTTCCGCGAGTTTTCAGACATCTTGACCATCGCCCGGTTGCCGGCTGCGAAGATCGAGGTCAAGGGCACTAGGCTCAGGTTGAGCGGGAAGTTCCAGGGCACGATCACGCCGACCACGCCCAGCGGCTGCGGGATCACCCGGTTCCTGGCGCCGAAGAAGGGACGCCAGTCTACGGCGCGTCGCAGCGGCTTCATCCAGCCGCGCAGGTGGCCGATGGCATGGTCGATCGCATCGATCGCCGGGAAGATCTCGGCCATCAGGGTTTCGTGCCGCGAACGATGACCATAGTCGGCGCTGATCGCCGCACAGAGGGCCTGCTTGTGGTTGCGGATGAAGCGCTGCAATTGCTGCAGATCGGCACGGCGCTCGGCCAGGCTGGGCACCGGATGCGCGAAGTAGGCGTCGTGCTGGCGCGCTAGCGTGGCGCTTAGAGCCTGTGCAAGACTAAGATTAACGCCTGGCTGATCGGTTTCGTCCATTTCCGGTTCCCCGCTGCGGGTTTGTGCCTCTTCTGCTGGATTGTCCGCCTTTTCCGCCATCGAGGAAATGACGGATAGATCACTCGTGGTATTTCTCGCAGTTCTGGCCCTAGCGGATAGCGATTGCTTCAGAAGCCAGGCACAGCCGATATAATCAAGCGCTTCGTGCACACCCTTAGTGCACACCCTATGCGAAAGCGACCTTGCCATGTTGAAGTTCTATTACAACGCCGCCCCCAACCCGATGAAGGTTGCCCTGCTCCTTGAGGAACTGGGTCTGCGCTATGAACCCGTTCCGGTCGACACGCGCAAGGGCGAGCAGTTTTCTGCGGAATACCTGAAGGTGAACCCGAACGGCAAAGTGCCAGCCATCGTTGACGGCGATGTGCGGGTGTTCGACAGCAATGCGATCCTGCTTTATCTGGCGGACCGTGAACAACGCTTCGTCCCGCTGGCAGCGAACAGTGCCGCGCGCGGCGATTTGCTCTCATGGTTGATGTTCATCGCCAGCGGTATCGGCCCGTTTTCCGGACAATCGGTGCACTTCCGCCATGCGGCGCCGGAACCCAAGGAATATGCGCTCAACCGCTATGATTTCGAGGCGCATCGCCACTGGAAAATCATCGAGGACCATCTTGTCACGTCGCCCTACATGCTCGGCAATGACTATTCGATCGTCGATATGGGCTTCTGGGGCTGGGCGCGCCTGCTGCCCTATGTGCTGGGCACCGGCGATGCCACCTGGAACACTTATCCGCAGATCAAGCGCCTGCTAGATGAGATCAACGCGCGACCCGCCGCCCAACGCGCCGAATTGCTCAAGACGCGCCATGCTTTCAAGACCGAAGTGGATGATGAAACAAAGCGCTTCATGTTCCCGCAGAACGAGCGCCTGAAAGGGAAATGAAGTGCAGTTTCGGCAATGCTCGTACTTGTGCCAGCGAAGCAGTGGCTAAAGCAAAAGAAAAAGGCCACCGGGTAAGGGTGGCCCAATTAAATGGTGGAGGCGGCGTCACCTGAATAGAAGCCTGAAACGATTGTGCCGCAATGATCTATCTCTTCGGGAGTTATGAGTTACCCCTAAAGTTACCCCTTCCAGCAGGATGCTGCCCTTCTTACGCCGTATCGCCAGCGCCGACTATAGATCTACCGATGCCGCCGCTCCCACAGTCGCACAAGGGCGAGCGCTCAATCATTGCTGCCAAGGTTTCGACCGGCGTCCCCTCAGTAAAGAATTCCTCGACCCCAATGAAACAATACGTGCTCCTGGGTTTTTGTTAACTGGCCACCTTGAATAGTCACGACAAAATCGGAGATTCCCTTTCCGGGCCAATAGGCAAGACAACCGACTTCAATGATGTCATCTCTTCGAGAGACGCGAATGCCTGGAGGAGTTGTCAGACTGCGAAGCTCTGGGTTCTCAGGAGAGATTCTGTCGCTTAGCAATATTGCCACGGCGGACTCCGCGGTTGTCAATAGCTGTTGGTCTCTATCGTACATGCCATGTCCCCACGCCCAATGACCGGGTAGTACGACCTTAAGAAAAAAGGCTGTCAGCGCGCCATCCAAGGAAGGTTCAAAACGTAGTCCCTGCTCAAAAGGCAATCGCGCGCCGTCCTTCAAGGCGATAGCGTCACAAAAGCCGTCAAAGTCGATCGGACCATATTTGCTTTGAATCGCCATTACAAAGGAAACATCTCCTATAACTGAGATGCCACATACCGGCTGCAAGAGCGATTTCACGTCGCAGTTCACCGAAATATCATGTACCTGTCGCAGTAGTGTCAAGTCGCAACTGGATTTCGCTTCTTGCTTGGCATGTCTGGCGAAATCTACGAGTGGTTGCCACTTCTCGTTGACGACATCAATAGCGATCAAGGCTTCCTGAGAGGGACGCAATCCGTCCAAAGTTCTCGCAACAGGCAATGGTTTGGATACCTCAATTAACACGTCACGGAGCATCCGGCTTCTGGCGTTCTGCTCTGTTGATTCATTCACCTGCCTCGGATAGGAGACGGGCACGATGCGCAGCCCGGAGATCGGCGACTCCCCCTTCTGCGATTGCGAACCCGGCACGGCCCTTTGCTCGCGCCAAAAGTCCTCACTCGTCGGCGGCCTCTCTCGTGACGTCTGCGCGGACGGCATATTTTGGGCGATGGAATCGCCAAGGTTGATCGCTTCTTTCGGTTTGCCTTCTTCCCTCTTTATCTTGTACACCGTGTATTCCAGATCGCCAAAGAACTCAGGGAGCAATCGCCGAATCGCCTGAACGGTGAGGAACCACCACGGAAAGAGCAATGCCACGAAGAAGACCTGCGAATGAATGGTGTGAATCTGATAGAAAAAGGAGAGCAATAGCAAATTGACCCCGGATGCCATCGCATAGAAGAACCCGTCCCTTAACCGATGGTCCCAGTTCACCTTCATAGAGCACCTCCCTTTGCCGAGACAGGAACGGGGGCTGCGGCTCCCGTTCTGCTTTTTGAGCGATTAAGTGCAATCAGTCTGAATCCGCAGCACGGTCATCGCCGACTATCGACCTGCCGATGACGCCACTCCCATGGCGGCACCGGATCAGCATCGCCCCACAGTCCAACCTTGCCAGCCTTTGCGAATGCCTCTGCGGCCTCGTAGGCCGGCCTCTGTTGGCTCGTCTGCTCCTTCTTGTATTGCCGATACCACCACGCCATGCCGGCTTTCACTTGGGCCAAATTGGCGTCCTGACCATCGACCATGACGACGCAGACCTCACGCCGGTACTTGTCTGTCTTACCGCAGTCGAGTGTAACGTCACGACCGAACACCAAGTCGGACAGGTGCTTCTTCGATGCCTGGCCGAACGCCTGTTTGGATTCTGGCGCGTCGATGCCGGCGAGGCGAATCTTGTGTTGAGTCTTGGCGCCATCGAGCACGGTGATGGTGTCACCATCGGCCACCGCAACCACCTTGCCGGTCATGTCGGCATAGGCAAAGCCGCCGGGAATGAACACAATGGCCGCCAGCATATTCGCGCTTGTCTGCCTCATGGTTCGCCATTTCATCGCGCCGTGCCACCCTTGATCCGCTGGGTATCATATCCCGTAGTGCCATATCCGTCACGCCGCCAACATTGGTGGCATGGCAAAACTAAAGTGGACCCCGAAGTCAAGACAGAATCCTGCCGAGTTTAGGCTGCACACGTGACTGCATCTACAGCTGGTCGGCGCTGCCCCGGTTTTGCTTTTGACTTGGTTGTTGCTGTTGCTTCTGCGGGGGAGGAAACACC
>CAILCO010000055.1 GCA_903832735.1 uncultured Sterolibacterium sp.
CCACGAAATACCTCGCAAATTATCTCGGTTGGTTCAGGGCGCTCGACCGGTCGCCGCGATTCAGCCCGGATCCCGTGCAGTTGCTCGCTCTCGCCGTCAGGGTATGAGTTCAACAACATCATTCGCTAAATGAGCCATTCCTTTCGAAGGATTGAACAGGGCGGTGCAATTTACCTAACGAAACACCATGTAGCTAAAGGATGTCGGATCTCCTCTTTCGGTGCGGCCAAAAATTCGTTAGGCCTAAACTATAACGCAAGGCCTGGCGCGGCGGATGACACGATTCGCCTAATCTCAGTTTTCATCAGATTGGTGCGAATCCAAGATGCTAAATTCCATCACACTTCTTTCCCATGACCCGTGAATGACCGCTCCTGTTCCCGTTTATCGCGCCCGGCTGGTCTCGCTGTCCCTGGCGATACTGCTCGCCGGTTGCTTGGTCGGCCCCGCCGGCGCATTCGCCGACTCTGCGTCAAGCGCGTCGGCGGTATATTCCTTCAAGCCGCGCGCCGGCGTTTCGGAATCCGACCGGCTTGCCGGTGAGGCCCTGAGGCTGATCTCCGAAAATAATCTGGAGGAAGCGTCCGTCACCATCAACAAGGCCCTGCAGCAGAAGATCGACAAATCCTACTACCACCTCATCAACGGGCTGATCTATCACCTGATGGCCCGGCAGGGAAAGCCGGCGAGCTACGAAGTGGCCGCCAAGGGTTACGAAATGGCCTTGCGTTTCGATCCGGGCAACTGGATGGCGCACTACTACCTCGGTCGTCTGCGCATTGATGACGGCCATTTTGACAAGGCGGTGCCCGAGTTTGCCGAAGCCATGATGCTGCGTCCGGATGACGCGGAAGTGCTCAATGGCCTGCTCTTCGCCGCCTATCGCAGCCAGGCACCGGATATCGCCGCCGGTGCGCTCGCGGCGCTGAAAGCTTCGGGAAAAATGGACAGCCCGATGCTGATGCGTAACTCGGCCATGGTCATGGCGGCTCTGGGGCAACAGGAACAGGCCCAGGAATTTCTCAATAGGCTGCGCAAAAGCGGGGCCGAAGAGCGCCTGCTCGCCCATTTGGAAAGACGACTCAAGGAGTGGGCACGTTATCACGACAGCAGGAATGCCGGCCTGGTCAGTGGCGCCGCCAAAGCGTCGTTGCAGGGCGGCCCGGTGCCCAGCGCCCCGATGGCCGCACAGTCCGCTTTGCCGACGCTGAGCCATTTCATCAAGGTCCAGGGTACTCCTGCCGAGGCCCCGGCCGAGGCTCCTGCCGACGCTCCGGCCGACGCTCCGGCCGAGGCCCCGGCAGATGCGGCCGCCGCTGCAGCGCCGGAACCGCCGCCGCCTGAACTGTCGGCCGAAGAGCACAAGATGGTCGTTGTCGATGTGGTCATGATCAGTACCGAGGAAACCATTTCCTCCTCGCAGGGCGTGAACCTGTTGAGCGGTCTGCAGATCCAGTTCGGTGGCGCCACCAATCCGGCTTTCCAGCGGACCCAGGGCAATAACGCCGGCGTCTCGGCCGACAGCATCACGCGCACCATCACGCTCCCGTCCATCACTTACTCACTGAATATCTTCAATGCCGCAAACCAGCGCAACGAGGTACTGGCTCGCCCCACGCTGGTGGCGCTGGTCGGACGACCCTCGGAGTTCTTCTCCGGTACCGAACTGACGGCCGTTTCCAATCCGGGCGGACTGGGATCAAATCCGCTCAGCATCAAGAAGGACATCGGCGTTCAGTTGACCATGACGCCGACGATCCTGTCGGATGGCCGATTACGCATGTCCGTACTGGCCGAGCGCACTTTCATCAAGACGCCTAATCCTGACGCCTTGTTCGTACAGAAGCTCGAGATGACCAAGAACAAGGTCAAGGCCAACGTCGTCATGCGCTTCGGTGAGACCCTTATTTTGGGCGGTCTGAGCGAGAAGGAATCGGACACCAACCGCGACGGCGTGCCCTTGCTGCAGGATGTGCCGGTGATGCAATACCTGTTCTCGCACCGGACCAATTCGGATTTCCAGAAATCGGTGCTGATACTGATCACGCCGCGCCAGCCCGAATATGTCTATCAGCCGGAGAAGGCGCGTCTGGAACACGAAAAGACCCTGAGCGAGGAAGATCGTCCGATCGCCAGCCTGCGCGCCCGTTATTCGGACTGGTTCAAGCCTTACCCCAACTGGGCATCGGTATTCCACCAGTTGCAGGAAAACACGCTTTATCGTGAGTTTCGTACCGGCGACGTTGATCTTGAAAGCTGGTCGGATGCGCGCTCGGTGCAGGACCGCTTGCGTGCCATCCAGGACTTTCTTTACTACTAGGAACAGGCGATGATCAGGTCTATCGGTACGATCGCCTTGCTTTTCGGTCTCGTCTTTTCGATCCCGATAGCTGCGGCGGAGGCGAGCGGTTCGTTTTTTGGGACCAAGGAAAAGGCGTACCAGCGCGTCACCAGCAAAGCGGTCTGCAAGTTCTGCGATTTGCGCTACGAGGACTTCTCCGGGCGCAACCTGACGAATCGGGATTTGACCGGTGCCTATCTCTTCGGCGCCAATTTCTCCTGGTCGGACATGTCGCATTCCACCTTCGTTTCTGCCATCCTTCATTTCGCCCGTCTGGAGTGGGCCAATTTCGATGGCGTCAACTTTTCCAAGGCATACATTGAGGATGCCTCCATGTTTCGCGGATCATTCCGCAAGGCCAGCTTCCGCATGGCGGTGCTGTCGCGTTCCAATCTTTCCCGCAGCGACTTGTCGGACACGGATTTTCTGACGGCAGTTCTGGAAGGGGCCGATCTCACCGAAGCAAGACTCACCGGTGCCAATATGCGTCACGTCAATATGAGCGGCGCCACGCTTGCCGGAGCACGGCTGCGCGATGCCGACCTGCAGGGTGCGACCTTGCGCCGCGCCAATTTTCAGGGGGCCGACATGTATAGCGCCAACCTGTCCGGTGCCTTGATCAATCAGGGCAACTTTGCCAATACCTATCTGGTGCGCGTCAACTTTCGCAAGTCGCAACTGCGCGAGGCTGATTTTCGCGGCGCCATCCTCGATGCCGTCAATCTGGAAGGGGCAGACCTGATCAAGGCCGATTTCACCGGGGCCACATTGAAGAACGTGATTTTGCAGGACGCGCGCTTGTGCCGCGCGAAAATGCCCGACGGGTCGGTAGGCGTTTGCACTGCCGCGGAAGAATTGGAGTTTGCAGAACCTGCGGCTGCCGCGGCCGGACCCGTGGAAGAAACGCCTGCAGAGGAGGCGCCCGCTGATGCGGCGCCCCCGGCAGCGCCTGGCGTGGCACCCAGCGGGCTGAAGCTGCCACCTCTGCCGGTGGCACCCGGAATACAACGGGCGAAGGAGGTCAAGGTATGAGCGCGTCGCGCTGGTTAGGCCTCGCGCTGGCCGCCATATCGCTGACCTGCTCAGCTCAGCAGGAGGCCGCCGTTGCGCCGGCCGAAAAGCCGCTGCCCCGTGTCCAGGTGGGCGTTCCCAATAACGTCTTCGCCAAGCTCAATCAGGGCCGGCCGATGGGCGTCATGCTCGAGGCGGTCGATCAAATCGTGCACGACATGGGCTTGCAGCCGGTTTACATTTCCATGCCGGCCAGTGAAATACCCAGGGCGCTCGACGCCGGTCAGATCGATATTGCCGCGGTGCGCATCCTTTCATCGCGCAACAAGGGTACCGCCCTGTATTCCGAACCGCTCGTCGACGAGTACAACGTACTCGCGGTCAGGGCCGGGGAGGGCTTCACGGCGAAAAACCTGGGCGATCTCAAGGGCAAGACCATAGCCGGACGCGAAGGCTACCAGTACCCCTTGCTCGAGAAGAACAAGGACATCAAGTTGCTGCGCTTCGATTCCGACGGTGCGGTCATTCGTGCGCTGTTGTTCAAGCAGGTGGATATGGTCATACTGGCCGCGCTGACCGACATTTTCGTCTTTCGCACCGAGGGCGTGATGCGCCATCTCGAAGTGCTGGAAGCGTCCGTGGGTATGGTCCCGTTGCGCTCGGCTTTTTCCTCACGGCGCTTCACCCAGGCCGATGTCGATCAGTTCAACCAGAAATGGCTGGCCTTGAAAGCCAGCCCGGCCTGGCAGGAAATCATGGAACGCAACGGATTTGCCGACCTGATCAGGGAGTGGCCGCTGCTGGTGGAATAGCGAGTCGCTGAACTTCAACTCGCAGTAGTGCTCGGAGGATGACATGAGCGCCCGCCAGTTTCTGAAATACTTTCTCTTCGTCTTCATCCTGCTGGCGAAGTCTAGCTTCGCCGATGCCGAGCAGGTTCGTGTCACGCTCCTGCATGTGAACGACATCTATCAACTGATGGCTGTCGACAAGGGCACTCGCGGCGGCTTGGCGCGCCTGGCGACGCTACGCGACAGGATCAGGAGCGAATCGCCCAACACCCTGCTGATTCTCGGCGGGGACACCATTTCTCCCTCGGTTTCTTCCAACACGTTTCGCGGCGCCCAGATGATCGCCGGCTGGAACGCCGTCGGCCTGGATTTGGCGGTACTCGGCAACCACGAATTCGACTTCGGCCCCGACGTGCTCAAGACGCGCATGGACGAATCGAAGTTTCCCTGGGTCACCGCCAATGTCCTCGACATGGCGGCCGGCGGCAAATTGTTCGGCACTGCTGTGCCCTCGCTGGTCAAGGATTTCGGCGGCGTCAAGATCGGTTTCGTCGGCGTCGTCACGCAATCGACCCTGAAGAGTTCCACGCCTGGTCCGAACGCGCGCTTTCTCGATCCGCGCCAGACGGTGAAGCAGGAAGCAGAGCGCTTGCGCGCCTCGGGCGTGCGCTATGTGGTCGCGGTCACACACCTCGACATGGCCGAGGATTTAAGGCTGTCGACCGACAACAGCGTCAATCTAATACTTGGCGGACACGACCATGACTTGATGCAATCCCTGGATGGTCTGGTCCCGATTTTCAAGGCAGGCTCGGACACGCGCAATGTCGTGCGCATCGACCTCACTTTCAATAGTGCCAACAATGACCCACCCGCCATGGACTGGGTGATACTTCCGGTGACCAATGCCATTGCCGAAAATCCGGCGGTTGCCGGGGTGGCCGCCTTCTATGAGAAACAGGTGGAGGAGCGCTACGGCCAAACGGTCGGGACCACGACGGTCGAACTCAACGCCCGTCAGTCGGCGGTGCGTTCCGGAGAAACGAATCTCGGCAACTGGCTAGCCGACATCTTCCGCGCCAGCGTCAAGGCCGATGTCGCCCTGATCAATGGCGGCAGCATCCGCTCCAACGCCGGCTATGGTCCCGGCACGCTGACCCGGCGCGACCTGATGACCATACTCCCGTTCGACAATCCCATCATCAAGCTGCGCATCACCGGTCGCGTGCTGCGCGAGGCTCTGGAATATGGCCTGTCCGAACTGCATTCGAGTCGCGAAAGCGGCCGCTATCCGCAAATTTCCGGGATGCAGGTGAAGTACGATGTCCGTCGTCCAGTCGGACAGCGCCTGATTGCGGTCGAGATCGCCGGGCGCAGCCTCGACGATGCTGCCGACTATACCATCGCGGTCAATAATTACCTCGGTCGCGGCGGTGACGGCTACGCCATGCTCAAGGATTTGCCCCGCGAGATTACGGCGGAAAATGCCCGCACCGAAACGGCTGAGGCTATCGAGTATCTCTCAACCGCCGGCAGCATTGCACCGAAAGTGGATGGACGGATGCAGCGCGTCGAGTAATCTTCCTTCAGCCATTCTTTGCCTCCACAGCGACGCTGCCGACACCCTCGGCGGGGAGCAGCGCGATGCCTTGTTCGACAAACTTCTGCCTGACGTAAGTCCATAGCTGCTCGCGCGCCTTGGATTTTTTCGGCAGGATGGCCACACGGTATCCGGCAGTGAAGTCGGCGACCCAGTGGCCATTGACGTTCACCACCCCCTTGTAGCGGACCATCGGTTCGTAGAGCGGTTCGTTCTTGCAGACGATGGCGCTCGCCCCGGCCACCGCTTCGTTGATGATCGCCAGAACCTGCATCGGATCCGCGTCCGGGCGAGTATAGAAGTGCGTCTCCGAGGTGATGCCGTGTGGCACCTCGCTGTAGTTCTCCATCAAGGCTTCGGAAACCTTGGAGTTGGCCAGGCTGACGCTCTGTCCGTCGTTGGACTCGATGCGCGTGGTGCGCCAGGTGATGTCCTGAACCTTGCCGATGATGTTGTTGATCTTGACGTAGTCGCCCACTTTGAACGGCCGTTCGATGTTGAGAATAATGCCCGAGAATACGTTGGCAATGTTCGCCTGGATGGCCAGGCCGATGACCATGGCCAGCACGCCGGAAGTCGCCAGCATGCTGGTGAGCGTCTGGTTGAAGACGAAGGCGGTGATGCCGGCGAAGCACATGGTCAGGATCAGCAGGGTGGTCAGGAACTTCATGACGTTGGGCACCTGGCGCTGAGTCTTTTCTTCCAGGGATTCCCAGATGAAACGGCGCACCGCCTTGTCGAGCAGCCAGGCGCCGATCAGCCACCACAGGCTTTCATAGATCAGCACCAGGTTGCGCGTGGTCGCGGGGGCGGTGTTGTTGAACGCCCAGTCGAGGCTGACGTTGCCGACCGAAAGCAGCAGCATGGGCCAGAAGATCACCCGCAGCAGCCAGGATTGCACCACCCAGTATCTGCCCTTGTAGCGCGCATCCATGACGACGGCGAAGATGGCACCGATCAGGCCGAAGATGGCGATGTAGATGAAGTATTCCGGCGCAATGAAGTCGCGTGCACTGGCGGTGGCGGGTTTCATCAGGGCGCCGTAGGTGATGGTCGAGAACATCGGCTGTTCTCCGGTCATGCCGACGTATTGCGGCGCGCCGTCGCCCATTTCGCGGACCACTTCCTGCGAAACCCAGACGCTGTCAGCTTCCCAGCCGCTGCTTGACTTCACCACCTTGCGCTGGTGCAGATCGTCGATCAGTGCGCTGCCGCTGGGCATGCCGAGGACGTCGACGACATACATCAGGTTGTTGCGGTTGAGTTCGCGGTGGCGGAATACGATCCCGGCCACATGCTGGCCATAGGCGCGTTGCGCGCCGGTGAAGTTGAGCTGGAATTTCTGCTTGATCCGGTAGCGTCGATACTGAACCTCGTCGCTTTCCTTGCTTTCTTCCGGGGTGTCGAATTTGACCGGTTCGACGGCGTTGGCGATGAGCAGGTCCTGCGGTTTGAAATTGCCGCGATAGCGGAACCAGATCGACATGTCCAGGGTCACGGTTTCCTTTTGCAGGTCGAGATCGCCGATCTCATGCATGGTGACGCCGACATAAACGACGTTGGTCTTGAACATGAAGCGATCGTTCACGTAGAGCACGCGGCCCTGGCGCAAGGCCTCGATGTAATTGAAACTGGCGCCCTTGGCGATGGGCAGGAGTTGCACCGGCGCCGAGATCATCCGGTCGCCGTTGTAGATACCCATCTGGATGGGCAACTGGGCCTGATGCTGCTCGAAGCGCAAGGCGCCGCTCAAGCCATGGACTTCTTCTTCGCCGGGCGTCGCTGACAGGGCCACCTTGACCGCATCGTGGGCTAGCACGGCGAGCCAGTCGGGCGAGGCGCCGAACTTCTTCTGGTAGCGAGTCTGGAACAGCTGAGCTTCTTCGTTGGCCGTGTCGAACAACACCGGGGTTGCTGCGACGATGCCGTGGCTTTGGATGCCGGCACTCTTGCCGGCGAGGTCCTTGAGGCTGCGCGTGAACGCAGCTGTAGCCAGTTGCTCCGGGCCGAATAATTCCAGCGAACTGCCCGTGGCGCGGATGCCCTTGACGATCCGGGCAGCCATTTCCGGGCGGGTCGCGATATAGACGGCACCGATGTCGATGTTCTTGAGCGCGTCGAGAAGGTTCTTCAGGGCGGCTTCCGAATTGGGTCCTTTCGGCAGCGTCCAGATCTGCCGTGCGGGCGTGTCAAAGCGCTTGTAGACATCGAGAAAAGGCTCGACCAGGGCATCGAACTCAAGGCCCTCTTCGCGGACCACATACATCAGGCGCTGCTGCACCACGTTGCGCGCATAGTTGGCGACGAAGCGCGCCTGCTCGCGCGTATCGATGCCCAGCGAGGTGACGCCGGGCACAGCCTCCTGAAGAAACAGCGTCGTGACCAGCGGCAATTTCCTTTGCGCGTACACCGGTGCATCTGCTTTCAGGCGTGCCGCATCGACATAGCCGATCACGGCGATGACTCTCGGGTCGGCGACGATATTCTTGGCGGTGTCAGCGGATTCCTCGATTGCCACTACCTCGATCGGCCGGCCCTTGTAGCCGCCCAGACGGTTCAGCGCTTCGACGTGCAACTCCGCTCCCTGTTTCAACGCCTGGCCCAACGGAGATAGTGCCCCGGTCATCGGGCCGACCACTGCGATGCGTGGTCTCGTCTTCTCATCGTCGCGCATCAGGGTGAGCTTGGTGATCAGCGAAAGTATCGTCCCGATGACGATAATCGCCACCAGGATCAGGCCGAACATTCGCCATTTCCGGTCACTTTGCAGGAGTTCAATGATGTTTTTCATGAAGGGTCATCCGAGAATATGGCAATGGAAGTGGAGGAGGATTTGATATTCATTTCTGCGCGGGCCCTTCCGATATGACGACAGCGGATTGCTGCCCCGCGCTGTTGACGATTACCTTGATCGGGAAGGCGCCCTCGGGAACATTGAAGGCGATGAAGCTCCTGGTTTCCGGCACATAGTGCAGCCAGGGCGGCAGCGGGTCGCCGTTTTGCAGGGTGATGTTGATCCTGGTCTTGGGGGCACGCCCGACCTGGCTCGGCAAAGCGAAGCGGAAGGCGTTGCGCTCCTCGGCGCTGCGCGCTTCAGCCAGTGCCTTGTCAATGGCAACGCCCCTGGCCAGCGCGGCACTAAGCGCCGTCCTGAACATATGACTGTTGCCGGGAGAGTTGATTTGCGTGTCGATATTCCTGCCCGAAGCCAGTGCGCTGGTCGCGCTGTGCACCTCCTGCGGCATGCTTGCCAGGGTCCGCTGGGCGCTGGCGATGGCATCTGCCGGCGATTCGCCGCGCGCTATGGCGCTGGCCAACGCCCGGTCGAAGTCGGGAGCCGCCTTGGGCAGGGCTGCGGCCCCGCCATTGGAGAGTCCGGCCAGCGGACTGCGCAAGTCGGCCTGGACCGTCTTCTCCTCGAAGGCTTCGATTTCCGCGGCACGCGCCATTGCCTCCTGCGCCGAAATTCCCTTCGCCAGCGCGGCGCTCAACATCTTGCCGTAGGGGCCGTCAGCCGGTTTGTCCTTCATTTCGCTGAAATTGCCACGGGACAGGCCGACCGATGGATTGTTGGCATCGGCTTGGGCCGCGGCGGCGATGCCCAGGTCGGCCTGGTTGGCACGCTGCATGGCCTCGGCAAGCGGAATTCCCTTGACCAGCATGCTGCTCAGGGATTTCTGGAATGCCGGGGATGATTTTGCCAGCGGACCGGAAGCATTGCGCACACCCGCCCCGTTGGCGTTGGCCAGGGCGCTATGGGGCGTATTGTCCGCCTTGGCCAGCATTTCTGCGGTTTTCACGGCCTGCTGGGCGGCCTTGACGGCGCTGGCGAAGTTGCCGCCTTTGGCCAGTGCCACGGCCAGCGATTTGTCGAAAGCCGCCGAACCGCTGGAGGTCTTGGCGTTCGCCAGCGAGGTCAGCTTGATGCCGATATTCTGTCCGGACGAGGAGATGTTTTTGACCGCAGCTTCCTGTGGCGATTTGGGTTTCGGGAAGGATGCCTCCGCTTTGAACACCTTCTGTGCCATCGCCACGGCCTTGTCGGGTGGTACGCCCTTGCTCAGTTGATTCATCAGCACCCGGCTGAAGGCCTTGCCCGCCGGGCCTGCCCGATCGGCGGGCAAGCCGCTGGCCACGGCGCTGCTGACATGTGCATCGACCAGGGCAGTCACGCTGCTGGCGGCGTTGGCACCGCCGGCAATCGATTGCTGCACGGAGCGGATGGTTGCCGGGGCGGCTGGTGCGGCGCCGGCTGAAGCGTCGGGCGTCGGCGCAGAGGTCGCAGCAGCAGGCGGACTTACCGTGGTGGCGGCCAAAGCCGACGCGGGCGTTGCAACGGGCGCCGCTACAGGAGCGGCGCTGGGCGAGGCCAGGATCACCGGCGCGGGCGCGGGAACCTGAGCGGGCGCGCTCTGGGCGCGCTGAATCGGCGTGGCTGCAGGCTTGGCCGGCGCAGCGCTGGCCGGCGCGGGTTTGGCAACTGGCGCGGCGGCAGCGGTTGCGACGGCGGCGGCGGGGGCGGCGGCAGCGGTCGCGCCGGTAGCGGTCGCGACGGCAGTCACCTGCTTGTTGGCTTGCGGCGCGCTCGAGGTAACCGCGTAACTGCCATCGGCCGCAGCCACTGCCGCGCCCTTCGAACCATCCGCGAAAGTCACGGAAATGATCTCGCCCGGCGCTGCCTTGCCAGTGACGGTGATGGCGCCCGAAGCATCACCCGTTACGCTTAAGCTGGCCGCAGGTAGCGAAGTGACTGGCGCTGCCGGAACTGCCGAAGCTGCCGGAGCGGCAGACTGAGCGTCAGGCGCCGCTGCCGCTGTTGCCGGAGCGGTATTTGCTGCGGAAGTTCCGCCACTTGCAGGAGCCGCCGGCGGATCGGTAGCCGGTGCGGCTACGGGGGAGGGCGCTGCCGATGACAGGGAACCGGAAACTGCCGTTGGCAGGCTCGGCGGCGTGACCGGCGCAACCACGATCGCAGGGGGCGCCGCAGTGATGGTCAGCGTGCCGTTGACCAGATTGCTGAAGACATAATTGCTCGCCGTCAGCGTGCCGGGCGCGGCAGTGATCACCGCTGTCCCCACCGCGGTGGTCGTCGTGGCCAGCGTCGCGGCGCTACCCGATCCGCCGTAACCAGCTGCGCTGGCCGCAGACTCACCATTGACGAAGCCGCTGACGGTCGTCGTCAGCGGCGGATTGATCTCTCCATAGAGTCGGGTCTGGTTGTCCGCGGTGACCGTCAGCGGCGCCTTGCTGATGGTGAGGCTGCCGTTGGCGTAGCTGATGCTGTAGTTGCTGGCGCTAAAGCTGCCGCCGCTGGCGGCGCTCGGGGCGATGGCGTAGGGACCGCCAACGACGCTGGCGGTGGCGACCGAGCCGGTGCTGGTCTCGGTGACGCTGCCGACGGTCTCGCCGTTTTGCAGGCCGGTTGCGGAGAAGGTCGTGAGCGCCGCGACCTGGCCGTAGGTCTTGGCGGCGTTGCTGGCGGTGACGGTGAGCGGCGCCGGGTTGACGGTGAGGCTGCCGCTGGCGTAGCTGATGCTGTAGTTCCCGGCGGCGAAAGTGCCGCCGCTGGCGGCGCTCGGGACGATGGCGTAGGGACCGCCAACGACGCTGGCGGTGGCGACCGAGCCGGTGCTGGTCTCGGTGACGCTGCCGACGGTCTCGCCGTTTTGCAGGCCGGTTGCGGAAAAGGCCGTGAGCGCCGCGACCTGGCCGTAGGTCTTGGCGGCGTTGCTGGCGGTGACGGTGAGATTGGCCGGGCTGATGTTGGCGGTCAGTCCGGATTGCTGGACCAGCGTGTAGTTGCCGGCATCGGTGCCGCTGATGGTGTTGCCGCTCACCGTGACGGCTTTGCCGAGTGCTGCGTTCTTGTCGCTGAACACGCCGCTCGCAGTGCCGCCCAGCGTGACCACGTCGCTGCCCAGGGCAGCGATCGTGGCCGTGCCGGTCAGGGTCGCGGCGGTGGTGGCGTCATACACCTTGTTGCTGGCGGTCAGTCCCGTGACGGCGAGATTGGCCGGGCTGATGTTGGCGGTCAGTCCGGCCTGCTGGACCAGCGTGTAGTTGCCGGCGTCGGTGCCGCTGATGGTGTTGCCGCTCACCGTGACGGCTTTGCCGGGTGCTGCGTTCTTGTCGCTGAACACGCCGCTCGCAGCGCCGCCCAGCGTGACCACGTCGCTGCCCAGGGCAACGATCGTGGCCGTGCCGGTCAGGGTCGCGGCGGTGGTGGCGTCATACACCTTGTTGCCGGCGGTCAGTCCCGAGACCGCGAGATTGGCCGGGGTGATGTTGGCGGTGGTGGTGTAGCCCGCCAGCGTGTAGTTGCTCGAACTTGCGCCGGAGAGACTCAGTCCGCTTATGGTCACAGTCTTGCCGACGCCGACATTCTTGTCGGCGAAGGCGCCGCTCGCGCTGCCAATCAGGCTCACGACGTCGCCGGTGTAATAATTTCCGTCGCTGCTCGTCGCAGCGCCATTGCTGAGCGCGGCCGTCCCGGTGAGGCCTGAAACGATCGTCGTGTCGTAGGTGCGATTGACGGCAGACAATCCGGAGAGGGAGATCGATTTTGGGGTGATGGTCACCGGCGCGTTGATGTAGTCGAGCGAGGGCAACTGGTAGTTGCTGGCCAGGCCGCCGCTGCCGTCGGCGAGCGTGATCGCGGTGATGTACTTGTTCGCCGTGGCGACGTTGACATCGCTCGCGGAGGCGGCGGAGTAGGTCAGGGATTCACCGTTGATCCCGGTGCCCACCGTGACGGCGCCGCTCAGGCTGGTGCCCTGGTCGTAGGTCTTGGTCGCCGAGAGGGTGACGGTCTTGGGAGTGATGGTCACCGGCGCGTTGATGTAGTCGAGCGAGGGCAACTGGTAATTGCTGGCCAGGCCACCTCTGCCGTCGGCGAGCGTGATCGCGGTGATGTACTTGTTCGCCGTGGCG
>CAILCO010000056.1 GCA_903832735.1 uncultured Sterolibacterium sp.
CCCCCTCAATGCCTCCAGGCCGACCTTCGCCTTGAACTCAGGCGAGTGAACCTGCCGATGCTTAGCTTCCTTCATATCTTCTCGTTCCTCATGACAGCGGACAGCTTAAACCACTGTCTTGAAAACGGGGGCCACTATAAGGTTCCGAAGGTCGATGTGTTCCGCGTCAATCCGGATGCAAACGGCTATTCGCGGCCAGAACGGCTTACGACGATCGACATCACTGCGCAGGACAAACCGGCATTCACGCCCTTTATCAAGACCACGCCGGACGGCAAGGAAGTTTGGTTCTCGCACAAGCTCGCAGACTCTGTGTCGGCGCGCTCGACGACCGAGCCCTTCGGCTTTCTCGACGCAGTGCCGCTCGGCAATCTGGCACGACCCAACCACGTCGAGTTCGTCGACAACCGCAAGGGCAGCGTGGTCTACGCGAGCCTCGCGCGGGTGGACGACAATGGCCCGGGCGGTGTCGCCGCGAGCCAGATCGCCATCATAGACCGCAGCGCGGCGCCGGGCACGCGCAAGGTGGTGCGGACGTTCTTCTCCAGCGCGCGCGAGGCGCACGGGATTTGGACCAATCCGGCAAATGATCTGCTTTACATCGCGCACGAGCAGGACGAACTACCAGGCACGCCCAACGCCGGGCAGACCTGCTGCACTGCGTTCGATGTTTCCGATCCGGTCAGCCCGAAACTGATCGCACAGATCCCGCTAGGCACCCTGAAACTGCCCTCAGGCGAACTGCGCAACAAGAAGAGCATCAACCTGGTCTACGTGAGGCCGGGGTACAAAGGCCAGACGGCATAGGGGCGCGGTGATGTGGTTGATCCTGTTATCGCTGGGGCTCATGTGCGGGCCAGTTTTCGCACAGCACCAACACCATGACATGGGTGGGAGCGATGTGCCGGCGCGTTACGGCGCAGATTTCGCGCGGTTTTCGTCAGAGATGGATGTCGGCATGGACAAGATGATGCGCGACATGCACACGCCCGGTTACACCGGCAATCCGGACGTCGATTTTCTCGCGATGATGATTCCGCACCATGAAGGCGCCGTGGAGATGGCGCGGCTGGTGCTGATTCACGGCCGCGATCCGCTCACGCGAAAACTCGCGGAGGAAATCATAGCGAGCCAGGTCGTCGAAATCGAAGGAATGAAGCGGCGTCTAGCAATTTTGAGCGCCAAATCGGGTCCAGAGCAGGACAAGTTCCCCGCGCTAGGCGGGACGCGCGGATCACCGTGAAGGTTGGGCGTCTGCTTTCGGATAATCCGAACGGCTGAATTGGTCCATGGGCCCAATCATAAATGTCTGAGATAACTGCAAACCTTACTTGAATAGGATGACGGCCTTCTGCAAGGTCATCCAGATGCCCCAGCCCAGAGGTATCCAGACAGCCAGCCAGGCCAGGAATACCTTGGCGTTGTGGCTCGCCTCATCGGCCAGAGCCTCGGCATCGTCGATGAAATGCAGATGGGTGTCATCAGAGGTCTTCTTCTCTTCCTTCAGTTCCTCGTCGGTCATGTAGTGCTGGTCGGCCACCGATTTAACCACCCAATCGCAGACAAAGCTCAGGATCAGGAGCCCGGCGAGGATGTTCATGGTGATGGGATAGGCGTCGGCGCGAGCCACCCCATGCTCGAATTGGTGCTCACGGATGTAATTCACCAGCACCGAGCCGAGGACTCCGGTTGTTGCCCAGGCTGTCAGCAGGCGGCCGTGGATGGCGCCGACCATACGCGTGCCAAGTTGTGAAGATTAGAAGCAATATTGCAATATCCTGAAAGTCCGAAATACATTGACAACCTGCCTTTGGTTCGGCTGAACGGCGAGTGTTGCAAATGGGCACAGATGGCGTGAGCCGGCCTTTTCGGGAAGATGCCGCTCGGTGACGATTTACATGCATTTCGATCGGCAACCTGCGAGCGGCAGCAAACAGCATCAAGCCTCAGAGCGTATTCCCGGCCAGAGCGGCCCTCCAAACGCCTTCTCCAAAGCGGTCTTTCACCATCATTTAACCGTGCAACCTCGCATCGGATAGTCTTGCTGATAACTGATTCACCCCGGCTCAAATATTCAAGTGGATAATGCGCCATACTTGGGGTTGCAGGAACATTCATGCAGCAGGTAAAGGTAGGGACTTTGACGCCTAGTCTCATAGGGTAGCAGGGAATCGAACCGGTGTGAGGAGTATGGGGTCGGGGAATTCCCCGAGCATGCAATTCAGTACACCACTGCAATTGATGTATCGATTCTCAACCAGGCCCAGTTCAGCGATGCCATCAAGCCGGCTGTCAGGCCGACGATGATCTGGAAGATCGAGGACTTCTCGGATCTTGCAGGCATTCCAGACCATGAACAGATTGCAGCATTTCGCTACTGTTACCTTATGCATGAATGTTCCTGCAACTCCGGCTCTCATGAAATATTCGGGCTAGGGTAGGATCTCCGCAGCCAACAGGTGAAGCGTACAAGCACGTGTAACCTAGCACTACGCTTTCGTTTGCCAACGTCAGTTGAACGTTCAACTGACGGATTTAGGTTCAACCATTTCAGAAAGCTGCACCGTTGACGGACCGATTCAAAAAGCCATGGATAGCAGCTATTGCCACGCTCATGCTATGCGTGAAGGCAAACTCGGCCGCTGCGAGCTACCGGGTTGAAATCGATGCGCCGCCACCGCTGCACGACTTGTTGGCGCAACATCTCGACCTGGTTCGCGATCAAGCGCGCGGTGACCTGAGCGACGATCAGTTCAAGTTTCTCGTCGATACAGTCGGCGAGCAAGTGAAACAATTGACTTCGACCGAAGGCTATTTCACACCCAGCACCAAGGTCGACATTGAACAAGTAAGCGGACAGCGTGTCGTCCGCCTTCACGTCGATGCCAATCAGCGCACCATGGTGACCAGCGCCGCAATTGATGTCATCGGTACGATCAGGCAGGAAGCGCAGCAGCGCGCTGATGATCTCGCGAAACACTGGAGCCTCCCGGCAGGCCGACCCTTTCGGCAGGCCGACTGGGACAGCGCCAAGGACGGTGCTTTGCAGAGCCTGCAAAAGCAACGCTATGCGGCAGCCCGGATTACCCGCTCCGAGGCACTCATCGATCCTGAGCAGGGGGCGGCACAACTGGCTGTGCAATACGACAGTGGACCGGGATTCACCCTCGGCGAATTGAAGATCGGCGGTACTAGGCGCTATCCGGACAGCATCATCCGAAATGTGAACCCGCTTCATGTTGGCGAGGAATACGCTGTCGAGCGCCTGCTGGAGTTGCAGCGCCAGATTCAGAAGACGCCATATTTTGGCAACGTAATCATCGCGATTGATGACGACCCCGCGCATGCCGATCAGGCGCCCGTGAAGGTGGAAGTGACCGAGTTCCCAGCGCAGCGGATACGAGCAGGAACTGGCTATTCATCCGATACCGGTGCCCATGTGGAAGGACGCTATTCCTATTACAACCTGTTCCAGCGAGCTTGGGTGTTCGATAGCCAGATCAAATTGGAACAGAAGCGCCAATTCGGTTCGATCGGACTCGACCTGCCGCCCGATCAGCAAAGTTATGTGAACGGTGCCAGCAGTTCGTATGAACGCACCACTTTGCAGGGCATCGATTTGCGCAGTGCGCGCGTGGGATTCAAGCGCGCGCGTAGTTACGAAAAATACGATACGGCGTTTACGCTGGACTATTTTCTTGACGACCTGCAGCAGATCAACAACACGCCATTGCCAAACGATACGATTGCCTCGCCCGGACGGCATCGGGCGATGGTACCGGGGTTTTCGTGGACCCGGCGCAACGTCGACAATCCGATGTTCCCGCGCAGCGGTAATATCGTTTCGGCGCAAACGGGGTTTGCTGTAAGCCGTTTGTTAACCGATCAAAGTTTTGTGCGGGGCTACGGACGGATCAAACATTACCTGCCTATCGGTTCGCGCGATTCTATTGTCTTGCGCGGCGAAATGGGCGCGGTATTCACGGTTGGCGGCGGTGCCGCAATTCCGGCGTCACTGCTGTTTCGGGCTGGTGGCAGCGATTCGGTGCGCGGCTATGGAAATCAAAGCATCGGCAATCTGCAGAACGGTACCGTGTTTCCGACCAAGTATCTGCTGACTGCGAGCACCGAGTATCAGCATTGGATTTCACCGGAATGGGGTGGCGCGGTGTTCTATGATGTCGGCACCGCCGCCGATAACTGGTTCGGCAGGACGATCTACCAGGGTGTCGGGGCCGGCGCACGTTGGCTCAGTCCGGTTGGCCCGCTCAATGTTGACCTGGCATACGGTGTCGAGGTCAGGAAGATGAGGCTGCACGTATCCTTGGGTATCGCGTTTTGACGCTTTATTTCATTTGTTGACCGACAAGCGTTTATCGCATGGGCAAATCAACCGCTCCGCCCGCTGAGCCGGACCGTTCGGCGCGAGGCCGAGGATACTGGCACCGATTGGCCGGATTGCTTGGCGCACTATTTGTCGCGCCGGCACTGCTTGCCGCAGTCCTGCTGTTTGCGCTGTCCTCCGAGCAAGGCGCTGGAGGGCTGTGGCGCATCGCGACCTGGGCGTCGCAAGGCAATTGGTCCGGAACCTACGCTGGTGGCACCTTGCTGCATGGCCTACATTTGCGCAACGTCGCCTATCGCGACCAGGACACGCAAGTTGATATCGACGATATCGACGGCCGCTGGAACCTCTCCGGAATGCCGCTACACCTGACCGTCGAAACGCTGCGCGTCGGCACGGTGAATATCCGCCTGCCACCGGCCTCTGTCGCGCCGCCGATGCTGCCGCGGCACTTAGGCGTGCCGATCGAGGTCACCATCGATTCGCTTGTAGTGCACAAATTGACCTTTCATCAGGGTGCTTCCACCGTCGAATTCGGCGCTGCTTCGCTGCACGGTGAGTTCGGTGGAACCGAGCACACCTTGGCGTTGGACCGGCTTGATACGCCATTTGGCGATGCCGCTGCGACGCTGCGTCTGAGCGCTGCGGCGCCATTCTCATTGGCTGGCAGAGTAGAGTTGACCGGCGCATACCAGCAACAACATTATCGTATCGCAATGGGGCTGAGCGGTACCTTGGCGACGCTCGATTGCGTCGTCGACGCCAGCGGCGACAAGTTGAACGGACATGCCCATATCAAAGCTACGCCGTTTGCCGCAACACCATTCGAGAGGCTTGAATTGACGGCCAATCACGTCAATCCAAAAATATTCAACGCGGCTGCCCCGCAAGCCGATCTGGCGCTGCACGCGGCATTGGTCCCGGTGCCAGCCGACGCCGCAGACCCCACCTCCGCAGCCATCAGTGCAGCACCGCGATCCGCGTTTGCAGTCGGCGGGCCGGTCACGCTCGTCAATGCCTTGCCCGGCGGCTTGGACATCGATCGTTTGCCGCTGGTATCGGCCGCTGCCGAGGTGCGGCTGGCTGCCGAGACGCAGCAATTGACGCAGTTGAAAATCGAATTGACTGGCAAGGGCAGGCTCGACGGCCACGGCGCACTGCGCAAGATGGGTAGCGAAGGAACCGGTGGAGAGTTTCAGTTTGCCGCGGTCGCACTGGACCTGCATGCGCTGTACGGCAAATTGAAGCCGACGAGAATGCACGGGGCGGTGACGGTCACGTTGCAGCCCGGTTGGCAGCAGGTCCGACTGCGCCTCGATGATCGGCAACTAAGCGTTGAACTGGCGGCGTTGATTGATCGCACTCGGGTGAACCTGCAAACGGCGCGATTGTCAGCCGGTGCGGCGAGTCTCGATCTAAGCGGCACGCTGGCGCGCACTACACAGGCTGAGTACGTGTTGCAAGGAAATCTGCGCGGCTTCAACCCTGCGCAGTGGCTCGACCCGACCGCGACAGGTAAGCCCGGCGCAAGCGCGCTCCAGGCCCATGTCAATATGGATTTCGAGGCGAGCGGCAGCGTGGCGCCGGTGTTGAAGCTGAAGTTGAAATTTGCTGTGCACGACAGCGACTATGCGAACTTGCCGATGACCGGTAACGGCGTCCTCGATCTTGCCGGCAAACGCCTGTTGCCGACCGATGTGCAGCTTTCGGTGGCCGGAAACACTTTGCTGATGAAGGGCAGCTTCGGCGCAGTGGGGGATCGCATCGACGTCGATCTGAATGCGCCACAACTGGACCGGCTGGGACTTGGACTGGCCGGATCGCTGAAACTACAAGGCCAACTGAGCGGCACGCTGGCGCGGCCGAATGTGCATGCAAGCTTTCGCGCCGAACGTCTGGCATTCGGCGCACATCGGTTGGCGCAGCTCTCCGGGCATGCCGATCTCCAAGGTGACTTGGCGGCCACGGGCGAATTACGCGCCAATGCGGGCCTGGCAGCTAAAATAGAGGCTCAAGGCTATGTCGGGCCCGATGGCGCTCTGAGCCGTCTGACTGCGGCGCTGGCCGGGACCTACGGCAATCACACCTTAACCGCGAGCGCCGACGGAACGTTGCGTGGCAAGTCGCTAGGATTGGATATGGCCGCGCAGGGCAAACTCGCGCCGGACGATGGCGACACGAGATGGGACGGCGTGATCGGTAAGCTGGAACTGCGCCGCGCGCTGGGTTTTTCGCTCGGCGCGCCGGTCGCGCTCAGTCTTTCGGCGGGACGGGTGGCGCTTGGTGCCAGCAACTTTATGCTGGCGGATGGCTTGGTCGACTTGAAGAATTTCAGCTACGACCATGGCGTCATCCGTTCCGAAGGGAACGCCAGCGCGCTCAAGCTCGGCCACCTGCTGGCAATGCTGCACCAGTGGTCCGGCATCGAGGCGCCGCTGAAAACCGATCTGGTACTGGATGGCCGCTGGAACTTTTCCTTGGCCGACAAGGCCGGCGGGTTCGCCGAGATTACGCGTCGGAGCGGCGACTTCACGCTACCGACGGGGAGCGGCGAGAACGCGCTGGGCTTAACCGATTTGCGTCTGCGCGCCGAGTTGCAGTCCAAGCACCTGCAGTTCGATGCCCGGGCCGCTGCGCCGCGGATTGGCACCTTGAGCGCCGAAGCGCAAGCCGTGCTGACGCTGGAACGTGGCGCGCCGGTGTTGTCATCCGAGGCGCCGCTTTCGGGCCACGCCAGCCTCACGATGCTGCAATTGAAAATGCTTGGCGCGCTTCTCGGACCCCAGATCGCCCTCGACGGCAGCATCGGTGCGGAATTGTCGGCATCGGGCACCTTGGGCCGGCCAAAGTGGTCGGGCCAGATCAGTGGTGACAATTTGGCGCTGACTTTCTACGATCAAGGAATTCAACTAAAAAATGGAATCGCGCGGGTTACGCTAAACGAGAACGTAATCGAGTTGCACCAGCTTCAATTTAGCGGCGGTGACGGGATCTTGATCGCCAGCGGAAAATTGCAGCTGGGCCAAGCGAATCCGGACTTGAGCGCAATTGTCGTGGCCAATCATCTGCAATTGTTTGCCAGCCCGGATCGGCAACTCAGCGTGTCGGGCCAGGCGACCGTGGCCAGCAGCGCACGGGGCCTGCAGGTCGGCGGGAAGTTCAAGGTCGATCGTGCTTTGTTCGATTTGCCGAAAAGCAGCGTACCGCAACTTGGAGAGGATGTCGTGATATTGCGACGCAACGGTAAGGACGCCGCGACGGCCGGCAGCGCACAGGACCGGACCGGGCAAGCCAGCCGCTATTCCCCGTCGATGGATCTGCAGATTGACCTCGGCGATGACTTCCGTTTTCACGGCAGCGGCGCCGATCTACAATTACGTGGCAGCATGGAGGTGCGCAGTGAGCCGCTCTCGCCGATGCGCGCCAGCGGCACGGTACGTGTGGCGAGCGGCAACTATGAGGCGTTCGGACGAAAGTTGGCGATCGAGCGCGGCTCGATCAATTTCCAGGGTCGCATCGACAATCCGAATGTCGACATCCTGGCGATGCGGCGCAATCAAGCGGTGGAAGCCGGCGTCGAAGTGAGTGGCTTTGCCCGCCAGCCGCGCATCAAATTGGTCTCGGAGCCAAACGTGGCCGACGAAGAGAAACTGTCATGGCTGATGTTCGGGCACGGCTCCGAGAGCAGCGGGCCCGGCCAGCAACGTGCGGCCAACGCCGCGCTGGGGCTGTTAGGCAATGTTGGCGGCAAACGCCTGACAGAAGGTTCCGGGCTCGATACGTTCTCGATTGGCTCCAGCGAATCAGGATTGAACAATCAACAGGTGGTGAATGTGGGCAAAGCGATTTCAGAAGCATTCACGATCGGCTACGAGCAAAGCCTGACCAGTGCCGCCAGCATTGCCAAGCTCACCTGGCAGATCTCGCGGCGCTGGTCGATGATCGCGCGCGTCGGATCGATCAACGGCATCGATCTACTGTTCAACCAGCGCTACGACTGAGGAGCATGATCTCCGGCGGGTTTCAGCGCGCGCCGGCGCCCGTCGCCAGATCGCGTATCTTGTTTGCGTGCCGTCAAGCGCACCAATCCATTTTGGTGCTCCTAGAGTATCTGGCGTGACGCCTTATCAAGGTATTGGACGGTGCGATAAATATTGTGGAGCTTGTCTAATGTCAGGGATCCTCGCGGATTGTGGATGGCATTTATGCTGTTGAGTAAATCATATCCTTCATCCGTGGAAGTAACCAATCGAGCGGACAGCTCAAGGCAAGCCATGGGCTGTCCGCTCATGTTAAACACAGTAAGTCCGCTTTGCGAAAAGTCGAAGGACCGCATTATTGGCGACCTCGCACCATAAAGCCAGTATCCGCCTGCCCAGGCTCACCAGATGAGCCTTTTGGTTTGGCTCATTTAGCGAATGATGTTGTTGAACTCATACCCTGACGGCGAGAGCGAGCAACTGCACGGGATCCGGGCTGAATCGCGGCGACCGGTCGAGCGCCCTGAACCAACCGAGATAATTTGCGAGGTATTTCGTGGC
>CAILCO010000057.1 GCA_903832735.1 uncultured Sterolibacterium sp.
AGGTGTTTCCTCCCCCGCAGAAGCAACAGCAACAACCAAGTCAAAAGCAAAACCGGGGCAGCGCCGACCAGCTGTAGATGCAGTCACGTGTGCAGCCTAAACTCGGCAGGATTCTGTCTTGACTTCGGGGTCCACTTTAGCTTGATAGCTGCAGATATCGCATTCCAGACACTGGCATAGGTGACTGCGATATGCACGGTACTCAGCGGGACGGAAATTGGCATTCCGCCGGAGCGCGCAATACTGAATCGATGCGGCAGCACTTTGAGTGCGCCGCCTTCTGCGGGAAGGTAGTCACAAGTGCCGTTATAGCAAAACGAACCGCCTGAAAAGTTACTGGGCCAGGTACCCCTGCTTTTATCATAATGTACTTCTCGAAGCACGATTTGTTCAGCATCCATACGCGATAGATTGACGCTACTTGGCACGTAGTCAGCCGGTTTGCTGGCTGCCGAGCCAGGAACGGCAGCCCTAATGGGAGCGGGAATTTGCGCAATGGAAGGCGGTATCGAGGTTACGAAAACAACCGCAGCACAAATAAACCATCGATTAATCGGGGCCATAACTTATCCTCTCAGAAGTCGATCGATACTGGCCTTCGTGAATCTCTCTGTCAAGAGAGGCTTTAAAAAAACATCTTCAAAGGACTGAGGCTGATTTAAGTGAAATAGTCCCTAAAAAAGCCTTCCCTTTACCAACCGCGGAAGTCCCAGATCTTGAGACCCCAAGCCCAGCACTTTTCCTCCGAGCCCAATCTCACCCGGCAACCAGACCAATCCAAGAGGGATCAGCAAAGCTGGAACGACGGCTAGTGCGATGACAGCATTTGCGAAAATCTTGATGACTACTCCGGGAGTGGTTCCGGTGGCCGGCGCTGCCGTTTCGTTGGCTGCCATCATGCGCCGGATAGTGCCATCAGCCATCACTGCGCTACTGCGACTGGAAGCCCTTGGACGGCGGTCTCGCCAACCAATTTGCTGACCTCGTCGCCGTCACCCGGGATGCAACCTGGCGCGATCGGCTCCCAACTCCGGCGGATGACGAGATATTGCCGGGTGTAGCACAGTTCGACGTGCGTAGCTTGCGGCAACAGCTTGCGCACGAAGGACTCCAGGGACGATGGCATGCTGACCGTGAACTGCGCGGCTTCAATATCCTCTGGCGGATGATCATCGCTGTGCAGCCAATGCACCTGGTCCGCCAACCACATCAGTGGTCTCCAGCCCAGACTGATGACGCTGGGCGTGTAGCCCTGCTCCATAAGCCACTGCTGCGCCTGGCGACGAGGAATATCACCCGGTGGTAACAGGGTCCACGCGGCGGCCATCATTTCGGCGACCCACTGATTGCAATTTTGATATTGCTGACTGAAAGGATAGGCGTTGGCGCTGTAGCTCGAGCCCAATACCTGCAAAGCCCGACGGTCATCCATAGCCGCTTGCTGCAATGCGGTGGCGGCTTCACTTGGAAGAAGGACAATAGATATGTAGCCTTCAGCCGGGTCATTGACTCCGAGTACAAAACCCGACATCCCCTGGTCGAATATTCGCGGTCGTTGCTCGTCGCACGCGTAGTAGAGTTGACGTACCGACCACGCGGTGTTGGGACTATCCTTGAGGCTTACTCCCGCATGCGAATATCGTTGGTCAAAGCGCTGCAGGTCCAAACCGGAGCGCGCCAGTAGCGCAATGCTTTGACCTGAGCGCTCAAGTTCCGTCTTGACGATGGCTGCAACGCGTATCAGCCGATCTTGGTCAGCGGTACTAAGAACCTGATCGCTCTCGCAGTAGCGTAAAGAACCAGACCAACATAGTTGTGCCCAGAGGCCCAGTATCAAGGCCAGCGCTAAGCCCCTTGTCAAGAGGATTGAAGCGAAACCGGCCGACTTTCTAACTCGCGGTACCACGCGTCGTCGAGCACCAGGAAAAATGGGCTCGCCACACCATTCATGTTGCGAGCGGCGAATGCAAGACCAAAGGGACGCTCTTGCGCTTCAATGATTGTGCCTTCAGACAATTGTCCGCGCTCAGCCGCCTTGCGCGGAAGTATCAGGAAAAATTCCTGTGTTTGCTCAGGCGCCAGCGCTTGCAGGCGAACTCGCAGCATATTCGGTTGCTGTGCGATTTCGGCGATGTCGATGACCTTGTACCGACCTTGGGCAAGCTTGTTATTTGTCGACGAACTCGTGCTCGATTTCTGGATGGAAGTCGATAAACTACCAACGGAATCGGACGCAGCACTGGATGCCGATGAACTGTCGGCTTGCGCAGGGACTGCCGCCAAAACAAGTGCGAAGGTAGCTGCAAGGCACCGCAGTGTTTTGATACGTTGTGTCATCTTGGATACTCCCATACAGTAAGATATCAGCCGACATAAACAGCAGGATAACCGATTCCCGGATCGAGGTAGAGGGAGCGTCTACAGCAGCCAATGACCTCAGATCGGCCCTACAGTCTCGTTTCGCCTATGAGGCTTTCATTTCCCGTCGATCATGTTCTAGCCAAAGCGCTTTTGCAAAAGTCTTCCAGCGAGAGTCTCCATGGGTCAGGAAGCCGCGATCAGCACTTTCTTTCATGGTTTTCAACATCAAGGCGGCAAGTCCGAATAACTCTACCTTGAGCAGAGCAATGTGTCCTGAATGCGAACCGACACTACTTACGGTCAACGGATGGTGATCTAAGGCCTCTTGTGCCAATGAACGAACCTCTGCTTCGTTGTCCCAGTCAATGCCAAGAGCGATACCTAGAACGCCAATGCGATGACCAATTTCATCGCCATGTGATCTGAAAGAATCCATGCCGGCCGTATTTATTGTCGCTTCAGTTACGCTGTTGCAGGGGTTCCACTGCTGTTCGTGCTGGCCGTCATCGCTGTACCTGAAACCGTACCGGACGTCGCTGGCGTACCTGTTGCCGAGGAGTTCAAATTGTTCTCTTGGCGATGGTGATGATGGTGATGTCCGCCAGAAATTTGGCCAGTGCTTTGGGATGATTGAAGATCCTGCTCCAGTTGAGCAAGAATATTTTGTGCCGCAGTCGTATCTCCGGTTTGAAGTGCCTGGCTCAATGCGGCCAACTCACTTTTCAATGAGCCGGTCGAACCAGTACTTGCCGAGGTCGATGTTGCTCCTTGTACACTTTGCATCAGTGCATACAAAGATCTGGCGTTCTGAGCCTCCTGTTGCATAAGCGCCTGGGCATCTTGTTCCAAAGTGCCGAGCGAGCTTTGGGCCGACGAGAGGTTCCCAGACTGGAGCGCTTGGCCGACTGCCGACCAATCTGCCGCCACGGAATTGGCAGAACTAGTGGCTGGTGTTGCACTAACTGACGTTCCGGACGAACTGGCTGGCGCTCCTGCTATCTGCTGAAAACTGTTAAAGGCCTGCTGTGCGGCGCTCAAATTTCCGCTTTGCAAAGATTGCACAAGTTGATCAAAATCCTGGCTCAGTTTTCCCACTGAAGCGCGCAAATTTGCGGCCCCAAGCCCTTGGTTTAACCCGACACTAGATACGCTGCTCATGGCAACTCCTTCATATGGTCCAGGGAATTTGAGAAATCCCGAAAAACCAGGTGGGTCATCTGCCGGCAAATATTGCCGGTGTGTGATCGACAACACCGGTAAGTTTCACCGATATGGCAGTCCGAACCCTCTGTTTTTCAGTGTTCAATGGGAAGCAGCAAAGGGTGTGCCAGATACTTCGGCTGCCTTCCCGATTTATTGAGCAAGCCGACGACCTAATCTTTTGCCAGCAAATCGAGTTTTCCTGCGAGCCATCGTGTCGTCGTCGCCTGAATCAGGATAGTCATTAGAATGGCGAGGAAGGTGACGGACGCGATGAGCTTTGCCCCCGGCGCGCCCATGCCCATCAGCAAGCCAGCCAGGGCTCCGGGTATGACTCCGGTCTCACGTGTCCAGCTCATGAACAGGAGTTCCTTAATTGTCCATTTAGTGCGCCGGTCAGGCAGGGCACACAGAAACACCGTGACGGGCCGGGCTACCAGCATAAACACTGCGACTACTGCGACACCGCCAACCAAGTATTTATTCATTAGAGCAAAATCTACTTGGCTGCCAAGCAAAATGAAAATGAACATCCGCATGATCAGTGCCGTGGTCAAGACAAAATCATCGAGCTTACCCTGCTCATCTTCCCCCATCGAGAATCCGAAAACATCCTTGTTGCCGAGCATGATGCCAAACACGAATACAGCCATGAAACCGCTCGCTTGCAGGCCATCGGCGGTTAGAAAAGCGCCGATCACCGCCATCAGCGATACAACCGGGGCGTAGTCTTGTAGAAAGCTAAATTTCTCGTGTGCGATAAATAATGCTCCGAGGTAGCCGAGGATCAAGCCCGTGATCAATCCGAACGATGCCTGCTTCAGTAAATCAAGCAGAACCGACGATATGGAAATCTCCCCATGGCCCATGGCGATGGCAAGCACAGCGAAAGTGAGGATGGCGCCTGTGGCATCGTTGAAGGCGGATTCAGACATGACAGTCTGTGCGACACGGTCCTTGATCCTCACTTGACGAAAAACGGGTACTAACGTTGCCGGATCAGTAGATGCGATGGTAGAGGCCAGCAGCAGGGCAACAATGAAGGGCACGCCGAGTAGATAGTAGGCAGCAACGCTAGTTATTGCGGCGGTGATCAAGACACCGACGGTTGCGAGCATCACAATAGTAAACCAAACCTCCTTCAGTACCTTAAGCCGTAGCGAGGCACCTCCGTCGAAGAGAATGTAGCAAGAACCAAATATCAGCACCAACTGGTTCAGCGCGGAATCAGCCTTAATGTCGATCATTCCTGCCATGTCAGGGCCGAGCAGCATGCCAATGACCAGAAATACCACGACATCGGGCATCTTCAATTTTTGAGCAATTACTGCACAGGCTGTGCCCAACGCGAGAATGATGCCGAACACCATCAAGATGTGTTTGGCAATATCGACAGATGCTGGTGACACTGGATTACCTCCAGATAGTTGGTCGCGAGCTAGTTTATGGGCTGAATGCAAACAAATCAATTGAATCAATTCGCTTGAGCAACGGGCCATTTTTACCTGGCATCGTGATGCTGCTCCGGAAACCCACGCGATGGCTCCGGATCATATTTCATGAGCTTTGTAGCGGCGAAAGGAAAGAAGCAGAGCCAAATCGTAGGCTATTTTCAGCGATCCACAAAGGACCAAGGGCGCACTAAGCAGCCCGGCAGCCATCAGGGCGCCGCCGAGTGAGGGACTGAAGGCCGCAGCCAAGCTGCGCGGGACGGCGGTAAAGCTCGCCGCCGCCGCGCGCTCTGCCGGTGTCACCACCGCCATCACATAGGCTGTGCGGGTTGGCACATCCATTTGCGACATGGCGCTGCGCGCAAAAAGAAGGACGAGGGACACTTCCAAGCTGGGCGCCAGGGCGGCGAGGATGAGGCAGATGTTGGCGGGAATGTGCGTGAACACCATGGTGTTGAGCAGCCCGATGCGCTTGGACACTCTGGGTGCCACCCACTGTGAGGCAGTCGTCAGCAGTCCTGCCCAAAAAAAGAAGGCCCCAGCCTCGGGCAGCGATAAGCCAAATCGGTCGAACAACCACAGAGCCAGCAGCGAGTTGACCACCAGCCCACCGGCGAATGCGTCGATGCTGAAAAGCGCCGCGAGCTTGAACACCGTGTGGCGGGAAGATCCCAATGCTGCGGGTTTATCCATGGATTTGCCAGCGCCATCCGCAAGGCCGCGGTACAACAACCAGATGATCGCTCCTATGCCGCCATAAAGTATGAACATCGAGCGCAGCGCATCGAGCAGGTTCACGCCGGTCTGTGCCACTATCCAAGCGGGAACTGCCGAGGCCAAGGCGCCGATGGCGGCGCACAGTGAACCGGTCACCGTGTAACGTGCGAAAAGTCTGGTCCGCTCATCGCCCTCTGCGGCTGCTGCCAGCCGCGCATGCTCAAGAGGCAGAAAGACGCTGACGTCGCCCGAACTAGGATTGAGCGTGCCGAAGAAGGCAATAATTGCCAGCGGCCAGAAGCTAGTGAAACAGGAAAAACCAAACCCCGTGGCCGCCATCAGCAAGGCTGCCGCAAGCAACAGGCGGTGTTGCGGCCAGCGATGGCCAATGGAACCCACGGCGAGCGTCGCCACGGCTGAACCTGCCAGTGTCGCGGTGCTGAGAAGACCGACCTCCAGTTGACCGAACCCCAATGCCAGCAAATAGGCGGGCAGCAACACGGCCACGTAGCCGTCGGCAAAAGCGCGCAGCGCGCGACTGATCAGGATCCTTTGAGCTGCCAAGGGTCAGAAATTGTGGCGAACGCCGAGTGCAACGGATCTGTCCGCCGCACCATTGGCGCTTTGTCGAGGACGCTGTATGCCGCGTTCTGCTGATTGCCGATGCGGGTGGCACAGGTATAAATTTTGGTCTCCTGCGTGAAATTGTAGTTGTAGGCTAGCGTAGTTTGGCTAGCGCCGCTATTCGGCGTACTCGGTAAGCTGCCGGCCACGCTGTCTGCTTTGGCCCACACGCCGACTGCGCCGGATTCCTTGATGTGATCATCCTCGGCTTCGATGCAGAGTCTGCCGTCGAGGAGAACGCGGATCCGCTTGCCTTGAAACTCGGCGCCAAGATCGATGAAATTGACGATCAGCCAGGGGCAGGCAATGCGGTCGATCTTGGGGCGTTCGCGGGTGATCCATTTCATGATCTTGTCCTCAATGGTGCATCAGGGGAAACAGCAACATGCCCAGCAACGCCGCCCCCAGCACGATCACCGGCTCTTGCAGTTTCTTGAATTTCCACAGCAGGGCCGTGGCCGAGATCGCCAATAGGGCGGTCGGCACATCGACGATGGAGCGCTGGGCGATGACGATCACCGAGCCGGCGATGGCGCCGACCGCCGCCGCGGTGATGCCATCGACGAAGGCGACGATAGCGGGCCGCTTGCCGTACTTCTTGAAATAGGGCGCCGGGATGACAGTGAACAGGTAACAGGGCAGGAAGGTCGCGGCCGAGGCGACGCAGGCGCCGGGCAGACCTGCGACGATGTAACCGATAAAGCCGACGGTGATGACCACGGGACCGGGCGTGATCATGGCCACCGCGACGGCATCGACGAACTGCTTCTCGGTGAGCCAGTGATATTCGGAGACGACACCGCCGTAAAGGAAAGGCACGATGGCCAGCCCCGAACCGAAGACGAAGGCGCCGGCTTTGGCGAAAAAGATCGCGATCTGCGTCAGTTGTCCCGGATCGAAGGACAGGACGAGACCCGTGGCGTGCGGCAACTGCACCGGCAGCACGGCGGCGAGGCCGGGCCCGCCAAACCAGTTCTTGGGCGGGCAGCGTACCAGCCAATTGATCACGCCGGCAGAGATGAACAGCCAGGCGATTTCGGACTCGGTAATGACGGTGACGGCAGCCAGCGTGAGATAAATCGCCCAGAGCAGCTTGTCGCTGCCGACGCTTTTCTTGGTCAGTTTCTGTGCGCTGATGGCGATGATGCCGATCACCGCCGCGCCGACACCGTAGAACACCGCCTGCATCCATTGCAGACCGCCATAATCGACGTAGGCCCAACCCAGGGCTACTACCATCAGGAAAGAGGGCAGGACGAAGGCGACACTGGCCAGGGTGGCGCCAACGAGGCGGTAGTGCACGTAGCCGAGGTAGGTGGCCAATTGCGCCGCCAGCGGTCCTGGCGCCATCTGTGCCAGCGCCAGGCCTTCCTTGTAGTCGGCCTCGCCGATCCAGCCGCGGCTCTCGACCAGGTCGCGATGCATGTAGCCTACCAGGGCCACCGGCCCGCCGAATCCCAGCGCACCCAGGCGCAGCATATAGAGGACCATCTGCCAGAGGGTGTAGCTGGGTTGTGTGGTGTTGTCGCTCACAGGAAGACCTCGTTCTTGGCTTTCGGGATCTATTTCGCCTGCTTGAAATAGGTATAGAGAGAATCGAGAACAGTGCTGATCTCGTCCAATAATTTGTCATCGTCGGCACAGCGTTGGCGCGCACCGTCGAGAATGGCCTCAAACCCCTGACCTTCCGGTGTCCTGACATCGCCAAGGTCGAGGGCATGGACCATTGCACCCAGCCGCAGAAGAGCGACATCGGTATCAAGGCCAAAGCTGGCCAGCAAGGTCTCGAAGGTCACACGACTGCCGACATGTGTGAATGCCGCTCCGTCAAAGTCGAAACCGAGTGCATCCTGTGGGCAATCGGTCGGGGATGCCAGCCAGAGGAAACGTGCCTCCTGGTCGATGAAGCGGCGGATCAGCCAGGCACTGGCGACCCGGTCTACCCAGAGGGTGCGTCGCGTTGCCCAAATCCGCCCTTGATATTCATGTCGATCAAGTTTGCCGAGCACTCCGCTGGCTGCTTGAGGCTCACCGGGCGAAAGGATGGTTTCTGCGGTGGCAACGAAATCCTGCCAAAGAGCTTCAGCCCGAGCACTCGTTTCATTGGGAAAGTAATCGACACTGCTGATTGCCTCGCACTCTTTGCGCAACTTGCGTATTAGCCGTGTGATCTCCTGCGGCGTCAGGTCTGACAGCGTTTTGCGCGCGGCGGACAGCGATTGGGCAATTTGTGCGTAATCCTCATTACGGTCAAACAGCGCGCGATAGGCAGCCTCTTCATCGACCGATTTCGCGGTGATCTGCAGAAGCCAAGCGCTCCCGCCTTCACGGATGGTCTCATCGGCCAATTGTCGTAGTGCATCTTCGAGCAAGGGCTGACAGGGAAGCAAATATGCCCCATCCCTCAACGCGCCACAGCCAAGAGACTTCAAGGCACGCCAGATGCGCATACGGGCTGTGGCGCTATCCGTCGGCAAACTGACCACCAGCAGAATCCAGTAGGGATTTTTAATTGACATGTCTTGTACTCTACAACAATGTTGCGCGCACTACAATATCAATCCGAAGCAAGTCGGACTAAGCAAGGCTTAACTGATCAGTGTTATCTCGGCGGATATGCCGATCCGTTTTTGCTACAGACTGAACCGATGAATTGGCAGGAACAATGACGCCTCCGCATAGCGCAGCGCTTCGGCCTTCTTTCCCTGCGCGACCAGCAGCTTCACGCCCCATTGTTGGTATGACCAGAATTTGTAGGGGCGTTTGTCGAGCAAGCCGAGGAGTTGCTCGTTATGTCCGGCGGTTAACAGGGCCGACAGGCACCTGTCGGTGCCGTGGAGCAATCCATCGTGCTTGCCCGTCGCTCCGCTCTTGATAATTGCGGTCGACGAATCCAACCACGACCTAGCCCGATCCCGACTTCAGCCAGCCAATAGAGGCATCGCTTCGTGGATGCCGAGGTAGATTAGGGCCACGCTGCCCATTAGCGTGTACGCGCCCAGCTTGGTGAAATAAAGCAGGCCAGTCACGACAATCACTGTTGCCAGTCCGAGCGCCCCGGCATGAGTCGCCCGCAGCACGGTGACCGCACCAGCGAAAATCAAGCCGACGGCGATCGGCGCCAAGCCGCGTTCAATTGCGCTTCGTATCGGCGATGACTCGTTACGCTGCCACCAACCCGCCGCGAAGTAGACGACCACGGACGATGGCAGGTAAATGGCCACGGTGGCAACAACGGCGCCCCAGAACCCGTAGACCTGCCAGCCGATGAGGGCGCAGATCAAGCTACTCGGTCCGGGCGCAGCACGCGAAATCGCGAAAAGATCAGCGAACTGCGGATCGCTCAGCCAGCCATGAACCGCCACGGCCTGGTTTTGAATTTCCGGGACAATTGCCTGGCCTCCACCGAACGAAAGGATCGAGAGCGGGGCGAAGACAAGGATCAGCCCGAGAAGGCGACTATCGAACATTGCCGGCCTTCCTTTCCAGAAGGAAGGCCCAAGCGATGCTAATTGGTGCGGCAACCACGACTACCGGAACCATCGGCCACCGGAGTATGCCAACCACCGCGAAACAACCGCCAGCGACCACGGCCGCCATGACATTGCGGGGTAGCCGCCCAGCCACCTTGATCCCCATCTGCAAGGTCGCGCCGACCGCCGCCGCGGCCATGCCCGCAAGCACGAAGTGGACGATCTCGAAATGTCCATAGGTGCGGTACAAATACCCCAAGACGAGAATGACACAGAAGGCAGGGATGACCATGCCGAGCACGGCAATGGCGCCACCGATGCCCCCCCGTAGGCGCATGCCCACATAAAGCGCGATGTTGACCGGATTGGCTCCGGGCAGCACTTGGGCAACCGTCAGGCCGGACAGGAATTCCTTCTCGTCAAGCCAACGGCGCTTGACGACGATATCGCGATGGACCCAGGCTTGGACGCCGCCACCGAAAGTCGCCATGCCCAGCCGAACAAAGGCGCCCAACAGTGCCATCAGACTGACATTCGGTCGGGGTAGATCGGCGTCGGGAAGAATTGAGTTATCTGTCGCCATGGGGGGTCCTTAATGGATGAGAAGCTGGAACTCGTGATTAAGCTCCCCGCCATTATGACTTAACCGGTAATCTTCATGAAAACACTCCCCCCTATCGTTCTGAAGGGCGGTTTCAATTTGCCTAAAGCAGGCAAAATATTAAGCGGGTGGAGGCGAAAACGCTGCGGCCAATGGGGCGAGAATCGGCGAGAATCGGCGAGAATCGTTCAGACGGCGTTCCCGCTATCGGGAACGACATCGTGAAACTTCGTCAGGTCGATGATGCGCGTATCGGATGGGTCGGCGGAGACGACGTCGACGAAGCGATAGCCGAAGTACACCGCTTCGGCCACATACTCATTCAGCACAAATACCGAGTCGGAGATGGTTTCGTCGTGGCCAGTCAGTGATACGGTCACTCGTGCGCCCGCCTCGATCAGCCGTTCCCGGGTCCAGCCATGCAGCGGGCTGGATTCGTCGATACGGTGGATCAGGGTCCATGTCAGTACGAAGACCGGGTTGTTAGAACGGATCAGCGGCAGATCGTGGAGACGGAAGAATGTATTTCCCTCCTTCGTAGTTTCAATCCGTACCAGGCTGATGGACGCGTGAGGCTCGATGATCTTATTGTGCCGCTCGTTCGCGACCCGCAGCATCAGGCATCGCCTACCTTCAAAATCGGTGACGACCAGCTTTTCGCTAAAAAGCACGCGGGCCTGGGGTTTGGAAAATCTCCCATAGACCATCCCCGTTACCAGGGCCACGCCAAATAGGCCGAACAATATCTCGACTGCCGCAACCAAATGCCCCGTCAGGCCGGCGGGAGACATTTCTCCATAGCCCACCGTTGCGAGCGTTTCAACGCTAAAGAAAAACAGGCTGAGAAAATTCTGGTCAGAGCTATTCGCCACCGAGCCTGGCAACACCCAGTAAATAAGCGCAAACAGCAGATTTACCAGAACAAAGATCACCGATAGGAGCAAAAAGAACTGCGCCCACGTCAATTTCAAAAAGAAGTGGTAAGCATCGCTGAAGTCGAGCGCCGACCTGCGATAGCCGATGACTCTTACGTTTCCGCTTGGCCCGGCATAGAGAGTTCTGCTCTTTGTCTTCACCCCATTTTCCCCATCAAGGTAATGCCTTGCCCACGACCGGCATTGCCAGCGCCGGCCCACCGCCTGTCAAAGCATGGGTAATTGGCTTTCGAGCAAAACTGTATCAGGAATTAGCTGGCGGGATCTTGATTAGCTTAACAACCCGCCAGTTATCTCAATTGGCCGGGGGCGGTGCCTGGAGCCACCCCCCCATAACCACCAGAAAATCTGTGGCTTGCACCAGCGACAGCAAAGCGCGACGCCGGTCACAACCGTTCGTCGGCTCAAGACAGCCAGTGGCCATCGTCACCATTTTCAGCGGACAAGGGACGTTCGACGATTGAGGATGCAACGATATCGACTCGTCTACGGGCCCATCAACGTCCCGCTTCGCGGATGATTGGATAGCCGGCCTTCAAAGTCGCTGAGTGAGCGACCGCTCGCCTCGCGCCTTGACGATCAGCGCCGGATCCAGCGGCGGGTAGTCGGTGTAGCCCAAGGCACCGCCACCGTACAGAGCGTCGCTGTTCAAAGCAGCCAACGGCGCATCGAGGCGCAGTCTGCTGACCAGGTCGGGATTGCTGATAAAGGATTTGCCGAAGGCCACCATGTCGGCCGCGCCGCTGGCTACCGCGTCGATCGCCATCGCACGGGTGTAGCCATTGTTGACGATCCACGCACCGTGTTCGTTGCCAGTTTTGAAACGGCTGCGCAGTGCGGCGTAGTCGAACGGCGCCACATCGCGCGGGCCGCCGGTGGCGCCTTCGATAGCATGAATAAACGCAAGCTTGAGCGGCGCGAGTTGTTCGACGAAGTAGTTGAGCAAGCCTTGGGCATCGCTGTCCTGTTTTGCGTCATTGACTGGCGTAACAGGCGATAGGCGCAGCCCGGTGCGGCCGGCCCCGATCTCGGCGACGACCGCGTTCATCACTTCGAGCGGCAGTCGTGCGCGGTTCTCCTTCGGCCCCCCGTAGATATCGCGGCGATCGTTAATGCTGTCGCGCAGGAATTGCTCCAGCAGGTAGCCGTTGGCAGCGTGCACCTCGACGCCGTCGAAGCCCGCATCAATCGCGTTGCGCGCCGCCTGGCGGTACTCGGCGACGATGCGCGGCAGCTCATCCAGCCGCAGCGCGCGCGGCTCGGAGACATCCTCGAAGCCCTTGGCGGTGAAGGTTTTGCCGTTCGCGCGGCGCGCCGTGCTGGACACAGGCGGTTGCCCGTTCGGTTGCAAAGAAACATGCGATATACGCCCGACATGCCACAACTGCAGTACGATTTTGCCGCCTTTGGCGTGCACCGCGTCGGTCACGTGGCGCCAGCCTGCCATTTGCTCGGCGCTGTAGATGCCCGGCGTGTCGAGGTAGCCCTGACCTTCGGGCGAGATCTGCGTAGCCTCGGAGACGATCAGCCCGGCGCTGGCGCGCTGCTCGTAATAGGTAGCCATCAGCGGGGTGGGCACTTGTCCCGGGCCGGCGCGGTCTCTCGTCAGCGGTGCCATCACGATGCGGTTGTCAGCCGCGATATTTCCGAAGCGGATTGGGTCGAACAAGGTGATCATGGCTGAGCCCTTCCTGAACGGTTGAATGGAGTACGTGAATGGAGTACGGAGTGGAGTACGGAGTGGAGTACGGAGGCGGGGCGTATGGAACGTAAACGCCTGATCCCTTCGTCGATAAGGACCCTTAACGGGCACCCTCGTGATCTTGGGTTTGCCGAGTCATGAAAGCCTCCTGATGGCTCGTTGGTCATTCGCTTCGAACCGGACGCGAACCAACAGCCATTTTATGCCTTTTTCATCGGCAACACTGTGCGGCAGCCCACATAGGTCTATGAGCGCAGCGAGAGGGGCAAACCGAGGTATCCCTCGATCGGCTCGGAATGGCAAGGCACCGGCGCTTATTGAGTTTTCCGTAAATCATGACATTACCAGAGTGTAGCCTGCATCCAGCAAGCGGCAATGATCGAAGGGCGCTTTTGAGCACTCTTGAGCTTGTTGCGCGCAGTGGTGTGAAGTTCGCTCAGGTCGTTGGGACAG
>CAILCO010000058.1 GCA_903832735.1 uncultured Sterolibacterium sp.
CAATGTCCCGATGAGCCTTGCCAATTCTCTCGTCCTCATTTTGCATCTCCTGGCTCCAGCGCCCGTGCGCTATGTAGCCAGTATCCACTTCCACAGGCTCGCTAGATGAGCCAGCCACGTTATTCGCTAAATGAGCCTATAACAAAGAGTGACTTTCACCTCGGCAATTTCCTGAAGCGTGTAGGCGTCGTTTAGCCTGCGTAGGCTCAGGTCAGTATGACGCCGATTCGGTTTGTTGGAACTGTCGGAAAGGGCTATGATTGAGCCTCAAATATTCGAGGGTATCGCCGATTCTTGGCGGTACAAAATGAGGAGAGAACCGTGAGCAAAGCCCAGGATAGCAAGAAGGCGGTGAAAAAGGAGCCGGCCAAGAGTCAGAAGGAAAAAAAGGCTGACAAGAAAGCCAAAAAGGAAGAAAAGAAGAGGCAGGGACCCTAATATTCCGCCGCTTGCCGGTCGTGTAGCAGCGTCGAAAGATCGCGGTCGAAAACTTGGACGTCGCCTGCGTTGAGTTCGATCAGGCGACGCAAGTGGGTCAGGCTGTCAAGGTCGATGCTGTCGCACTGGAAGCCGACACGCTGTTCCTCTTTGTGGATGACGGTTCCGAGCATGGTAATCGTCATGCCCGAGGATAATTCCAGCAGCAAATCGCATTTCGTTCCGACCGCGACAGTAACCCCGGCGGGCATTTTGAGCAACGCGCCCTTGAGCGAGATATCATCGATCAGGCATGACCGGGAATCCGCTACCGTTTGCAATGTCGCGTTGGCACCGAAATGGGCACGCCAATAATGGCGACGGTTTTCTGGAATAGTCATGGCGACTCCCACTGTTGCGACAGGATTATGCGCATTATAGGACGATACCGCATCAGGTATCATCTGGTTCGCGCCGACGCACTAGGTGACTCGCGCGCAGCAGCAGTCGACGGGCGGTTTCATTCAAGTTGTAAGCAAAGGAGACATTGATGCTGCGTATGATTAACCGTTTCGCCATGGTCTTGGCGATTGCGCTGTTCTCTTCCGCCGTGACGGCTGAAGAGTACCCAAACAGAACCGTCAGAATAGTAGTGCCATTTGCGGCGGGCGGACCGGCGGATATCTATGCGCGGTTTCTCGCGCAGCGTTTGCAGGAGGCCTTGGGGCAGGCATTCATGGTCGACAATCGCCCCGGGGCAGGATCGATCATCGGCACCGATGTCGTTGCCAAGAGCCAGCCCGACGGCTACACGCTGCTCCTGATGTCGAACACTCAAACAGTCAACGAATCCCTTTACCAGAACAAGTCCTACCAGTTGATGCGCGACTTCGTGCCGATTGCGCCGATCAATTATTCGGATCTGGTGCTGGTCGTCAAGTCCTCGCTACCGGTCACCAACCTGCGCGACTTTATCAAGCTGGCAAAAGCCAAACCCGACGCTTTAAGCTACGCCTCGTCCGGTTCCGGCACGCCCTACCATATGGCCGGTGAGATGTTCAAATCGATGGCCGGCGTTTCGATATTGCATGTGCCTTACAAGGGCAGTTCGGGAGCGCGCGTCGATGTCCTCGGCGGGCAGGTGGACATGATGTTCGATGCGGTCACCACGATGAGCGATTTCATTCGCTCGGGCAAGGTCAGGGCGCTCGGTACCACGGGCAAGGCGCGTTCGGCGATCCTGCCTGATGTCCCCACGGTTGCCGAAGCGGGTGTTCCCGGCTATGAAACGGTGATCTGGCTCGGACTGTTGGCGCCGAAGAATACACCGCCCGCGATAGTGACCAAGCTCAATGCCCAGATTACCAAGATTGTGTCGAACCCGGAAGTTCGCGCGGCCTGGGCGAAACAGGGGGCGGTGCCGATGAGCATGACGCCAGCGGAATTCACTCGTTTCATGAACGACGATATCGCCAAGTGGGCGCATATCGTCAAGATTTCCGGAGCGAGGGTGGACTAGTGGCGAGATTCAACTTCGTCGTCAACGGTGCGCAGCACGCGTTCGATGGCGACGGCAATACCTCGCTTCTTGAAGTCCTGCGCGATACCCTAAAGCTCAAAGGCAGCCGCTTCGGTTGCGGCGCCAATCAGTGCGGAGCTTGTTTCGTTCTGATCGATGGCGCGGTGGTCGCATCATGCGATACGCCGCTCTGGGCGGTCGACAACAAGTCGGTGACGACCGTCGAAGGCCTCGGTCGGCCCGACTCGCCGCATCCGCTGCAAGCGGCATTTCTCGCCGAACAGGCGGCGCAATGCGGTTACTGCAGTTCGGGGATGTTGATCGCCGCAGCCGGACTGCTCGCCCGTTGCCCGACTCCGACCGAGGCCGAAGTCCGCGCCGCCCTGGAGCGCAACCTCTGTCGCTGCGGCAGCCACAATCGCGTCATCCGCGCCGTCCTGCGCGCCTCCGGTCAGGCCCGATGAGCACTGTCTTGCCAGCCGGTCCCGGGAGCCTTCAGAGCAACCCCAGGCTGGATCAATGGCTGCACTTTTCCGGCGATGGCTTCGTTGATGTGTTGTCTGGGAAGGTCGAGATCGGCCAGGGTATCCTGAGCGCGCTGGCCCAGATCGTCGCCGACGAACTCGATCTGCCTATCGATCGACTCAGGATGATGGCGGCGAATACCGAACTCTCCCCGAACGAAGGCGTCACTTCCGGCAGTCTATCGATACAGGATTCAGGCTCGGCATTGCGTCATGCCTGTGCACTGGCGCGGGCGCACTATCTCGAAGCGGCAGCCCTCCGACTGGGCGTACCCGCTACTACGCTGCGCATCGATTCGGGCAATATTATTGCCGAGGACGGCCGACAGACCAGCTACTGGTCGCTTGTGGAAGCCGGTCTCGCTGACCTGGCGGTGACCGGTTCCTACCCGGTCAAATCAGCCGCCGATTATCGGTGGGTCGGCCGGTCGGTTCCCCGTACCGATCTGCCCGAGCGAATCTTCGGTCAGCCCTGTTTCATCCATGATCTCGAACTGCCGAAAATGGTGCACGGCCGGATCCTGCGACCGCCGTCTCCGTCGGCGACCCTGTCCTCGATCGATGTCGAAGAAGCGCGCGCCAGCGCCGGCGTCATCAAGGTGGTTCGCGACGGTTCCCTGGTCGGGGTGCTCGCGGACAGTGCACGCAACGCCGATTCGGCCGTCGTCAAGCTGGCCAGGCATGCGCATTGGCACGAGACGGAAAGCCTGCCTGACGAGAATACGCTCGCCTCCTGGCTGAAGAGCCAAAGCGCCGACAGCCGGGTCGTCGAGGTCAAGTCTATTGCGGACGGAAGTTCCGCGCCCGAGGTTGATCGCACCGTCAGGGCGAACTATTCCAGACCCTTCATCGCGCACGCATCGATCGCCCCTTCTTGCGCACTGGGCCGCATCGACGGCGATCGGTTGGAGATCTGGAGCCACAGCCAGGGCATCTTCAATCTGCGCAAAGACCTTGCCCTGGCGCTTGCCATGGAGGAGCGCCAGATCGTCGTCCGGCATGTCGCCGGTGCCGGCTGCTATGGTCACAACGGCGCCGACGACGTGGCCTTCGATGCGGCATGGCTCGCCCGCGCGGCTGCTGGCCGTCCGGTGCGCGTGCAGTGGTCGCGTGCCGACGAATTGGCCTGGGCGCCCCTCGGCCCGGCAATGGCCATCGCTCTTGAAGCTGACCTCGACGATACTGGCGCGGTGGTCGGTTGGCGGCACGAAGTCTGGAGCAATGGCCATAGCACGAGACCGGGGCGTGCGGCAACGCCGGCCTTGCTGGGTAGTTGGCATCAGGCGCAAGCCTTTGTGCCGCTGCTCGCGGTGAATGTGCCAGCGGCGGCAGGCGGCGGCGCCGAGCGCAATGCCATTCCGTTGTACGCCTTTCCGTCATGGCAGGTGAACAACCATCGTGTTTTGGCAATGCCGCTACGTACCTCGGCGTTGCGCTCCCTGGGCGCTTGCGCCAATGTCTTCGCCATCGAGTCGTTCATTGATGAACTGGCACATGCCACGGGTGCCGATCCTATCGAATTTCGTCTGCGCTATTTGCACGACCGGCGTGGCCGGGCCGTGCTCGATCGGGTCGTGGAAATGTCCGGCTGGCGAGCATGGCACGGGCGCGAAGGGGTCGGTCACGGCCTCGGTTTTGCCAGATACAAGAATAGCGGCGCTTATTGCGCGGTCGTGGCCGAGATCGAGGTGGAACGGGAAGTCCGCGTCAGCAGACTGGTCATCAGCGCCGACGTGGGTCTCGTGATCAATCCGGATGGCGTCGCCAATCAACTCGAAGGCGGCGCGATCCAGGCGACTAGCTGGACGCTCAAGGAGGCCGTGCGTTTCGACCGCAAGCGCGTCACCAGCGACAACTGGGAGAGCTACCCGATCCTGCGCTTCAGCGAAATTCCTGCTGTGCTGATCGACCTCGTTCCCTCCACGGAAGCTTCCGTCGGCGCTGGCGAAGCGTCGCTCGGGCCGACCGCCGCGGCCATCGCCAATGCGCTGTTCGATGCGCTAGGCGTCCGGATGCGCGATCTTCCCCTAACTGCCGAGCGCATCGCAGCGCTGCTCCTGGCAGCCAATTAGTCGTCAACCACAGAGGAAATAGAACATGGATTTGCGGATCTTAAGCGCCGGTGCGGCGAAAGGCGTGGTGCAAGCATTGCAAGGGGAGTTCCAGGCGGCTTCCGGGGCCGTTGTCCAGGGCACATTCGGCGCGGTAGGCGTGATCAGGGAGAAGCTGCTTGCCAATGAACCCTGCGACGTCATCATCCTCACTGCGGCCCAGATCGAAGAACTGAGCCGAACGGGTCATGTGCTCGCCGAGACGAGCGCGCCGCTGGGCCGCGTGCGGACCGGCATTGCCGTCCGTGCAGGCGAACCGTTGCCCGACATCTCGAGTCGCGACTCGCTCAAGGCCTGCCTGCTCGCCTGCGACGGGATCTATTTCCCCGACCCGGAGCGCGCGACCGCGGGAATCCACTTCGTCAATGTTCTCAAGGGTCTGGGCATCCACGAACAACTGGCGCCCAAGCTACGGCCCTATCCGAACGGTGCGACGGCAATGCATCAGCTTGCCCAGACGACGGAGCCACGACTCATCGGTTGCACCCAGATCACGGAAATAAAATACACCGAGGGCGTGACCCTGGTCGGTCTGCTGCCGGAGGAGTTCGAGTTGGCTACGGTCTATTCGGCCGCAGTCTGCAGCAAGGCGGAGGATGCGGAGATCGCCCGCCGCTTTGTCAGGCTGCTGGCGGGTGAAAGATCTCAAGCCTTGCGTGCCCAAGGCGGATTCGAATTCTGACAACATGTTAGCCTGGTTTTTGGGCCAAGCCAGGTGCATTCAAGCGAATAATCGTGCGATGTTATAATGCACGGGTCAATCTCCGGGACTACGTCTTCCGCCCATGCAACTGTTCGCCCTTGGCATCAACCACCATACTGCGCCGCTCGCCGTGCGCGAGAAGGTGGCTTTTTTGCCGGAGCAGTTGCCGCAGGCGCTGAATGATCTGCTGCGCGCCAAACCGGTGCGCGAGGCGGCGATCCTCTCTACCTGCAATCGTACCGAACTCTACTGCGCCGCGGAGCAGCCGGCTATGGTGGCCGACTGGCTGGCGGGATACCACGCACTGCCCGTGGAGAAGATCAGCCCTTACCTCTATACCTTCCCGCAGCGCGATGCCGTCCGCCACCTCTTCCGCGTGGCCAGCGGGCTCGACTCGATGGTCCTGGGCGAACCGCAGATACTCGGCCAGATGAAGCAGGCGGAGCGCGGCGCGGGTGAGGCCGGCACCCTCGGTACCTTGCTCTCCAAGCTGTTTCAGCGCAGCTTTGCCGTGGCCAAGGAGGTCCGTTCGACGACCGCCATCGGCGCCAACACCGTCTCGATGGCAGCCGCTGCAGTGCGACTTTCGGCGCGTATCTTCGAAAGCCTCTCGGACCAGCGGATACTTTTTATCGGTGCCGGTGAGATGATCGAGTTGTGTGCCGCTCATTTCGCCAGCCAGAGCCCGAAGCAGATCACCATTGCCAACCGCACTCTGGAACGCGCCGAGGCGCTGGCCGCCCGCTTCCAGGCCGATACCATGCGCCTGGACGAGATCGCCGGCCGCCTGTCGCAATTTGACATCGTCGTCTCCTGCACTGGGAGTGAATTGCCGATCATCGGTTTGGGCATGGTCGAGCGAGCCTTGAAGGCCCGCCGCCACCGGCCGGTGGTGATGGTCGATCTGGCCGTGCCGCGCGACATAGAGGCCGAGGTGGCGGAACTCGGCGATGTGTTCCTATATACCCTCGATGACCTCGGGCAAATCGTCGAGACCGGTCTCGAGTCGCGCCAGGCCGCCGTGGTGGAAGCTGAAGCGATCATCGATGCCGGCGTCAGCAGTTTCCTGCACTGGGTGGATTCGCGCGTCGCCGTGCCGACCATCCGGGCACTGCGCGACAACGCCGAGCGCGCGCGTCGTCGCGAGTTGGAACATGCGCAAAAGATGCTTGCCCGCGGCGACGATCCGGCGCTGGTACTCGAGGCACTGTCCCACGGCCTCACCAACAAGCTCATGCATGCCCCGACCAATGCCCTCAATCAGGCCGAGGGCACCGAGCGCAGTGATCTGGCACAGTTGATCGCGCGCATCTACCACCTGCATCCCGGAGAGTAGCGGATCGCGCTGCCGCCGCTGCCAGGGCAGCGGCGGCGCGTTGCGCCATCATGAAACAGAGCATACGCAACAAACTTCAGCGCCTCACCTTGCGCCTTTCCGAACTAGACCATCTGCTCTCCGGCGAGCATGCCGCCCGTGATATGGACAGCTATCGCAAGCTGTCGCGCGAGCGCGCCGAACTCGCGCCAGTGACTGCGCTCTATGGACAGTATTGTCGGGCCGAAGAGGAACTGGCCGCGGCCGGCGAGATGCTCGCGGATCCGGAAATGAAGTCGCTCGCCGAGGAAGAGATAGGCAACTGCAAGGAGGAAATGGCGCGGGTCGAGATCGCACTACAGAAGGCGCTGTTGCCCACCGACCCCAACGATGAGCGCAACTTGTTCCTGGAAATTCGGGCAGGCACCGGCGGCGACGAGTCGGGGCTGTTTGCCGGCGATCTTTTCCGTATGTATACCCGCTATGCCGAGCGGCAACGCTGGCAGGTCGAAGTGATCTCGGCCAGCGAATCCGAGATCGGCGGCTACAAGGAAGTGATTGCCCGGGTGATCGGGACGGGGGCATATTCACGGCTCAAGTTCGAGTCGGGCGGCCATCGCGTCCAGCGCGTGCCGGCGACCGAAACCCAGGGCCGTATCCACACCTCGGCTTGCACCGTGGCGGTTCTGCCGGAGGCGGACGCGCTCTCCGAGGTGGTCATCAATCCTGCGGAATTGCGCATCGATACGTTTCGCGCTTCGGGTGCCGGCGGTCAGCATATCAACAAGACCGATTCCGCGGTGCGCATCACTCATCTACCCACCGGGCTCGTCGTCGAGTGCCAGGACGACCGTTCGCAGCATCGCAACAAGGCGCAGGCGTTGGCGGTGCTGGCCGCGCGCATCAAGGCCAAGCAGGAGTCCGAGCAGCAGGCGAAGATCGCGTCGACGCGGAAGAGCCTGGTGGGTAGTGGCGACCGTTCGGAGCGTATCCGCACCTACAATTTTCCCCAGGGGCGGATCACCGACCACCGCATCAATCTGACCCTGTACAAGATCGATGCGATCATGGACGGCGACCTGGACGAACTGATCGGGGCGCTGACCAACGAGCATCAGGCGGAATTGCTCGCCGCGCTTGCGGAAGAAGCCGCGTGACCCGGATAGATAGAGTGTTGGAGCAGGCGCGTGCATGCATTCCCGGCTCTGAGGCGCGGTTGCTTTTGAGCCATGTCCTCGACCGCTCCCATGCCTGGCTGGCGGCCCACGCTGATGAGGCACTTGCCGCGCCTTCGGCAGCGCAATTCGTCAATCTGGTCGGGCGCAGGGCCGAAGGTGAGCCGATCGCCTATTTGCTTGGTTCCCGGGAATTCTATGGTCGCTCCTTCTCAGTCACGCATGAGGTGCTGATTCCCCGTCCGGAAACCGAGCTGCTGGTCGATCTGGGGATAGCCAAGATCGGCACCCGCAGAGCGGCGAATGTCCTCGACCTGGGCGTCGGCAGTGGCTGCCTCGCGATTACCCTGGCGCTGGAAATCCCTTCCGCGCGGGTCACCGCGGCGGAACTGTCGCCGGCGGCAGTTGCTCTTGCGCGGCGCAATGCCGAACAGTTGGAGGCGGGGGTGCGGGTGATCGAGAGCGACTGGTTTTCGGCGCTGGCGGAGCAACGCTTCGACCTGATCGTCGCCAACCCTCCTTACATCGCGGACCAAGACCCACATCTTGGCGCCGGCGATCTGCGTTTCGAGCCGGGCCTTGCGCTCTCTAGCGGTCCGGATGGTTTGGCGGCGATCCGGACCATCATCCGCGAAGCCCCGGGCCATCTTTCATCAGGCGGCTGGCTGTTCATCGAGCATGGCTACGATCAGGCCGCGGCGGTGGCGGCCTTGTTGCAGGCCGCGGATTTTCGCGACATCGAGCAACACCGGGATCTGGCCGGCACCCTCCGCGTCTCGGGCGGGCGAACCGGTGTGCGCGTTTCACCCGCGCTTGACGTCAGAGGGCTGCGCCCGTAAACTTAAACCCGACAAATTTCATCGACTATTGGGAAACAAACCATGGAAGCAAAAGAGCAGATACGGCAGACCATCACCAACCACCCGGTGGTGCTGTTCATGAAGGGCAATCCGCAAGCCCCGCAGTGCGGCTTCTCCGCCACCGCGGTGCAGATCCTCAAGGCTTGCGGGGTTAACACCTTCGCCAGCGTCGACGTCCTGGCGGACCCGGACATCCGTCAGGGCATCAAGGACTTCTCCAACTGGCCGACGGTGCCGCAACTGTATGTCAAAGGCGAATTCGTAGGCGGCTGCGACATCATGAAGGAGATGTACCAGGCCGGCGAACTGCAGAAGCAATTGGAAGATCTGGCCAGCGCCTGATTGGTGGGGGGCAACCCTACAGTCTAGTCCTAACCCGCGCGATCGCTGCCCGCACCTGTTCCGGCGCCGTCCCGCCGATGTGATTGCGGGCGGCGAGCGAACCTTCCACCGTCAGCACTGAATACACGTCGGCCTCGATCAGGGACGAGTATGTCTGCAACTCGGGGAGAGACAGTCGCGCCAGGTCGCAGCCTTTCTCTTCGGCTCTGCGTACGGCCCGGGCGACGGCTTCGTGAGCGTCGCGGAAGGGCAGTCCCCTTTTTACCAGGTAGTCGGCAAGATCCGTGGCGGTGGCATGGCCTTGCCCCAGCGCGTCCCTCATCGCTTCCGGCCGGACGGTGATGCCGGGCACCAGTTCGGCGAAGATGCGCAGGGTGTCGATCAGCGTATCGGCGGTATCGAACAGCGGTTCCTTGTCCTCCTGGTTATCCTTGTTGTAGGCCAGAGGCTGGCCTTTCATCAGGGTCAAGAGGCCCATCAGGTGGCCATAGACGCGCCCGGTCTTGCCGCGCGCCAGTTCCGGTACATCGGGGTTCTTTTTCTGCGGCATGATCGAGGAGCCTGTGCAGTAGCGGTCGGCCAGATCGATGAAGCCGAAGCGCGGGCTCATCCAGAGGATCAGTTCCTCGGAGAAGCGAGAGACATGCATCATCAGCAGTGACGCCGCGGCAGTAAATTCGATGGCGAAATCGCGATCCGATACTGCGTCGAGAGAGTTCTCGCAGACACCGTCGAAACCCAATTCGCGGGCGACCGACTCCCGGTCTATCGGGAAGCTGGTTCCGGCCAGTGCTGCCGCGCCCAGAGGCAGACGGTTCATGCGTCGGCGGCAGTCAGCCAGTCGCCCCCGGTCGCGCCCAGCCATCTCGACATAAGCCAGCAAGTGGTGGCCGAAGGTCACCGGCTGAGCCACCTGCAGATGCGTGAAGCCAGGCAGGGGGGTGTCGGCGTGTCGTTCCGCCAGATCGAGTAGCGCGCGCTGATAGCCGGATAACAGGCGGTCTATATTGTCGATGGCTTCGCGTAGCCAGAGCCGGATATCGGTGGCCACCTGATCGTTGCGCGAACGGCCGGTGTGCAGACGCTTGCCGGCATCGCCTATCAGCGCGGTGAGTCGCTTCTCGATATTGAGATGGACGTCCTCGTCAGCAAGATTCCAGCGAAATTCGCCGCGCCCGATCTCGGCTTCGATCGTTGCCATGCCATGCTCGATTTCGGCGAGATCCTGGGCCGTGATGATCGCCTGCCTGGCCAGCATCCGGGCATGAGCGAGCGAGCCGCGGATGTCTACCTGCGCCATGCGTTGGTCGAATGAGACAGAGGCGGTGTAACGTTGGACGAGGTTCGAAACCGGCTCCGAAAAGCGCCCCGACCAGGCCTTGTCAGTCTGCTCGGGATGAACGCCCGTCGGGACGGTGGCGCTGGCTTGCTTATCTGTCATAATGGATTCGAGAGTGGATAGGGCAGCGGGGGCGGCAAATACAGACTTGAATCAAGCCGCGGATCTAGCCATTGTCACTTAAGCCTTGAGTCAAAAATGACCAGTATACGGCAAAACCACGAGCCTCCCTCCCTGCCGGATTTCCGCAATCTCGGTGTCTGGTTGCGCATCCTGATCGGCGTCAATTTTCTTGCCGCCCTGGCTGCGGCGGCCGCCAATCGCCTACTCAGCGAACTGCCGGGAGAACTGGCTTCCCTGGCGGTCTCGGTCGAACCGCCCCTGATCGCCAGTCTGGCGCTGCTCTTTCTGTTGAGCAGGAGCATGGCAAGCCTGGACTACCGGTTGGGTGCCGGCATCTTCATCGCTATAGCGATGGCGACGACAGCGCTTACGCATGCTCTGTTAGCACCTCTCGAAAGCCTTGCCGCAACGCCTGCCGGTCCGGGACGCGCGCTATTCTGGTCGGCGCTGACGGCCGCCCTGCTGCTCGTTTATTTTATGGCACGTGCCCGACTGCATTCGCCGGCGCTGGTCGAGGCGCGATTGATGGCGCTAACCGCGAGGATACGTCCGCATTTCCTGTTCAATGCGCTCAATGCAGTGCTCGGTGTGATTCGCTCTGACCCGCGCCGTGCCGAGGAAGCGCTGGAGGAGCTGGCCGATCTGTTTCGCGTGCTGATGCGCGACAACCGGGATCTGGTGCCCCTCTCTGAAGAGATTTCGCTGGCCCGAAAATATCTCGCCCTGGAACGCTTGCGCCTGGGCGATCGGCTGCAGGTGATATGGGATGTCGAATCCTGCCCGCCGGACGCTCTTGTGCCGCCCTTGATGCTCCAGCCGCTACTCGAGAACGCCGTATACCATGGCATCGAGCCCGCCGAACAGCCGGCCGAGATCACCGTCCGTTTCGCCCGTCGCGGCGGCTTGTTGCTGATCGAACTGGCCAATCCCTACGTCGCCGGTGCCAGCGATCATGTCGGCAACCAGATGGCACTTGCCAATATCCGCGAGCGCTTGATGCTCTTCTACGATCTTGAGGCGCGTCTCGAGACCAATGCCGGCGATGGAAGATATGTTGTCAGCATGCTTATTCCCTATCGCGCAGGGGCGGCTGCATGAATGTTGCACCGCTGCGCATCCTGATCGTCGATGACGAGGCGCCGGCGCGGCGGCGCATCAGGGACTTACTTGCCGACATTGCCGCCGATCTTCCCAACATCGTCGTCGCCGAAGCCGCCGATGGAGTCGAGGCCCTGGAGCGGCTTGAAAATGAACTCGTGGACGTGATGCTGGTGGATATCCGCATGCCACGCCTGGACGGAATTGGCTTGGCGCAGCAACTCGCGGCACGCGATGTGGCGCCGGCAGTGATCTTCACCACCGCCTTCGAGCAGTATGCGGTGCGCGCTTTCGAACTATGCGCCATCGATTATCTGCTCAAGCCGGTGCGCGCGCAGCGATTGCTCCTGGCCCTGAAGAAGCTGCCGCGGGCTGCTCCGGATGCGGCCACGCTGCGTCGTTTGGCGCCGGAAGGACGCCGGCACCTGATCTCCAGCGAACGGGGCCGCGTCCTCCTAGTTCCATTGTCCGAGATCCTCTACCTTAGGGCTGAATTGAAATACGTGACGGCGCGCACCCTCGAGCGCGAATATCTGGTCGAGGAATCGCTGACCCATCTCGAGCATGAGTTCAGTGATCGTTTCGTCCGCGTGCATCGCAGCTGCCTGGTGGCTCGCGCGGCGATCGCCGGTTGCGAGCGCGAGACCGATGCGGAAGGCGAAGCGCGTTGGCGGGTCCTGCTTCATGGCGCCGTCGAGAAGTTGCCGGTGAGCCGGCGGCAATGGCCACAGATCAAGGCCCTGCTGAAGGAGGAATGAGCCGTACGTTCATCCGTTGCCGCAAAACTATCGTTGGCACGTTCAATCAAGGGAAAGGTTTATGGAAAGAATCTGGCTGAGTCAATATCCCGCGGGTGTGCCCGCCGACATCGACGCCAACGCGTACCGTTCGATACCGCAACTGTTCGAGCAATGCGTCGCCAAGTACCGCGACCGGGAAGCCTACCGCTGCATGGGCGCCAGCCTGACCTTCGGCGAGGTCGACCGGCTGTCACGGAATGTCGCCGCGTGGCTGCAGGCGAAGGGCTTGGCCAAGGGTGCGCGAGTGGCGGTGATGATGCCTAATGTCCTGCAGTATCCGGTCTCGATATTCGGCATCCTCCGTGCCGGGTGTACCGCGGTCAATGTCAACCCGCTGTACACGCCGCGCGAACTGGAGCACCAGCTCAATGACTCCGGCGCGGAGGCGATCATTGTTCTCGAGAACTTCGCCGCCACCGTGGAGCAGGTGATCGCCCGCACAAAAATCCGGCATGTCGTCGTGGCGACCATGGGCGATCATCTCGGCATCAAGGGCCTGCTGGTCAACTTTGTGGTTCGCAGCTTGAAGAAAATGGTGCCGTCGTTCAAGCTTTCCGATGCGACCGCTTACCGGAACATGCTCGCTGCCGGGGCCGTTGCGCAATTTCATCCGGCGGAACTGGCGCCCGAAGATCTCGCCTTCCTGCAATACACCGGCGGCACCACGGGCGTCTCCAAGGGTGCCATGCTGACGCAGCGAAACATCATTGCCAACCTTGAGCAGGTTTCGGCGTGGTTCGCCCCTGGGCACGACGAGAAAAAGCCACATGTCATGGTGACGCCGCTGCCGCTCTATCACATCTATGCACTGACCTGCAATTGCCTGTTCATGATGAAGGACGGAGGATGCAATCTGCTCATCCCGAATCCGCGCGACATTCCCGGATTCATCAAGGAACTTCGCGGCAACCGTTTCACGGCGATCGCCGGGCTCAACACGCTATACAACGCGCTGCTCAATCACCCGGAATTCGCGAGCCTCGACTTTTCGGCACTGCGCCTGGCGACCGCCGGGGGAATGGCGATGCAGAAGGTTGTCGCCGACCGCTGGCAGGAACTCACCAAGGTGCCGATACTGGAGGGCTACGGGCTCTCCGAAACCTCACCGGTCGCTACGACCAACCCGGTGACTCTCACTGCATACTCGGGCACCATCGGCCTGCCGATGCCGTCGACGATGATCACCATTCGCGATGATCGCGGCGCGACCCTGGCGCCGGGTCAGGTCGGCGAGATCTGCATCTCCGGCCCACAGGTCATGAAGGGTTATTGGCAACGCCCAGACGACACCGCACGAGTGATGGCGGCGGATGGCGCATTCATGACCGGCGATGTCGGCGTGATGGATGAGCTGGGCTACATCAGGATCGTCGACCGCAAGAAGGACATGATCCTGGTTTCTGGCTTCAATGTTTATCCTAACGAGATCGAGGAGGTCGTTGCGGCCTGTCCCGGTGTCCTGGAGTGCTGCGCGATCGGCATTGCCGACGAAAAGTCGGGAGAAGTGCCCAAGGTGTTCGTGGTCAAGAAGGACCCGTCGCTCTCCGAGAAGGACATCCTGGATTATTGCCGCAAGAACCTTACGGCTTACAAACTGCCGCGGCATATCGAGTTCAGGAGCGAACTGCCCAAGACCAACGTCGGCAAGATCCTGCGCCGCGCACTCCGCGACGAGGCCGGCAAGAGTACGGGCTAGCCCCGCTGGCCAAACCCGTTCGCTCGGGATCCCTGCGCCCTGGCCGGTCTTGACGTCATGCATGATAGAATCCGGCAAGGCAGCATTGTCCATTTCCTGGCAGATCCTCACAGTGAGTATTCATCCAACCCCTGCACGTATCGTGATCGCCACGCGCGAGTCGCGCCTCGCCCTATGGCAGGCCGAGCACACGAAAAGCCTTCTTGAGCAGCTATACCCGGCGGCGCAGATCGAACTCCTGGGTATGACCACCCGCGGCGACCAGATACTTGATAGGCCGCTGGCCAAGGTCGGCGGCAAGGGCCTGTTCGTCAAGGAGCTCGAGGCGGCGCTGCAAGATGGCAGCGCCGATATCGCCGTGCATTCGATGAAGGATGTGCCGATGGTGCTCATGCCCGAGTTCGCGCTGGTCGCCATCGGCCCGCGCGAAGTGCCGCTCGACGCGTTCGTTTCGAGCAAATATGCCAGCCTGTCGGATCTTCCGCCTGGCGCGGTGGTTGGCACTTCCAGCCAGCGCCGTGAGGCGCAATTGCGCGCCAGTTTCCCCAGCCTTGTCGTGACCAGCTTGCGCGGCAATCTCGACACGCGCTTAAGGAAACTCGATGCCGGCGAGTACGATGCGATCATCCTCGCAGCGGCGGGCTTGACCCGCCTGGGCCTCTCTTCCCGCATTCGGGCGGTGTTGCCGGCGGAACTGTCGCTGCCCTCGGCTGGACAGGGGGCGCTGGGCATCGAAGCGCTGGCCTCTCGCCCTGAAGTCGCCGCCTGGCTCTCGCCCTTGAATGATCCATTGACCGCCGCCTGCGTTCGCGCCGAACGGGCCGCATCTCGGGCCTTGGGCGGCAGTTGCGAGGTACCGCTGGGCACCTACGCTGTTCCGCGCGGGGACGGGATCTGGCTGCGTGGTTTTGTCGCCACGCCAGACGGCAAGCGCATCGCCAGAGCCGAACGCGAAGGCGCGGCCGCCGAACCCGAGGCGCTTGGTCTGCTCTTGGCCGAAGAATTGCGCATCCAGGGTGCCGATGCGATCCTTGCTTCCCTGGGTGGCTGAAGGCCGCGATCGATGAACGAAGCGGTTATGATGCAGGATTGCCAGTTGCGGCCGCAGTCAGGCCCGTTGGCCGGTCGCCACATCGTGGTGACGCGCCCGGCCGGGCAAGCGCGTCAGCTGGCGGATGCAATATTTCGCGAGGGCGGCAGCGCGGTCCTGTTTCCTGTCCTGGCGATCCGCGACATCGACGATCCAGCGGGGCTAGCCGATATCGCAAGCCGCCTCGACAGTTTCGACCTGGCGATATTCATCAGCCCCAATGCCGTCAGCAAGGCGCTCAAGTCGATCACGGCGCGCCGCGCCTGGCCCTTGACCACGCGTGTGGCAACCATGGGCGCCGCCAGCGAGCGCGAGCTGGCGCAGTTCGGCTTTAGCGACATCATCGCGCCGAAACAACGCTTCGATTCCGAAGCCTTGCTCGACATGCCGGCGCTGCAGGACATGGCGGGCAAGCATGTCGTTATTTTCCGCGGCGACGGCGGCCGCGAACTCCTCGGCGATACTCTGGCGGCACGCGGAGCGACCATCGAGCATGTCGCATGCTACCGTCGCGGCAGACCCGATCTCGATGCCGCGCCGCTCTTGAAACTCTGGGCGCGCGGCGAACTGGACGCCATTACTGTTACCAGCAGCGAAGGAGTGCGCAACCTCTTCGACATGGTCGGTAGCCTCGGGCAAAGCTGGCTAAGGAAGACGCCGCTGTTCGCGTCACACCAACGCATCGCCCTGCAGGCAAGCAGGCTGGGGCTGGAAAAGGTATCGACTACCGAGCCCGGCGACGAAGGTCTGCTGGCCGGGTTGATCGCTTATTTTGCCAGGCCCGAAGCGGTTCGCAGCATAGCAGCAGACGACCCCGGATCCGCTGCGCGCGATGGACACTGAAACTTCCGCCCTGACTCAGGCCCAGTCCCCGCCGGGCTGGCGGCGCGCGCTGGCGGCGTTGTCCCGGCCGGCGGTGCTGATTGTCGTGATCAGTTTGCTGCTGCTGGGCTGGCAGTGGCTGGAGACGCGCGTGCGGCTGGCGGATTTGCAGCAGGTACTGGCCAAGCGCCTGGCCGAAAATGATGCCGAGGCGGCATCCGGACGCGCCATTGCGAAGCAGAACCAGGAAGCCCTGCAAGCCCTCACCGCCAAGTTCGGCGCGCTCGACGCCAAGCTTGCCGAAGCGCAAAGCCAGCAACTGGCGCTCGAAGCGATGTACCAGGAATTGTCTAAAAGTCGCGAGGAGCGCCTGCTGGCCGAGATCGAACAGGCGGTGGCCATCGCGGCCCAACAATTACAACTGGCCGGTAATGTCGAGGCGGCGCTGATCGCGCTAAGCAGTGCCGACGCGCGTCTGGCCAGAGCCGGTCAAGCGCAGTTCCTGCCGCTGAGGAAACTCATCAACCGCGATATCGATCGTTTGAAGGCGCTGCCCCAGGCCGATGTGCCGGGTATCGCGCTCAAACTGGAGGGCGTGACCGGCGCCATCGACGGTCTGCCGCTCGCCTTCGAACAGCGCGCTCGAACCGCCGGCGAACTCCCGGCAAAGGTGGCAGCGAGCACCTGGCAGCGCCTGGGGCGTGAATTGTGGTCGGAAATGAAGCTCCTGATTCGCGTTGAACGCATCGACCAGTCCGAGCCCGCTCTGCTTTCGCCGAGCCAAGTATTTTTCCTGCGCGAAAATCTGAAATTGCGTCTGATCAATGCGCGCTTGAGCCTTCTTCAGCGCGACGGCAGCAGCTTCCGCGAAGATTTGCGCCAGGCGCGCGACTGGCTACTGCGCTACTTCGATCGCAGCGCCAAGCCGGTGCAAGCCGCCGCCGCGACATTGAACTCGCTAGCAGCAGCCGATCTCAGCATTGAATTACCAAGCCTGAACGAGACCCTGGCCAGTTTGCGCAACTTCAAGCTGGCGCGAGAGAGGGAGAATCCGTCTCTCATCTCCCGCCCCAGCGGTGGCCCAGCCAAGGGCCGGGGTGACGGTGGCGGGGCGGGACGCTGATGCGCATACTTCTTTGGCTGCTGACGCTCGCGGCGCTGGCGGTCGGCCTGGCGCTGGCGGCGCGTTACAACGATGGTTATGTCCTCATGGTGCTGCCGCCGTGGCGGGTCGAATTGTCGCTGAATCTTCTGGTCCTGCTGGAGTTGCTGGGTTTTCTACTGCTCTACCTGGCCCTGCGCACCGTGGCGAACACTCTCGCGCTGCCGCAGACGGTGCGCGAGTATCGCGCCAGGCGTCACCGCGAACAGGCCGAACGTGCCCTGGCCGAGGCCATTCGCTACAGTTTCGAGGGACGCTTTGGCCATGCCTTGAAGAGCGCAGTCAGCGCGCATGACGCCGGCTATGCGCCGGGGCTGTCGGCGCTGGTGGCGGCTCGATCCGCCCATGCCCTGCATGAGGATGAGCGCGAAGCGGAATGGCTCGCACGTGCCGCACGCTTCGATACGGAGAGCCGCAACGCGCGTCTGATGACCGAGGCCGAACTGTTTCTCGATGCGCACCGCTACGCTGAGGCGCAGGCAGCCCTCGACCTTCTTGCGGCCGGGGGCCAGCGCCATATCGCGGCATTGCGCCTGGCCCTGAAAAGCCAGCGGGCGCTTGGAGACTGGCGCGAAGTGCTGCGCCTGGTCCGGCTACTGGAGAAAACCCGCGCGCTATCCGCCCTGCAGGCAGCGCCGCTGAAACTGCGGGCGCACCAGGAAAACATGCGCGCGCTCGCGCTTCAAGCCGTTCCGCTGGCCAGTTATTGGCGCGAGATTCCGGCGTCCGAACGCCGCTCGCCGCAACTTTCGTTTGAGGCGGCGAAATTGTTGATCGCCGTTGGCGATTGCCGCGGCGCGCAGATCATCATTGAGGATGCGCTTGCTGATGAATGGGACTCGGGTCTGGTCGCGGCGTATGCCGAATGCTCGGGTGGCGATATCCTGGGTCGTATTGCTCACGCCGAAGCCTGGCTGAAGGCGCATCCCCGCGACGCGGAACTGCTGCTGGCGCTCGGTCGCCTCTGCCGTCAGCAAGAACTATGGGGCAAGGCGCAGAGCTATCTTGAAGCGTCGTTGTCCTTGGCGTCCACGCGGCCTGCGCACATCGAGTTGGCCCAATTGTTCGACCGCCTGGAGCGACCCGCAGAGGCCGACCGACACTACCGCCTGGCGGCTGGCATTTAGTGCATTCCTCCCGACCTAAACCCAGTCGCGGGCGACGAGGAATTCGCTGCTGAGTTTTTCTTCGGCGCTGCCGGGCGCGGGATGCCAGTCGTAACGCCACTTCACTATGGGTGGCAGCGACATCAGGATGGACTCGGTACGTCCGCCCGACTGCAGGCCGAACAGCGTGCCACGGTCATAGACCAGGTTGAATTCGACGTAACGGCCGCGGCGGTAGGCCTGAAAGTCGCGCTCGGCTTCGCCGTAAGAAAGAGCGCGGCGTCGTTCGAGGATGGGTAGATAGGCGTCCAGGAAACTGTCGCCGACGCTGCGGGTCAGCGCGAAACAGCGTTCGAAGCCGCCCTCGTTGAGATCGTCGAAAAATATCCCGCCGACCCCCCGCGCCTCGTTCCGGTGTTTCAGGAAGAAGTAACGGTCGCACCAGGCCTTGTAGCGCGCATGGAGATCGGGCCCGAAAGGATCTACGGCCTGTTTGCAATTTGCGTGGAAGTGCCGCGCATCTTCGGCGTAACCATAGTACGGGGTGAGATCCATGCCGCCGCCGAACCACCAGACAGGATCATTGCCTTTGGCGACGAAGAAGCGGACGTTCATGTGCGCGGTCGGACAGTGGGGATTCTTCGGATGCAGCACCAGGGAGACGCCTAGGGCCTCGTAGCCGCATCCGGCTAGTTCCGGCCTGGTGGCGCTGGCCGAAGGCGGTAACAGGTCACCGATGACATGGGAGAAATTGACGCCGCCGCGCTCGAAAAGCGCGCCTTCCTCGATCACCCGGGATATTCCGCCGCCGCCCCCGGGGCGCTGCCACTCGTCGCTGATGAAGTCGTGGCCATCGAACTGCGACAGTCGGGCGACAATGCCCGACTGCAGAGCGGTGAAATATTCTTTGACGCTCGCCGTATTCAAGTGCTTCTGCGGCCGATGGCGCGATGACCGATGTCTCTCCGGTATTGCATGCCGTCGAAGCGGATCGTCTCGGCGAGTTCGTAGGCACGCTTCTGCGCGGCGCGCACGTTGTCGCCCAGGGCGGTGACGCAAAGTACGCGGCCGCCGTCGGTGAGCGTATGGCCGCCCTTTTCGGTCGTGCCGGCATGGAAAATATGGCTGTCTTCTTCGCCGTTCGTTTTCCGAGGCAGGCCGTGAATGATGTCGCCCTTTCTCGGCTGGTTTGGATAGCCCGCCGCCGCCATGACCAAGCCAAGCGCCGCGCGCCGGTCCCACTCGGCCTCGATCTTGTCGAGGCGGACATCGATGGCTGCGTCGATCAACTCGACCAGATCGCTCTTCAGACGCAGCATGATCGGCTGGGTTTCCGGGTCGCCCATGCGGCAATTGAATTCCACTACCCGGACCGAACCGTCCGGCCTGATCATCAGGCCGGCATAGAGAAAACCGGTGTAGGGCAGACCATCCCTGGCCATGCCCTGTAGGGTCGGCATGATCACCTCGCGCATCACCCGGGCATGGACCTCCGGGGTCACCACCGGCGCCGGCGAATAGGCGCCCATGCCACCGGTATTGGGTCCCAGGTCGCCGTCCCCGAGCCGCTTGTGGTCCTGGCTGGTGGGCAGGGGCAGGGCATGCAGTCCGTCGGCCATGACGATGAAACTGGCTTCCTCGCCATCGAGGAATTCCTCGATGACGACCCGGGCGCCGGCATCACCCATGCGGTTGTCCAGCAGCATCATGTCGATCGCGTCATAGGCCTCGGCGAGGTCGGCGGCGACGACTACACCCTTGCCTGCGGCCAGGCCATCGGCCTTGATCACGATAGGCGCGCCTGTCCCGGTGACATAGGCGCGGGCCTTCTCGGCATCGGTGAAAGTCTCGAACTTCGCCGTCGGGATGCCGTGGCGGATCATGAAGCGTTTGGCGAAGTCCTTAGAGGATTCGAGCTGGGCTGCTGCCCTTGTCGGGCCGAAGATGCGCAGTCCTTTTTCCCGGAAGGCATCAACAATGCCGGCGGCGAGCGGACCTTCGGGCCCGACCACGGTGGCGTGAATCGGCTCTGATTGCGCGAAGGCGACCAGGTCGGCGATCGCGGTCAAGGGCAGGTTGACGACGCCGTCCTCCTGCGCCGTGCCGGCGTTGCCGGGCGCCACATAGACAGTCTGCACCCGCGGCGACTGGGCCATCCGCCAGGCCAGCGCATGTTCGCGTCCACCAGAGCCGATCAGCAATAGTTTCATGTCAGGACTGCTCAGTGCCGGAAATGGCGGAAGCCGGTGAACACCATGGCGATGTTCTGTTCGTCGGCGGCGGCGATCACTTCCGCATCGCGCACCGAGCCTCCCGGCTGGATTACGGCGGTGGCGCCGGCGTGCGCCAGCACGTCGAGTCCGTCGCGGAAGGGGAAGAAGGCGTCAGAGGCGACCACCGAGCCGGTCACCGGGTGGCCGGCGTTCTCCGCCTTGATCGCGGCGATGCGTGCCGAGTCGACGCGGCTCATCTGCCCAGCGCCGATGCCCACGGTGACGCCGTCCCGACAATAGACGATGGCGTTCGACTTGACGTACTTTGCGACATTCCAGGCGAACAGCAGATCGCGCATTTCCTGCTCGGAAGGCGCGCGTTTGGTCACCAGCTTCAGGTCGGCCTGAGTGATGCGGGCGGCGTCGCGCGTCTGCACCAGCAGGCCGCCGCCGACGCGTTTGTAGTCGAGGCTGGTATCGCTCTTGCCAAGTGGCACCAAGGCTATGACGAGGACGCGCAGATTCTGCTTGGCGGCGAATATCGCGCGCGCCTCTGCGGTGATCTCCGGGGCGATGATGACTTCCGCGAACTGCCCCGAGACGGCTTCGGCTGCGGCCCGGTCGATGGCGACGTTGAAGGCGATGATGCCGCCGAAGGAAGAGGTCGGGTCGGTCGCGAAGGCCTTGCGGTAGGCCTCCACGGCGGAGCCGCAAGAAGCCACGCCGCAGGGGTTGGCGTGCTTGACGATGACACAGGTCGCAGTGCCTTCATCCCTGGCGAAGGCCTTGACGCATTCCCAGGCGGCGTCGGCATCGGCGATGTTGTTGTAGGAAAGTTCCTTGCCCTGCAGTTGCGTGTAGCCGGCAATGCTGCCGGCGACCAGGCCCGGCTCACGGTAGAACGCCGCCTCTTGATGCGGATTCTCGCCGTAACGCAGATTCTCGACCTTGTCGAAAGCCAGTTGCAGCGCATCCGGAAAGCTGCCGGGTTTATTGTCTGCGTCCAGCCGGGTCAGCCAGTTGCTGATCGCGCCGTCATATCGGGCGGTATGGGTGAAGGCCTGCTTCGCCAGCCGGTAGCGCGTGGCATATGAGAGTTCGCCCGCGTTGGCCTGGATTTCCGCGAGGATCGCCGGATAGTCGTCGGGATCGGTGACCACGCCGACGCCGCCGGTCTCGTTGCCGTGATTCTTTGCAGCGGCGCGAACCATGGTCGGTCCACCGATGTCGATGTTCTCGATGGCTTCCTCCAGGGTGCAGCCGGGTTTGGCCACGGCCTGCTGGAACGGATAGAGGTTCACCACTACCAGGTCGATGGGCGGGATGGCGTGCGCCGCCAGGGTGGCCAGATGCGTCGGTGCGTCGCGTCGCGCCAGGATGCCGGCATGCACCTTGGGATGGAGCGTCTTGACGCGTCCGTCGAGCATCTCTGGAAAGCCGGTGTAGTCGGCGACTTCGCTTACCGTCAGGCCGGCTCCCGCGAGCAGCTTGGCGGAACCGCCGGTGGATAACAGCTTGACGCCGAGGGCCTCGAGGGCGCGGGCGAAGTCGACGATGCCTCGCTTGTCGGAGACGCTAATCAGGGCCTGGGTGATTTTCATGGCGAAATTAGAGCAGATCGTATTCGGTCAGTTTGCGGCGCAGAGTATTGCGGTTGATGCCGAGCATCTCGGCGGCGACGGTTTGATTGTCGTTGGCTTTGTGCATCACGACTTCGAACATCGAGCGCTCGACGCAGCTGAGCACCATGTCATAAATGGCGGTTGGCGGTTCGCCGTCGAGGTCGCGGTAGTAGCGATTCAAGGTGCGCCGGATGCAGTCCGAGATTTCATTGCTATTACTCATGCGGCGAGCGTCCCCTGGCAATAGTCGGCAGCTTCGTAGGATAACTGATCGTTGGCGGCGGCATGACCGAGAAAAAATTCGTCTGCCGCCGCGAGCTGTAGATCGACATTGTCGAGCTGGTTCATGGCATGTCGAAAATGCGCCGAGCCGATCAAGCCCTTGGTGTACCAGGCAATGTGCTTGCGCGCGATTCTGACGCCGGTCTCTTCGCCGTAAAAGGCGTAGAGATCGGCCAGATGGCGAAGCAGTATCTGGTGTATCTCGGCGGTAGAGGGCGGCGGCAAGGTCTCGCCGGTCGTCAGGTAATGTGCTATCTCGCGGAAGATCCAGGGCCTGCCCTGCGCAGCGCGACCGATCATGACGCCGTCGGCGCCGGTATAGTCGAGCACGAAGCGGGCTTTCTGCGGCGTGGTGATGTCGCCGTTGGCGATGACGGGAATGCGCACCTTCGCTTTCACCAGGGCGATGGTGTCGTATTCGGCATCGCCGTGATATTGGTCGGCGCGGGTGCGGCCGTGGATGGCGATGGCGCGGATGCCGCAGTCCTCGGCGATGCGGGCGATGGCGACGGCATTCTTGTTTTCGCGATTCCAGCCGGTGCGGAATTTCAACGTCACCGGCGTATCGGGTACCGCGCCGACCACTGCCTCGAGGATCTTCGCGACCAGCGGCTCGTCCTGCATCAGTGCCGAGCCGGCCATGACGTTGCAGACCTTTTTGGCCGGGCAGCCCATGTTGATGTCGATGATCTGCGCACCGCTATCGACGTTGTACCTTGCCGCCTCGGCCATCATGCGCGGGTCGGCACCGGCGATCTGCACTGAGATCGGATCCACTTCGCCCTCGTGATCGGCGCGGCGGCGGGTCTTGGCACTGCCGTAGAGCAGCGAGTTGCAGGTGACCATTTCCGATATCGCCAGGCCGGCACCCAGTTCTTTGCAGAGTTGGCGAAATGGACGATCGGTCACGCCGGCCATGGGCGCGACGAAGAGATTATTCTGCAGGGTGAATCCGGCAAATTGCATGGGCGGATCGCGGAATGTGGACGTGGGGGAGGGCGCAATTCTACCGCAAAGTTCCTACCACGCGCGGGCTCCATAAATCATCCGCCGGGCGACGAAAGCGCGCAGCGGCGGCAGCAGATCGAGGGCCAGGAGGCCCAGGCCGCGCGCCTCCCGGAACAGCGGCAGGTCATTACCGAAGAGTTGGATCAGCGCGTCGGTAAAGCCGATGGTGGCATTCCGGTCCTGGCTGCGTGCCGCAGCGTAGCGCGTGAGGTGGCGCGCGTCGCCCGGGTCTTCGGCGTTCGGCAGGTTGCGCGCCAGTTCCCAGACGTCGCGCAGCGCCAGGTTGAATCCCTGGCCGGCCACCGGATGCAGCGTTTGTGCGGCATTGCCGAGCCAGACCGAACGTTGCCCGACCGGCGAACGTCGATAGCGAAGCTGCAGGGGAAACATCCGGCGCTTCGACGCCGCGGTGAACTTCAGCCGCGTGCCAAAATGCGCCTGCAGGCGGGCCAGAAAATCCGCATCGTCGAGATTCGCCAGCGCACCGGCTAGTTCGGCTGGGCAGGTGTAGACCACGGCCATCTCTTCCTTGCTCGGCAGCAGTGCCAACGGCCCCTGCGTCGTGAACCGCTCGTAGGCGACGTTGCCGTGCGGCGTGGCCGTGTTCACGGTGCAGATCACGGCGCTCTGGCCGTAGTCGCGCACTACCGTGCCGGCGTCCGCCGCCATCATGCCTTCGGCGTAGATGACGAGTTGCGCCGACCGCTCATCGCTGGCCGTGAATAACTGGGACGATTCGGTCCCGGTGACCACGCGTTCGACCCTGGCGAGATCATGATAGGGGATATCGGCAACGGCAAGCGCATCGTCGAGCGCCGCGCCGACACTGGCCGCCGTGGCGACATAGCCCAACGCCGGCAGACCTTGTTCCAGAGCCGTCAACCGGGTGCGGCCGAAGCCGCCTTTCTGCGAAACGTGGATGGCCGCTATCGGCGTCGCAGCGATCCGTCGCCAGACTCCCAGCCACTCCAGGATCTGGCGCGAACCGTGCGACAGGGCGAGGATGCGCGGATCCTCCCGCACCGCGCCGCGCGCCCGTGCTTCGAAGATTTGTCCGCGGCTGCCGTGGCCGGCCAGCGCCAGCGCCAGGGCCATGCCCGCTGGTCCGCCGCCGATGATGGCGATGGGCAGCGTTTCTGTTTCAGCGGCCATCGCGCATCACTGCCTCGATGGCCGCGATGGTTTTCGGTGCCTCGTGGGAAATGATCTCGCAGCCGGAGGCCGTGACCAGGGCATCATCCTCGATGCGCACGCCGATGTCGTGGAAAGCCGCAGGGATATCGTCTGCGGCACGGATGTAGCAGCCCGGTTCTATCGTCAGCATCATGCCCGGTTGCAGGCTCTGCCATTGTTCGCCCTGTTTGTATTCTCCGGTGTCATGGACGTCCAGGCCCAGCCAATGGCTGGTGCGATGCATGTAGAAGCGCTTGTAGGCTTCCGACTCGATGTTGCCGTCCACCGTGCCATGGAGCAGTTTGAGGTCGAGCATGCCGCGCACCAGAATTTTCAGCGCCGCCTCATGCGGATCGTTGAATCTGGCGCCGGCGCGGACGGCGGCAATCGCCGCTGTTTGGACATCGAGCACCAGACCATAGACGTCGGCCTGAGGGCCGCTGAAGCGACCATTCACGGGGAAGCTGCGGGTGATGTCCGAGGCGTAGCCGTCGAGTTCGCAACCGGCGTCGATGAGCAGCATCTCCCCGTCCTTGAGGGCGCGATTGTTATCGACATAGTGCAGGATGCAGGCGTTGGCGCCGCCTGCGACGATGCTGGTATAGGCGGGCGCCTGACTGCCGCTGGCGCGGAATTCGTGGAGCAGCTCGGCTTCGATCTGATATTCGAACTTGCCCGGGGCGGTGGCGCGCATGGCGCGACTATGCGCCGCCGCCGAAATGCTGGCGGCGCGCCGCATCACGGCGATCTCCTGCTCGTCCTTGATCAGACGCATGGCATCGACGGTCAAGCGCACATCGTGGATCGCCGTCGGCGCATGACTGCCGCTGCGTGACTGCTCCCGGACCGCATTGAGCGCCCGGGTGATGCGTTCGTCCCAGGCCTGCTCATGGCCCAGCGAGAACCACAGCGACGGCTGGTTGGCGAGGAGTTCCGGAAGCATCTGATCGAGACTGTCGATAGCATGCGCGGCGTCGAAGCCGAAGTGTTCGCATGCGGCTTCCGGGCCGAAGCGATGACCGGTCCAGGTCTCCTTGTCGGCATCCTTGTCGCGGCAGAACAGCAGACTCCTCGGTGTGTCGCCCGCGATCAGCACCAGCACCGCCTCCGGCTCCGGGAATGCACAGAGGTAATGAAAATAGCTGTCGGCGCGGTAAGGATAATGGCTGTCGCGATTGCGCAATCGTTCCGGCGCCGTGGGAATCACTGCCACTCCGGTCCCCATGCGCGCAAGCAGGCGTGCGCGGCGGTTTTTGAAGGTGTCCATAGAAAGATTATACGTCCGGCGATTGCGCGCGCAGTTCCTGATCGAGCGTGGCCAGGCGCGTTGGCGTGCCGACATCGGTCCAGCGCCCGGCGTAGTACTCGCCGACTACAAGATCCGTCGCCATGGCGGCGACGAGCAAGGGCGCAAGTTTCGCCGATTGCCCGCGGGAGATCGTCGCGAAGAGCGCCGGGTCGTAGATGCCGATGCCGGAAAAGGTCAGTCGTGGCGCTCCTGCGCTCAGGATGCGGCCTTCTTGCAGGAAAAAATCCCCGTCCGGGTGATGCGGCGGGTTGGCAACCAAAACGAGGTGAGCGAGTTTCCGGCGCGACGCCAGGCCGCGCGCGATGGCCGGAGCCTGGCCCAGATCCCATTCGCAGTAGATGTCGCCATTGACCACCAGGAAGCACTCCTCGCCCAGCAGGGGCAAGGCATTCCTGATGCCGCCAGCGGTTTCCAGTGCGCCTTGGGTTTCCGCCGACCAGAGGATCTTCAGATCGAAAGCCCGTCCATCGCCGAGGCGATCGAGCAGCATCGCCCCCAGGTGCGCATGGTTGATGACCACCTCGCGGATGCCGGCACGCGCCAGGCGTTCGAGGTGCCAACAGATCAGTGGCTTGCCCCCGGCGGTCAGGAGCGGCTTGGGGCAGGCATCGGTCAGCGGTCGCATACGCTCGCCGCGGCCGGCAGCAAGTATCATGGCTTTCATTGTCTGCTGGTCAAAACGAGTAGCCGACCTGGGCCGCGCGATTTTCCAGTTCGTCGATGAGTTTCAGGAGCGGCCCGAGCGCACGGTAGCGATTGCAGGTCTTGCGCAGATAAGCAGCGACCAGGGGCATGTCCTTGAGATAGCCGTCCTTGCCGTCGCGATGGCACAGGCGGGCGAAGATGCCGAGCACCTTGAGGTGGCGCTGCACACCCATCCACTCGTAGTTGCGAAAAAAATCGGCGAAGTCTGCAGGCACCGGCAGTCCGACTTTCCGGGCCTGTTCCCAGTAGCGGATCAGCCAGTCCAGGGTCTGCTCCTCATCCCATGCAATGTAGGCATCCTTGAACAGGGAGACCAGGTCGTAGCTGATCGGGCCAAGGACCGCGTCCTGGAAATCGATGATGCCGGGGTTGCCGCCCTGGCCACCGGCAATTTTCATCAGATTGCGCGAGTGGTAATCGCGGTGCACGAACACCCGCGCTTCGGCGAGATTGGCGGCCATGATCAGGTCGAAACTCTGTCTGATCACCTCACGCTGCGTTTCGGTCAGCGTGGCGCCCAGGTGTTTTGCCACGTACCAGTCGGGAAAGAGTTCCAGTTCCCGGCGCAACAGGGCCTGATCGTATTCGGGCAACATGCCCGGGCGGCTGGCAAGCTGGATGCGGATCAGGGACGAGACCGCGTCGGCATAGAGTTCGTCGGCGTTTCCGCTGTCGCCATCCTGCAAGGCCTCGAGGTAGGTGCTGCGACCGAGATCCGAAAGCAGCAGGAAGCCCTGGTCGAGATCTTGTGCCAGCACTTCGGGCACGTGAGTCCCAGCCTCAAGAAAGAGCCGCTGCACGGCCAGCCAGGGTCGGCAGTCCTCTTGCGCGGGCGGGGCGTCCATGACGATGACCGTCGAACTTCCTTCCAGGGAGGCACGGAAGTAGCGTCGGAAACTTGCGTCGGTCGAGGCCGACGAGAGTGTGACAGGGCGACCCGGATACAGCCGGGCAAGCCAGGACTCGATTTGTCGGCTTCGTTCCATTTGGCGCTTTCCGGGCGGGCCCCCCGGTAAATGCTAGAATTTGCCATTCTATCAACAGACAGCAAGGGCATGCATTTTCCGAGGCGCGGGCAATTCCTGACAGTTGCAATGCTTGCCGCCTGCTTCTGCAGCATGGGCAACACTAGTGCCGCCGAGATTCTGCCGCCGCCGCGCAGCGAACCGTCGCCGGCCGAGGCGTATGCTCCTGACGGACCGGTGCTGAAGTTGACGCGGCGACTGCCGCAGGTGCGCGAGGACCATGAGCCGCGTCCGACCTTCGTTGCCGCCGACAAGATCATCGGCAAGACCGACGTCGAGACTGTGCTCGAAGGCGATGTTGAACTGCGCCAGCTAGGCAAGGTCCTGACGACCGATCGCCTCACCTATTGGTCAGATCGGGACGAGGTCGAGGCGCTGGGGCGCGTGCGACTCACCACGGACGTCAATGTCATCACCGGCCCGAAGTTGCGCCTGAAGCTCGATGACAACATCGGCTATTTCGACGAGCCGCAATATTCGATCACCCAACAGGCGCCGCACGCCAATACGGGCGAGGCCCTGCCGCCGACCACCGGCTCCGGTCACGCCAAGCGTATCGATTTCGAGGGCGAGGATCACTACCGCCTGAGCGATGCCACCTACAGCACCTGCTCCGCGAGCAATCCCGACTGGTATGCCCGGGCCGTCAATATCAGTCTCGACTATGAACGCGATGAGGGTGAGGCATCGGATGCCACGCTGATCTTCAAGGGTATCCCGATGCTGTATACGCCCTGGCTCAGTTTCTCGCTCAATAACCAGCGCAAGAGCGGTATTCTGACGCCGACCTTGGGCAGCACCAGTAAAAGTGGACTGGAAATGAGCCTGCCGGCCTACTGGAACATCGCAGCCAACATGGATGCGACCATTGCGCCACGCGTCATGAGCAAACGCGGCGTGCAATGGGACGGAGAGTTCCGCTATCTCGAAGACAATTACAGCGGCACGCTGCGCGGCGAGTACCTGCCAGACGATCAGGTGACCCACACGACGCGCAGCATGTTTGCCATTCAGCACAAGGAAAACTTCGGCCGTGGCTTTTCGGGCAGTCTCGATCTCAACGGCGTCTCCGATAATACCTACTTTAGCGATCTCTCCACGAATATCTCGAATATCGCGCAGAGCAACCTCCTGCGTCAGGGCACGCTCTCCTATGGCAGCAGTTGGTGGAATGCCCGGATCATGGCGCAAAGTTTCCAGACCTTGCAGGATCCGGCCTTGCCGCCGGTCGTCGAGCCCTACCATCGCCTGCCGCAACTCATCCTGAAGGCCAACCGCAGCGATCTTCTGCTGGGCAGCGACTTCGCCTTCAAAGCCGAGTACGTGAACTTCAGCAACGCTACACTCGTGGCAGGCAAGCGCAGCACGTTGTACCCTCAGCTGTCCCTGCCCCTGCAGAGCTCGGCGTTTTATTTCACGCCGAAGATCGGCCTGAGTTCAACGAGCTACAGTCTTGAGCGGCAGGATCCTGGCACGCCTGCCCAACTCACCCGCAACCTGGCGATCGCCAGCGTGGACAGCGGCGTGGTCTTCGAGCGGAATACCGACTGGTTCGGCCCGGTTCTGACCCAGACGCTCGAACCCCGGCTGTATTACCTCTATGTGCCGGCACGCGACCAGCACCTGATTCCGGTGTTCGACTCCGGGCTTGCCGATTTCAATTTCGCCCAGATATTTTCCGACAACCGCTACAGCGGCGGCGACCGCATCGGCGATGCGAACCAGATTACCACCGCACTCAGTTCGCGCCTGATCGATCCTGCCAGCGGTGCCGAACTGATACGTGCGATGATCGGCCAACGCTACTACTTCACCCAGCAGGAGGTGACGTTGCCCGGCGAGATCCCCCGCGGCAGCAAGGCGTCGGATCTTCTCGCAGCGGTCTCCGGCCAAGTGCTGCCGAAGATCTTCGTGGACAGCGCCTGGGACTACAACCTGCAGCAGGGGCAGACCAACCGGCTCTCCCTCACCGGTCGTTATCTGCCCGAGCTCGGCAAGGTCTTGAACGCCGGCTACCGCTATAACCGCGACCTGATCACGGCGGTCAATGGCGAGAAGCAGATCGATCTCTCGGCGCAATGGCCGCTCTCCGGCCGCTGGTACGGCGTCGGCCGCTACAATTACTCGTTGCTCGACAAGCGCATCATCGAAACCGTCGGCGGCCTCGAATATGATGGCGGCTGTTGGCTTGGACGCATCGTCCTGCACCGCATGGCGACAGCCACCGGCTCTTCCAGCACCGGATTTTTCATTCAACTGGAGCTGAACGGATTTGCCAGCATCGGCTCAAATTCGATGGATCTCTTGAAGCGCAATATTCCCGGTTACGGCCGGATCAACCAGTCCGGCGCGACCTCAAGTCCGACCCCGACCTTCTGAACGGAATCCCATGAGCTTATTTCGACTCCTCTGCCTCGCCACTCTCCTGCTCGGGTCCGTTGCCCGAGCCCAGACCATCAAGCCGGTCGAGGCCGACCGGATCGCCGCCGTGGTCAACAACGAGGCGATCACCGCGAACGAATTGCGCACGCGGATCGCCTCGGTGGAAAGACAATTGCGCAGCCAGGGCACCTCGTTGCCGCCGCGCGATGTTCTGGAGAAGCAAATGCTCGAGCGCATGATCATCGATCGCATCCAGCTTCAGTTCGCCAAGGAAACCTCGACTCGCGTCGATGACGGCCAACTCGACGCCGCCTTGCGCCGTATTGCCGAGAGCAACCGGATGAGCCTGCCCGAATTCAAGCTGGCGCTGGAGAAGGATGGCATCGAATGGGCCCGGTTCCGTGAGGAAATCCGCGAAGAGATGACCATCTCGCGGATTCGCGAACGCGAAGTGGATAACCGCATCACGATCTCGGAGGGAGAGATCGACAACTATCTGGCGACTCCTCAGAGTACCGCCAGCGCCAACGAGGAGGTGAATCTTGCCCACATCTTGATGCGCGTGCCGGAACAGGCCAGCCCCGACCAGTTGTTGCGCATTCGTGCCCGCGCGGAGCAGGCCTTGCTCGCCGCCAGACGCGGCGACGATTTCGCCAAGCTGGCGGCGAGCTACTCCGATGCGCCAGATGCATTGAGCGGCGGCTCGATCGGGCTGCGGCCGTTGAGCCGGCTGCCGGGCCTCTATGCTGATGCGGCGCAGCTACTGAAGCCTGGCGAGATCAGCGATATCTTGCGCAGCCCCGCCGGCTTGCACATCATCAAGCTGATCGAACGCCGCGGCGGTACCGCGTCGGCACAGTCGGTCCGCCAGACGCATGCCCGCCACATCCTGATCAAGGTCAACGAACTGGTGCCGGATGCGGAAGGCAAGCGCAAACTGGAAGTGCTCAAAGAGCGCCTGGACAATGGCGCCGATTTTGCCGAACTGGCGAAGCTCAATTCCAATGATCTCTCCGCGTCCAAGGGCGGCGATCTGGGCTGGCTCTATCCCGGCGATACCGTGCCGGAGTTCGAAAAGGCGATGGATGGTCTGAAGATCAACGAGATCAGTCAGCCGGTGCGCTCGCAGTTCGGCTGGCACTTGATTCAGCTCCTCGAGCGGCGCGTCGGCGATGCCTCTGCGGAACGCCAGCGCCAGCTCGCGCGCCAGGCCTTGCGCGAGCGCAAGTCTGACGAGGCCTACCAGGACTGGCTGCGCCAGATGCGCGACGCCGCCTACGTCGAATATCGCCTGGAGGAAAAGTAGCCTTGGGTCAGGTTGAGCAGGCATGCCCGGTGATCGCCGTGACCTCGGGCGAGCCGGCGGGGATAGGCCCGGACATCTGTCTTGCGCTCGCCACGCGGAAGTTTGCGGCACGGGTCGTCGTCATCGCCGACCGTGATTTGTTGATTGCGCGCGCCGGTCAGTCGGGCATGAAGCTGGCGGATTACCGATGCGCAATTTCAGCACCCCCGGGCGTGCTCGAAGTGCTTCATGTGCCACTCGCCGCAGCGGTCCGACCAGGGCATCTCGATCCCGCCAATGCCCGTTATGTGCTGGCACTGATCGATCGCGCCCTGGCCGGCTGCCAGAGCGGCGAATTCGCTGCGCTGGTTACGGCGCCGGTGCACAAGGGCGTCATCAATGATGCCGGGATTCCCTTCACCGGCCACACCGAATACCTCGCCCTGCACACCGGCACTCGCCGTGTCGTCATGATGCTCGCGGGTGCCGGTCTGCGCGTGGCCCTGGCGACAACGCACCTGGCCTTGAGTGCAGTCCCGGCGGCGATCAAGCGGGACGATCTGGAAACGACTATCCGCATCCTGCACGAGGATCTGGTCGTCAAGTTCGGCATCGCAAAGCCGCGCATCCTGGTCGCCGGCCTCAACCCGCATGCCGGAGAAGGCGGGCATATGGGCCGGGAGGAGATCGAGGTGATCGCCCCGGTCATAGCCAAGTTGCGCAGCGAGGGCATGGACCTCGTCGGCCCGCTACCGGCCGATACGCTGTTTACCCGTCGCGTGCTGGCGGGTTCCGATGCCCAGTTGGCGATGTATCACGACCAGGGCCTGGCCGTGCTCAAGTACGCCGCCTTCGAGGATGGCGTGAACATCACCCTGGGCCTGCCGATCGTGCGCACCTCGGTCGATCACGGCACGGCACTCGATCTTGCCGGCACCGGCCGCGCCGATCCGGAGAGCCTGTTCGCGGCGATAGCAACCGCCATCACCCTGGCCGGCACGAGAACGCTGTCGCAATGAGCGCACATCGTGCGCGCAAAAGGTTTGGCCAGAATTTCCTGATTGCGCCTGATGTCATCGCCGCCATCATCGCGGCGGTGGCTCCACTCCCGGGCGACCGGCTGGTCGAGATCGGGCCCGGGCTGGGCGCGCTCACCGGCCCGCTGCTGGCGAGGCTGGATCGCCTTGATGTGGTCGAGATCGACCGTGACCTGATCGCGACGCTGCGCGGAACGTTTCCACCCGAACGCCTGACGATACACGAGGGTGATGCACTGAAATTCGATTTCGCCGGCCTGGGCGCGAAGCTGCGCGTGGTCGGCAATCTGCCCTACAACATTTCGACCCCTTTGCTCTTCCACTTGGCGCAATATGCCGCCCAGGTGCGCGACATGCACTTCATGCTGCAGAAGGAAGTGGTCGATCGCATGGTCGCGTCACCCGGCGGCGGCGAGTACGGGCGGCTTACGGTGATGCTGCAATATCGTTTCGAGATCGAGCGCCTGTTTCCGGTGCCGGCCGACGCCTTCGATCCCGCGCCCAAGGTCGATTCCGCCATCGTCCGGATGATCCCCCGGCCGAGTGATGCACTCGTCGCCCGGGACGAGGAGGTGTTCGGCCGCGTCGTCCTGGCAGCCTTCGGTCAGCGCCGCAAGATGCTCAGGAACACACTGGGGAAGCTGATCGCCGCAGCCGATCTCGCCGCGCTGGGCGTCGCCCCGACGGCGCGCGCCGAGGAACTGGCGGTCGCCGAGTTCGTCGGGATCGCCAATTTTCTAGCCGCTCAAACCAATTCGGCGCTGACCGGCGCGTGATCCGAGGGTCGCTCGGCGCGGCGCGGCTCCTTGTCGATGGTGCAGGACTGGCAGGAGTCCGCGAGCAGCCCGGAGAGCAGGATCAGGTCGATGCGCAAGCCGCGGTTGCGGCGGAAGGCCATCATCCGGTAATCCCACCAGGAATAACTTTTTTCGGGCTGGTCGAAGCGGCGGTAAGCGTCGACAAAACCCAGCGCCAGAAGTTCGCGCAAGGCGGCGCGCTCCGGCGCGCTACAGAGCACCTGGTCCTTCCAGGCGGCAGGGTCGTACACGTCGCGATCTTCCGGGGCGATATTGAAATCGCCGAGCACGGCCAGCCGCGGATACTTTGCCAGTTCGCCGGAGAGCCAAGTCGTCAGCGCGGCCAGCCAGCGCAGCTTGTATTGGTATTTGTCGGAGCCGACGCTCTGGCCGTTGGGAACATAGACGCAGACGACGCGTAGCGGCCCGGAGGCGGTGTTCAGGCTGCCGCTGATGACCCGCTGCTGCACATCGTCGAATCCCGCGATCCCGCGGACGACCTCACTGAGCGGGTCGCGGCTGATGAGGGCGACGCCGTTATAAGTCTTCTGTCCGCTGAAACAGGCGTGGTAGCCGGCGGCCCCGATTTCGGCCAGCGGGAAGTCCCGGTCTTCCTGCTTGATCTCCTGCAGGCAGAGCACGTCCGGGCGTTGCCCGGCCAGCCAGTCCTGCACTTGCGGCAGTCTGACCTTGAGGGAATTGACATTCCAGGTCGCGATCTTCATGAGCCGGGCAGGATGTAGTCGGCGGAAAGAATGCGGCGGGCGGACGGCATCGGCCTGCCCTAAGCGCGGCTCATGCCATTGTGCCGGAGCAGGGCATCGACCTTCGGCTCGCGGCCGCGGAAGGCCCGGAACGAGTCCAGCGCCGGGCGACTGCCGCCGACGGCAAGGATCTCGCGCCAGAATTTTTCGCCGGTCGCAGCGTCGAGCACGCTGCCCGATACGCGGGCGCTTTCCTCGAAAGCCTCGAAGGCGTCGGCCGAGAGTACTTCCGCCCACTTGTAGCTGTAATAGCCGGCGGCATAGCCCCCGGCGAAAATGTGCGAGAAGCTCTGCGGCAGGCGCTGCCATTCCGGCGGGGTGATTACCGCCACTTCTTGCCTCACCCTGGCCAGGAGATCGAGGACGCTTCCGTTCGCGGCAAGTTCGCTGTGGACCAGCAGGTCGAACAGTCCCAGTTCGACCTGGCGCAGCGCGTCCATGCCGCTCTGGAAGTTCTTGGCCAGGAGCATCTTGTCGTAGAGCGCTCGCGGCAAAGTCTCACCGGTGTCGACGTGGCCGGTCATATCCTTGAGTACCTGCCATTCCCAGCAGAAGTTCTCCATGAACTGGCTGGGCAACTCGACCGCATCCCATTCGACGCCGTGGATGCCCGAGACCGATAGTTCGTCGACCTGGGTCAGCAGATGGTGCAGGCCGTGCCCGCATTCATGGAACAGGGTGATGACTTCGTCATGGGTGAAGCAGGCCGGCTTGTCTCCGACCGGACCGGAGAAGTTGCAGTTGAGATAGGCCACCGGGGCCTGCAGGCGAGAGCCGAGTCTGCGCCGCGTGATCGCCTCGTCCATCCAGGCGCCGCCGCGCTTCTCCTCGCGGGCGTAAAGGTCGAGGTAGAACTGGCCGACGAATTGGTTTTCCCGCAGGATGCGGAAGAAGCGCACGTCGGGGTGCCAGGCGGGCGCACTATCCTGCTCCAGCCTGACGCCGAAAAGTTTCGCGATGACATTGAACAGTCCTGCGATGACTTTGGGTTCTGGGAAGTACTGCTTCACCTCGTCGCTGGAGAAGGCGTAGCTCTTCTGCTTGAGTTTTTCCGAGGCCCAGGCAAGATCCCAACTCTCCAGTTGCGGCAGGTCAAGTTCGGCGTCGGCAAAGGCTTTCAATTCTGCGATGTCTCGCTCGGCGAAAGGACGCGCCTTGCTGGCGATCTCGCGCAGGAAGGCCGCCACCTGGCCGGGGGACTGCGCCATTTTCGGCACCAGCGAGACCTCGGCATAATTGGCGTAGCCCAGGAGTTTCGCTTCCTCGGTCCGCAGCTTGAGTATCTGGTTTATCAGCGCGCTGTTGTCCCACTCCGGCCGCCCCAGTTCGGAGGCGCGGGTGGCGTAGGCGCGGTACATACGGGCGCGCAGTTCGCGGCTGTCGGCGTACTGCATCAGCGGGTGGTAGGACGGTGCGCGCAGGGTGAATTTCCAGCCAGGAAGACCGTCCTTCTCGGCCGCAGCGCGCGCCACCCGGCACTCGTCCTCCGGGATGCCCTTGATCTCCGCCTCGGTCGAGACATGCTCGCTGAAGGCGTTGGTGGCGTCGAGCAGGTTTTCGGAGAACTTGGTCTCGAGTTCCGCCAGTTCTTCCTGTATCGCCTTGAAGCGCGGCTTGTCGGACTCCGGCAAGGCCGCCCCGGACAAACGGAAATCGCGGATGTCGTTAGCGATGATGCGTTGTTGCGCTTGGTTCAGCGAGGCATATTCCGGGCTTCCGGCGAGCGCCTGGAACTTGGCGAACATCGCCAGGTTCTGCCCCAGTTCGGAGTAGTAGCGCGTCACTTCCGGCAACGAGGCGTTGTAGGCTTCGCGCCAGGGCGGTATGTCATTGACCGAATGCAGATGGCCGACGATGCCCCAGGCGCGCGCGAGACGTTCGCCGGAATCGGTCAGCGGGACGACGAAATCAGCCCAGGTCGCAGCGACGGCTGGTCCGGAGATGCGCTCGACCAGCGCGCGATTTTCGGCCAGGAGTTGCGTTATCGCGGGGGCGACATGGTCTGGCGTGATCGCGTCGAAGCGCGGCAAACCGGAAAAATCGAGCAGGGGATTCATAGGCTGGCGGTCAGGCGGGTCATTGCCTCGCGGTATTTGGCGCCGGTCTTCTCGATGATCTCGGCCGGCAGATGCGGGCCGGGCGCCTGCTTTTTCCAGTCCAGGGTCTCCAGGTAATCGCGCAGGAATTGCTTGTCGAAGGATGGCGGGCTGGTCCCGACCCGGTACTGGTCGGCGGGCCAGAAGCGCGAGGAGTCCGGGGTCAGGGCTTCGTCGATCAGATAGAGCTTGCCGGCGCCGTCCTGACCAAACTCGAACTTGGTGTCGGCGATGATGATGCCGCGGCCCCTGGCGTATTCGGCGGCCTCCGTGTACAGCGTCAGAGTCAGGTCGCGTACCTGTGCAGCGAGGGCGGCGCCGACCAGCTTCTCGACCTGGGCAAAGTCGATGTTCTCGTCATGGCTGCCCATCTCCGCCTTGCTCGAAGGCGTGAAGATAGGCGCAGGCAACTGTTCGGCCTGACGCAGGCCAGTCGGCAGTTTGATGCCGCAAACGGCGCCGCTGGCGGTGTAATCTTTCCAGCCCGAGCCGATCAGGTAGCCGCGCGCCACCGCCTCCACCGGCAGAGGCTTGAGCCTCCTGACCACGATGGCGCGGCCACGCACCTGTTCCCGCTCCGCCTCTCCGCGCACCACGGACTCCGGGTCTATGCCGGTCAGGTGGTTGGGCACGACATGCGCGAGCTTCGCGAACCAGAAATTGGCCAGCGCGGTGAGCACTTCGCCCTTGCCCGGAATCGGGTCGGGCAGGATCACGTCGAAGGCCGAGAGGCGGTCGGTGGTGACGATCAGGAGAAGTTCCGCATCGACGGCATAGATGTCGCGGACCTTGCCGCGGCCGAGCAGCGGCAGGCTGGTAATGGTGGATTCGAACAGGGGGTTCATGGTCTTGCCTGAAAATGGAAACGGTGGAAGGGGAGGGAAGCCCGGCTACTCGCGGACGTAGGCCTTGCGGGTCTTGTCCGAGGTGTCCTCGTGGTAGGGGTAGCGGACATGGCCGTAGCGCACCACCAGTACTGCCAGCGTCAGCAGGAAAACCGCGGCGGCGACGGCGAGCATGCGCCATTCGCTCATGTCCTTCAGGTCGAGGATCAGATAGCGCGCCAGCGCCACGATCGCGATATACAGCGGAAAGCGCACCGGCAACTGGCCCGACTTGAAGTACTGGCCGATCATCGCCAGCACCTCCAGGTAGAGGAACATCATCAACAGGTCGGACAGCGCCACATGAGCCGCCGCGACCATGCCTGCGGCCTCCAGATACATGGCGATGGTGGTGGCGAGGGCGATCACCAGCAGGCCGAAATATTCCACCGCGTCGAGGCCGCCGCTCAACAGCTTGCGCAGCCGGTCGAAGGTATGCGACTGGATGTCCATAAGGCTACCCGGAAACTCCTGGAACGCGCGTCATTTCACGATCTGGTTGAGTTCCCCCGACTTGTAACGCTCGGCCATTTTCTCCAGCGACAGGGGTTTGATCCGGGAAGCCATGCCGGCACAGCCGAAAGCCTCATAGCGCAATTTGCAGATGCTCCGCGCCGCGGCCTGCGCGTCGGCGAGGTACTTGCGCGGATCGAATTCGCCGGGCTTTTCGAACAGGTGGCGGCGTATCGCGCCGGTCATCGACAGGCGGATGTCGGTATCGATATTGATCTTGCGCACACCATGCTTGATGCCGGTGACGATTTCCTCGACCGGCACGCCGTAGGTCTCCTTCATCTGCCCGCCGAACTTGCGGATGATTTCCAGCCATTCCTGCGGCACCGAACTCGAGCCGTGCATCACCAGGTGGGTGTTGGGGATGCGCGCGTGGATTTCCTTGATGCGCTCGATGGCGAGGATGTCGCCGGTCGGCTTGCGGGTGAACTTGTAGGCGCCGTGCGAGGTGCCGATGGCGATGGCGAGCGCATCGCATTGCGTCTTGGCGACGAAGTCCGCGGCCTGATCTGGGTCGGTCAATAGTTGCTCGCGGGTCATCGTGCCTTCTGCGCCATGACCGTCTTCCTTGTCGCCCTTCATGGTCTCCAAGGAGCCCAGGACACCCAGTTCGGCCTCGACGGTGACGCCGATGGAATGGGAGAAATCGACCACCTGGCGCGAGGTGGCGACGTTGTATTCGTACGAGGAGGGCGTCTTGCCGTCCTCCAGCAGCGAGCCGTCCATCATCACGCTGGAGAAGCCGGAACGGATCGCGGCCATGCACACCGCCGGGCTTTGTCCGTGATCCTGGTGCATCACCACGGGAATGTGCGGATAGGCCTCGATCGCCGCCAGGATCAGATGGCGCAGGAAAGGCTCGGTGGCGTACTTGCGGGCGCCGGCCGAGCCCTGCATGATCACCGGGCTGTCGGTCTCGTTGGCGGCCTCCATGATGGCACGCACCTGCTCCAGGTTATTGACGTTGAAGGCCGGCAGACCGTAATTGTTCTCGGCGGCGTGGTCGAGCAGTTGGCGCATCGATACGAGGGGCATGGTGATCTCCTGTTTGAATTCAGTTAGCGGTGCGGTGTTCGCCGACCCGGACGATCTTGAGGGTGTTGGTGCCACCGGGCGTGCCGATCGGTTCGCCTATGGTCAGGACGATCAGATCGCCCATTGCCACGGCCCCGGCGCGGATCAGTTCCTCCTCGGCCTCGAACAGCAATTCGTCGCGGTCATGTCCGCTATAACGGATCAGCAGCGGCGTCACGCCCTTGAACACACTGACCTTGTCGCGGGTGCGGATCGAGGGCGTCAACGCATAGATCGGCACATCGCAGTTCAGGCGCGACATCCACAAGGCGGTGGAGCCCGATTCGGTGAGCGCGGCGATGGCCTTGACCTTGAGGTGGTAGGCGGCGAACAGCGCCGCCATGGCGATCGACTGGTCGATGCGGGTGAACACGCGGTCGAGGAAATGGCGTTCGAGCGAGACCTCGCTGGATTTCTCCGCCTCGACGCAGACGCGGGCCATTGCCTCGACGGTTTCCACCGGGTATTGTCCGGCGGCGGTCTCGGCCGAGGTCATTACCGCATCGGTGCCGTCCAGGACGGCATTGGCGACGTCGGAGACTTCGGCGCGGGTCGGCACCGGGCTGCTGATCATCGATTCCATCATTTGTGTCGCGGTGATGACGAACTTGTTCATCTCGCGCGAGGTTCTGATGATGCGCTTTTGCAATGCCGGCACCGCCGCGTCGCCGACTTCGACGGCGAGATCGCCGCGCGCCACCATCGCGCCATCGCTAGCGCGCAGGATGTCCTCGAGATTGACTATGGCTTCGACGCGCTCGATCTTGGCGATCAGGAGCGCGCTCGATCCGGCGGCGTGGAGGAGATCGCGCGCCAGGTGCATGTCGCTGCCCGACTTGGGAAAGGAGACGGCGACAAAGTCGACATCGAGTTCGGCGGCCGTCTTGATGTCCTCCATGTCCTTAGTGGTCAAAGCCGGCGCGGTCAGGCCGCCGCCCTGCTTGTTGATGCCCTTGTTGTTGGAGAGTTCGCCGCCGTGACGGACGCGGCAATAAATCCGGCGCTCCTCGATGCGCTCGATGTCCATGACGATGCGGCCGTCATTGAACAGCAGCACGTCGCCCGCGGCGACATCATCGACCAGTTCCGGATAGTCGAGACCGACATGATGCTCATCGCCCAACTGGCACTCCGCATCGAGCACGAAAGCCTGGTGGGCCGCGAGCTGCACCTTGTTTCCGGCGAACTTGCCGACACGGATTTTCGGCCCCTGCAGGTCGGCCATCACCCCGACCGTACGCCCGCCCATCTGCGCCGCATGACGCAGGTCGGCGATGCGGGCGCGATGTTCATCGGCCGTGCCGTGGGAAAAGTTGATCCGTACCACATCGATGCCGGCGGCAACCAGCCTCGCCAGCACCGCCGGGTCGGAAGAGGCGGGGCCGAGGGTGACGACGATCTTGGTGAAACGATGCATGAGCGCTGGTCAGTAATGAGGGGTTATGTAGGTTGGGCTTCAGCCCGACATGTCGGATAAGGACTTCCAGGGTCGTCGGCCTGAAGGCCGACCTACGAAGCCGCCCTCTGTTCGAGTATTTCCACGGCCGGCAGTTTCTTGCCTTCGAGAAATTCCAGGAAGGCGCCGCCGCCGGTGGAGATGTAGCTGACCTTGATGCCGTACTTGGCTATCGCCGCCAGGGTGTCGCCGCCGCCGGCGATGGAGTAGGCGTGTGATGCGGCAATGGCTCGCGCCAGGGTCTCGGTGCCGTGGCCGAACTGATCGAATTCGAAGACGCCGACCGGGCCGTTCCAGACGATGGTGCCGGCGCGGCCGATCTCTTCGGCAAGGCGTGCCGCGGTCTCCGGCCCGATGTCGAGGATCATGTCGTCAGCTGCAACGTCGCGGACATCCTTTACCGTGGCCACGGCGTTGATAGAAAATTCGCGTGCCGTGACCACATCGCTGGGGATGGGCACCGATGCGCCGCGCTCCTGCATCATGGCGATGATGGTGCGTGCTTCATCCACCAGATCGGCTTCGGCCAGGGATTTCCCGATCGGCAGGCCAGCAGCCTGCATGAACGTGTTGGCGATGCCGCCGCCGACGATCAGGCGATCCACCTTCTCCGCCAGTGCCTTCAGTATGGTCAGTTTCGAGGACACTTTCGAGCCGGCGACGATGGCCAGGAGCGGCCTGGCCGGTGCGTTGAGCGCGCGGCCCAGGGCATCGAGTTCGGCGGCCAGGAGTGGGCCGGCGCAGGCGATAGGGGCGTACTTGGCGATGCCGTGGGTGGTCGCCTCGGCGCGGTGGGCGGTGCCGAAGGCGTCATTGACATAGATGTCGCAAAGCCTGGCCATTTTTCGCGCCAGTTCGTCGGAGTTCTTCTTCTCGCCCTTGTTCACGCGGCAGTTTTCCAGCAACACGAGTTCACCGGCCGCGACCTCAACGCCGTGCACCCAGTTCTGTACCAGTCGGACCGGCATGGCGAGCAGTTCGGACATGCGTTTGGCGATCGGCGCCAGGCTGTCCTCGGGCTTCAATTCGCCCTCGGTCGGCCGGCCGAGGTGGGAGGCGACCATCACCGCCGCGCCACCCTCGAGCGCGAACCGAATCGCCGGCATGGAGGCGCGGATGCGCGTGTCCTCGGTGATGTTGCCGGCATCGTCCTGCGGTACGTTGAGGTCGGCGCGGATGAATACGCGCTTGTTCTTGAGGTCGAGTTCGGAGAGGCGTTTGAAGTTCATGTTGGCATCATCTCAAATTCAAATTGATTCACCACCAGGGACACTGAGACACCAAGGCAAAAACAAGTTCTCAAGTGGCGTGGGTCGGGGTGTTCTTGGTGGTGAAAATATCTTTTACTTTGCGATCACCCGGACCATCTCCAGCACCTTGCTCGAGTAGCCCCACTCGTTGTCGTACCAGGCGACGACCTTGACGAAGGTGCTGTCCAGCGCCATGCCGGCATCGGCGTCGAAGACGGAGGTACAGTTCTCGCCGCGGAAGTCGGTGGATACCACCTTCTCTTCCGTATAACCCAGCACGCCCTTCATGGCACCTTCGGATGCGGCCTTCATGGCGGCGCAGATTTCCTTGTAGCTGGCTTCCTTGACCAGTTCCACGGTGAGGTCGACGACCGACACGTCGGAGGTGGGCACGCGGAAGGCCATGCCGGTGAGCTTCTTGTTCAGGTCCGGGATGACCACGCCGACGGCCTTGGCGGCGCCGGTCGAGGACGGGATGATGTTTTCCAGGATGCCGCGGCCGCCGCGCCAATCCTTGTTGGAGGGGCTATCGACGGTCTTTTGCGTCGCCGTGGCGGCGTGCACCGTGGTCATCAGGCCGCGCTTGATGCCCCAGGTGTCGTGCAGCACCTTGGCGACCGGGGCCAGGCAGTTGGTGGTGCAGGAGGCGTTGGAGATGATGGTCTGCCCGGCATAGCTCTGGTCATTGACGCCGAACACGAACATCGGCGTGTCGTCCTTGGACGGCGCCGACATGATGACTTTCTTGGCGCCGGCGGCGAGGTGCTTGGCGGCGGTTTCCTTGGTGAGGAAGAGGCCGGTGGATTCGACGACGATGTCGGCGCCCACTTCGTTCCACTTCAATTCCGCGGGATCCTTGACCGCGGTCAGACGGATCTTCCTGCCATTGACCACCAGGGTGTTGCCCTCGACCGAGACCTGACCCTTGAAGCGGCCATGCACAGAATCGTAGCTCAGCATGTAGGCGAGGTAGTCGGGTTCGAGCAGGTCGTTGATGCCGACGATCTCGATGTCGGCGAAGTTCTGCGTTGCTGCGCGCAACACCATGCGGCCGATGCGGCCAAATCCGTTGATGCCGACCTTGATGCTCATGTTCTCTGCTCCCTGATGATAATCAAATCACTGTCTTCACCGTCGCGACGACATTCGCCACGGTGAAACCGAATTCCTTGAACAGCACGCCGGCGGGCGCCGACTCGCCGAAGCGGTCGAGGCCGATGACCCTGCCCTCCAGCCCCACATACTTGTACCAGCCGTTGGTCACGCCGGCCTCGACGGCGACTCGGACGATGCCGCGGGTCAGCACGGCATCGCGGTAGGCCTCATCCTGGCGATCGAAAATATTGGTCGAGGGCATCGAAACGACGCGCACCGCGATGCCTTCCTCCTTGAGTTGGGCCTGGGCTTTGAGCGCAAGTTCCACTTCCGAGCCGGTACTGATCAAGACGGCTTTCGGCGTCCCGTTGCAATCGGACAGCACGTAGCCGCCGCGGCGGATATTGGCGATGGTTCGGGCGTCGCGCTTGACGAAGGGCAGGTTCTGCCGCGACAGGCAGAGCGAACTGGGTCCGTCGGCGCGTTCGATCGCGGCCGCCCAGGCGACCACGGTCTCGACGCTGTCTGCGGGCCGCCAGACGTCCATGTTGGGGATCAGGCGCAGGCTGGCGAGCTGTTCCACCGGCTGATGGGTCGGTCCGTCTTCGCCCAGGCCGATCGAGTCGTGGGTGAACACGCAGATCTGACGCAACTTCATCAGCGCCGCCATGCGCAGCGCGTTCCGGGCATATTCCGAGAACATCAGGAAGGTCGCGGTGTAGGGGATCAGTCCGCCATGCAGGCTGATGCCGTTGGCCATCGCCGTCATGCCGAATTCGCGCACGCCGTAGTGGATGTAGTTGCCGCCGGTATCCCGGGTCACGCGCTTCGAGCCGGACCACAGGGTGAGATTGGAGCCGGCCAGATCGGCCGATCCGCCGAGCAGTTCGGGAAGCACCAGCGCCAGGGCTTCGATGCTGTTCTGGCTGGCCTTGCGCGTGGCGATGGTCTCGGCCTTCTCGCAGAACTTGCCGATTACGGCTTCGACATGGCTGTTCCAGTCGGCGGGCAATTCATGGTCGACGACGCGGCGCGTGAACTCCGCTGCCAGTTCCGGATGCGCCCTGGCGTAGTGGGCGAAGCGGTGCTGCCATTCGCTCTCCAGGGCGGCACCTTTGGCCCGTCCGTCCCAGGCTTGATATACCTCTTCCGGGATCTCGAAGGGTGGGAAGTTCCAGCCGATATGCGGGCGCGTCGCACTGATCTCGGTGTCGCCCAGGGGCGCGCCATGGACGTCGTGGCTGCCGGCCTTGTTCGGCGAGCCCATGCCGATCACCGTCTTGCAGCAGATCAGGGTCGGTCTGTCCTGCGCCTTTGCGGCAACAATCGCGGCGTGGATCGCCTCCGGGTTGTGCCCGGGCACATTCGGAATCACGTTCCAGCCGTAGGCTTCGAAGCGCTTCGGCGTGTCGTCGGTGAACCAGCCCGCGACATGGCCGTCGATCGAAATCCCGTTGTCGTCGTAGAAGGCGATCAGTTTGCCCAGGCCCAGTGTGCCGGCGAGCGAGCAGGCTTCATGGGAGACGCCTTCCATCAGGCAGCCGTCGCCGAGGAAGCAATAGGTGAAGTGCTCAATGATGCGATGGCCGGGGCGGTTGAATTCCGCCGCCAAGAGCTTCTCCGCCAGCGCCATGCCGACGGCATTGGCGATGCCCTGGCCGAGCGGTCCGGTGGTCGTCTCGACGCCGGGCGTGTAACCGTATTCCGGATGTCCCGGGGTCTTGCTGTGGAGTTGGCGAAAGGCCTTGATGTCCTCGATCGTCAGATCGTAGCCGGTCAGATGCAGCAGGGCATAGAGCAGCATCGAGCCGTGGCCGTTGGAGAGCACGAAACGGTCGCGGTCCGGCCATTTGGGATTGGCCGGATTGTGGCGCAGATGGTGGTTCCACAGCACCTCGGCGATTTCGGCCATGCCCATGGGCGCGCCCGGGTGACCGGAGTTGGCCTTTTGCACGGCATCCATCGCCAAGGCGCGGATGGCGCTGGTGAGATTATTGAACACGGGTGGCTCGAAATCGCTGAAAGTGGGGGTCGGCATCTGGTTTCCTGAGGTCTTCGTGCCCGGCAGAGCACGCAATTATCGGCGAAACCGGGCGGGTTTGGCTAGTTTATTTGGCAACGAATGGGCAACGAATGGGCAACTGAGGCGCAACTGATGGGCAATTCATCCCTGCTTGCGGTCTTCCATCAGGCGCAGTATGAGCGGCGTGAAGATCAGTTGCATGGCTAGTTCCATCTTCCCGCCGGGCACCACGATGATGTTCGGCCGCGACATGAAGGAGTCGTGGATCATGGTCAGGAGATAGGGGAAGTCGATGCCCCTGGGGTTGCGGAAACGAATCACCACGAAGGACTCGTCCAGCGTCGGTATGTCGCGGGCAATGAAGGGATTGGACGTGTCCACGGTCGGCACGCGCTGAAAATTGATGTGCGTTTCCGAGAACTGCGGCGCGATGTAGTTTACGTAGTCCGGCATGCGTCGCAGCACGGTATCGACCACGGCTTCGGTCGAATAGCCGCGCGCGGTCTTGTCGCGGTGCAGCTTCTGGATCCATTCCAGGTTGATGATCGGCACGACGCCGACCAGCAGGTTGGGGTGCTGGGCGATGTTGATCCCGTCACGGACCACGGCGCCGTGCAGTCCTTCGTAGAACAGCATGTCGGTCCCGGCCGGAAGGTCTGCCCAGGGCGTGAAGGTGCCGGGCTCCTGCTGGTAGGGCGCGGCTTCCTCGGCATTGTGAAGATACTTCCTGACCGGGCCCGTTCCGGTCTCGCCGTAACGCTTGAACAGCGACTCGAGTTCTGCGAGCAGGTTGGCTTCAGGACCGAAGTGGCTGAAGTGATGATTGCCCGCCTTGGCCGCTTCCGCCATCGCCATCTTCATCGCCGTGCGGTCGTATCGGTGAAAGGAGTCGCCCTCGATGGTGGCGGCGTTGATGCCCTCGCGGCGGAAGATATGCTGGAAGGTCCGGGTGACCGATGTGGTGCCGGCCCCGGAGGAACCGGTGATGGCGACGATGGGATGTTTGACCGACATGAATCTCTCCTTTAGCGTGAAATACGTTGCCAAGTGCGCTGTCTCAGCTGCGAGCGTCCCACAGGGACTTCCGAAGGTCGCAGCGAGCCGGCAAACGGCGGCGAAGCCGCGGCCGGGGCTGTGGACGGCTTACTTCAGGATCTGGCGCCAGCCCGGGTAGAGCTTGTCGGCGTCGGCTGCGAAACTCTCGAAGGCGCCCTTGAGTTCCGGGTGCTCCTTGGCATATTCGACCAGATTGACACCTGCCATCCAGGCGTCGCGCGCCTGCTTCAGCGATTTCGCTCCGGCCACGCCGCCCGCCTGGTGGCCGAAGGCGCCGCCGCCCGAGGTCTGGATGACGTTGCAATGGCCCAGGTTGTCGAAGAAGCCGGGCAGGCGCAGGGCGTTCATGCCGCCGGAGATGATCGGCGTCGTCGCCTTCATGCCCTGCCATTGCTGATGGTAGTAGGGGCCGTCGGCCGCGTCCCGCTCGAGCATGTAGGCGATGTTGCGGTCATCGCGCACGCTTTCCATCTTGCCGTAGCCCATGGTACCGACGTGGATGCCCGAGGCGCCCTGCAGGCGGGACATCTTGCAATGGACTAAGGCGCTGTAGCCGCGCTTGCTCTGCGGGCTGGTCACGGCGCCATGGCCCGCCCGGTGGTAGTGCAGGAACTGCGCCGGGAAGCGGCGCCGGCAGGTGGTGACGGCGGTCGGCCCGGCGACATAGCCGTCGACCAGGAAGGCGACATGCGCCGCGTTTTCGGCGAAAGTCTCGAGGATGTATTCGCCGCGCGCGATCATCTCGAATGGGTCGTCGGCGGTGATGTTGGCCGAGAACAGCTTGGCCTCGCCGGTCTCGTCCTGGGCGCGCCTCATCGCATCGGCGACCAGGCGCATGGTCTCCTTGAGCGGGGCGAACAGCTGGTTGCCCTGCGGCTCGTCGTTCTTGATGAAATCGCCGCCCAGCCAGAACTGGTGGCAGGCATCGGCGAAGGGCTGCGGGCGCAGCCCGAGCTTGGGCTTGATGATCGTGCCGACGACCATGCCGCCATCGACCAGGGGCCGGCCCAGGGTGCGCCACAGGTCGATGATATTGATATTCGGGCCGTCGAACAGGGCGAGGAATTTCGGCGGGATGTAGATGTCGTGCATCTTGGCGTACTCGACGTCGCCCATGCCCTGATTGTTGCCTATCGTCAGCGTCCAGACCGAGGAGAGCATGGCGCGGCCGTCGGTGATGTTGCGGTCGAAAAGTTCGACCGGATAGGCGATCTTGACCAGTTCGGCGGCCTCGTCGATCTCATAGACCAGGGCATCGACGCCGCGGGTGAAGTCGTCGGTAGTGCCGACCTCGACGTTGGTGCCGGTCGAGGACTCCGCCGCGAAATGGGCGGCGGTGGCGAGAAAGTCGCCATAGCCGGGCTTCGCCTTCATGATGTAGGCGCACAGCACATGGGTGCCGCCGCTGATCAGCTCGGCTTCCTTGAGGTCGAGGCGGGCGTAGCGGTTCGATTGGTCCATGCTTTACTCTCCTTGGTGCTGGTTTATGTTGGGTCGGCCTTTACCGCTATTACCGTTTGTCCGACTTTTCGGGCTGCACCCGTTCGGGTGTCTCCGTCGAAAGTCCGCCCTGCAGAAATCATGGTCCGCAACATCGATAAATGATCTTCACACATTTTTGCGGCGATCATCAGGAATCAGGCGGCCTGATGCAAGCGGAAGAGTTGCGCCAGGTCCACTGCGCCGAGGTCGGGGAGCACGGCGAGTGCGCCGCTGAAGTCCTGGTCGCGGCTGTGGTCATTGACCGTCACCACGGTCGGAATGCCGGCGCCGAGCGCGGCAGTCAGTCCCTGCCAGCTGTCCTCCAGAGCCAGGCAGGCAGGTGCGGGCAGGCCGAGTTGCGCGAGGGTGTATCGGTAGATATCGGGGGCGGGCTTCTTTTCGGCGACGCAGTCGCCGGCGGCGATGACCTCGAACCACGCTGCGGATCCGGGCGCCAGGCTGGCTTCGAGCAGGGCGGAGACATTTTCCCTCGTGGTGGTGGTGGCGATGGACAGGCGCAGGCCGGCGGATCGCGCCTCCAGGATCAGGCTCGCCACGCCAGGGCGCAGCGGGATGGCGCCGGTCCCGACCAGTTCCTGATAATGGCGGGTCTTGGTCCGGTGCAGTTGCCGGACCAGTTCGTCGAAATCGGGGCGGGCGGCGCAGGCCGGATCATGACCTGCGGCGTAATAGCGGATGCGCTCCTTGCCGCCTGTGACCCGGAGCAGTTCGCCATACAGCGTCTCGTCCCAAGCCCAGGAGAGGCCGGCCTCGGCGAACGCCGCGTTGAAGGCCGGGCGATGGCCGTCCTGCTCGGTATCGGCGAGCGTGCCATCGACGTCGAAGATCAGGGCGCGAAGTGTCATGGCGATCAGAGTAGCGAAGCTTCCCCATCAGCACCAGTCACGAATAGTGATGATGATGATAAGCTGTAAGTCAATTGCCGGAGGCGTTCGATGCAGCACCTTACCCTGCGCCAGCTCAAAGTATTCGAGGCGGTGGCGCGCCATCTGGCGTTTTCGCGTGCCGCCGAGGAACTGCCCCTGAGCCAGCCGGCGGTCTCGCTGCTGGTCGAACAGGTCGGCAAAAAGATCTTTCTCACCGACGCCGGTGCCCGAGTTGCGGCGAGCGCCGCCGTTCGCTCCGGCTGAGCCATGCCGCCCCGATTCTACTGCTCGATGCCGCTGGCCGCCGGTCAGTTGATCAGCCTGCCGGCGCAGACGGCGCACCATGCGCAGCGGGTGCTGCGCATGGGGGCAGGCGACCCGTTGGTGCTCTTTGACGGCAATGGCGGCGAGTGGGCGGGCCGCCTGGTCGAGTCTGGCCGCACGCTGCAGGTGGCGCTCGGCGAGTGGCGCGAAGTCGACTGCGAGTCGGGCTTGCAACTGACCCTGGTTCAGGCCCTGCCCGCCGCCGACAAGATGGACTGGGTGGTGCAAAAGGCCGTCGAGCTGGGCGCCACCGCTATCGTGCCGGTGCAGGCAAGCCGCAGCGTGGTGCGCCTTGCCGGCGAACGCGCGGAGAAGCGCCAGATCCATTGGCAGCAGGTGATTGTCTCGGCGTGCGAGCAGTGCGGCCGCAACCGGTTGCCGCGGCTTTCACGCCTGATCGATCTGCCGCATTACCTGGCGCAACCGGTGTCCGACAAGGAAACCCGGCTGCTGCTCTCGCCCCATCAGGGGATGCGCCTGACGGCGCTGGCGCTTCCCGAAGGCGGGGTGACGCTGCTGGTCGGACCTGAAGGCGGCTTCGATCAGGCAGAGGAGCTTGCGGCGCGCGTGGCCGGCTTCCAGCCGGTGTCTCTCGGCCCGCGCGTCCTGCGCAGCGAAACCGCCGGCCTCGCGGCGATCGCCGCCATGATGGCGCTGTGGGGCGATTTTTAGTGCCCGTTTATCGCCGGCAAAGCCGGTGATAATTACGGGCACTTATGCCTGCGTAGCAGGCGCTAGTGCCCGTGGTTGTTGAAGCACCGAGCGATCAAGTAGGGCACTTATGCCTGCGTAGCAGGCGCTAGTGCCCGTGGTTGTTGCGAAGTACCGAGCGATCAGTTAGCTCACAATAGGTATTAGGGGGAACCGATGTTCGAATCCGCGGAACTGGGTCACAAGGTAGACAAGAAGACCTACGCGAAGACGGTGCCGACACTGCGCGCCGACCTGCTCGACACCCAGTACGATCTGATGCAGAGTGGGCGCTTCCCGGTGATCATTCTGGTCAACGGCGTCGATGGCGCAGGCAAGGGCGAGACGGTGAATCTGCTCAACGAGTGGATGGATCCGCGCTTCATCGAGACCCACGCCTTCTCCGATCCGACCGACGAGGAACGCGAGCGGCCGCCGATGTGGCGCTTCTGGCGCGCCCTGCCGCCCAAGGGCAAGATCGGCATCCTGTTCGGCAACTGGTATGCCGACCCGATCAACCGGCATGCCATGGGCAAGACCCAACTCGCCGAACTCGACTGGCATCTCGCCGAGATCAATCGCTTCGAGAAGATGCTGGTCGATGAGGGCGCGCTGATCTTCAAGTTCTGGTTCCATCTTTCCCGGGACGCGCAGAAGAAGCGTCTCAAGGCTCTGGAGAAGGATCCCAAGACGCGCTGGCGCATCACTGCGGACGACTGGCGCGCCGCCAAGCACTATGCCGCCCACGTCGAGGTAAGCCAGCACACTTTGCGCCTGACCAGTCAGGGCTACGCGCCGTGGACCGTGGTCGACGGCTCGGATGAGCGCTATCGCGCGGTCACCGTCGGCACCATCCTGCGCGACTCGATCAGGAAGCGCCTCGCCTGGGAGAGTGATGCGACGCGGCGCATCACGGCCGCGCCGATCCTGCATCCGATCGACAGCGGCAATCTCCTGAACCGGCTCGATCTTTCCAGGAAGCTCGCCAGGAAGGCTTATGTCGAGGAACTCGAGACCTGGCAGGGCCGTTTGAACCTGCTATCGCGCCACCCCCGCTTCAGCAAGTTGTCGCTGATCGTGGTCTTCGAAGGCAGCGACGCCGCCGGCAAGGGCGGCGCCATCCGGCGCATCACCGCTTCGCTCGATGCGCGGCATTATCAGATAGTCCCGGTCGCCGCGCCCAGCGAGGAGGAACGCGCCCAGCCCTATCTCTGGCGCTTCTGGCGGCGCCTGCCGCGGCTCGGCGGCATCACCATGTTCGACCGCTCCTGGTACGGCCGCGTGCTTGTCGAGCGGGTCGAGGGCTATTGCTCGGAAGCCGACTGGATGCGCGCCTATGCCGAGATCAACGACTTCGAGGAGCAGATCACCGTGGCCGGCGTCGTGGTGGTCAAATTCTGGCTGGCGATATCCAGAGAGGAACAGTTGCGCCGCTTCAAGGAACGCGAGGCGACCCGCTTCAAGCGCTTCAAGATCACCGACGATGACTGGCGCAACCGCGACAAGTGGCCGCTCTATGAGGAGGCGGTATGCCACATGGTCGATCGCACCAGCACCGAGATCGCGCCCTGGACCCTGGTCGAGGCCAACGACAAGTACTACGCCAGGATCAAGATCCTGAAGACGCTGTGCGAAAGGCTGGAAGCGGCGTTACGGGGCAAGGACTGATAAGATTGCGGCAACATCGACAAGGGAATGGGCATGGTGGCACAGGGGGACATCGCAGACGTCGGCGCGGGACTGGTGGCCTGGGTGCGCCAGGCCGCGCCCTACATCTATGCCTTTCGTGGCCGCACCTTCGTCATCGCCTTCGGTGGCGAGGTGCTCGAGGGCGGGCCCGAAGCCGCCCAGGCGCTGGCGCAGGATTTCAACCTGCTCGAAAGCTTGGGAATACGCCTGGTGCTGGTTCATGGCGCGCGTCCGCAGATCGATGCCGAGTTGCAGCGGCGCGGTCTAAAGGCGCATTTCCATAAGGGCTTGCGGGTAACCGACGGCGCCGCCCTGGAATGCGTCAAGAGCGCGATGGGCGTGACCCGCATCGAGATCGAGGCACTGCTTTCCCAGGGTCTGCCGAACACGCCGATGGCTGGCGCCTGGATGCGCGTCACCGGCGGCAACTTCATCACCGCCAAGCCAGTCGGCGTGGTCGGCGGCGTCGACTTCCAATACACCGGCGCCGTCCGCAAGATCAATGCCGAGGAGATCCGTGCCGATCTCGATCAGCAGAATGTGGTGCTGATCACGCCGCTCGGCGTCTCGCCCACCGGCGAGATCTTCAACCTCGCCTGGGAGGAGGTGGCCGAAGCGGTCGCCGCTTCGCTCAAGGCGGACAAGCTGATCTTCCTCTGCGAGGCGCCAGGCTTGGTCGACAAGCAGGGCGCACTGATCGAGGCGATCACCGCGGACGATGCCGAGCACCTCTTCTCCAGCCGGATCAAGCAGGCGCCGGAGCTGGCGCGGGTGTTGCCGGGCGCATTGCGCGCCTGCCGCGGCGGTGTCGGTCGGGTGCATTTCATCGACAGCAGAGCCGACGGGGCCATGCTGATGGAGTTTTTCACTCGCGCCGGCGTCGGCACGGTGATGACCCAGGCGCCGCTGGCGCATTTGCGCGAGGCGACGGTCGACGACGTCGGCTCTGTGCTCGCCCTGATCGGTCCGCTGGAGGCCGACGGCACCCTGGTCAAGCGCGGCCGCGAACGCATCGAGATGGAGATCGGCCGGTTCTCGGTCCTCGATCACGATGGCGTCATCGTCGGCTGTGCCGCGCTCTATCCCTTCGGCGGCGAGCAGTCGGCCGAGATGGCCTGTCTGGCCGTGATGCCCGAGTACCGCCGCAGCGGCTACGGCGACCAGTTGATGAAGCACATCGAGGCGCGGGCGAAGAAGCAGAAGCTGAACCGCCTGTTCGTGCTGACCACGCGCACCGCGCACTGGTTCATCGAGCGCGGCTTCTCCGCGACCAGCGTCGAAGAGCTGCCCGAAGCCAAGCGGGAACTCTACAATTATCAGCGGCGCTCCAAGGTCCTCGCCAAAGCCCTTTAAGTGCAGCAGGGCAGCGCGTTAAAACGGTCCGCAATCGATTCGCGCCAGGGCGGCAATGGGAAGGTATCGCTCGAACCGGAAAAACCTCTCCAGCGGCCGGAAAATGGCCGGCGCGGCGGGAATGCTGAACTGGATCGGCATCTGTTTGGCACTGATGGTCGGCAATGAGTCGCGCGACCGGCTACAATTGTTACAATTCGCCCGTCGATAATCGCAAAAGGAAACGTTCATGGCGCGCACGGTCAATTGCATCAAACTCGGACGCGAGGCCGAAGGCCTCGATTTCCCGCCGATGCCGGGTGAGCTCGGCAAGCGGATTTATGCCAATGTTTCCAAGGAAGCCTGGCAGCAGTGGGTCAGGCAGCAGACCATGCTGATCAACGAGAACCGCCTCAGCCTGGCCGACCCCCAGGCCCGCAAGTATCTGGCCGAACAGGTGGAGAAGCACTTCTTCGGCGAAGGCGCCGACAAGATCTCCGGCTTCACCCCCGTTTAGAAATTTGGCTGCGACGGAGCAAAGCGGAGGCTCCGGGGCTGGGGGCTAGGTTCTAGATCAGCCAGCCACTTCCCGCTCGATCGCTTCCAGGCCGATGTGGCGCACATCGCGCCCCTTGGCCATGTAGACCACGTATTCGGAAATATTCTTGGAGTGATCGCCGATGCGCTCGATCGACTTGGCGATGAACATCAGGTCTATCGAACGCGAGATGGTGCGCGGGTCTTCCATCATGAAGGTGATCAGCTGGCGCATGATGCTCTTGAACTCGGCATCGACCTCCTGATCCTGCCGCACCACCTGGGCGGCGGCATTGAGATCGAGGCGGGCGTATGCGTCGAGCGCCTTGCGCAGCATCGCGACGGCATCCTCAGCGATGTGGCGCAGGTCGATCTTCGGCATCAGTGAGGCGCCCGCTTCATGGATCGCCTTCGCCGCCTTGGCGATTTTCTTCGCCTCGTCGCCGATGCGCTCGAGGTCGGTGATGGTCTTGATCACCATCATCACCATGCGCAGATCGACCGCGGTCGGCTGGCGCCGGGCGATGATCTGGGTGCAGGCCTCGTCCAGTTCGACTTCGAGACGGTTGACCTGATGGTCGTTGTCTATGGTCTGCTCTATCAGCTGCCGGTCGCCCTCGACCAGCCCGGTCATGGCCTTGATGATCTGCTGCTCGACCAGGCCGCCCATCTGCAGCACGCGGTTGCGGATGTTCTCGAGATCGATGTCGTATTGCTTGACGATATGGTCCTGGCTCATCGCGGCGTTTCCTTCAAGGGTTCGGCCCTGCTAATTTAGCAGACCATCATGACGTTATTGTTGCAGTGGCGCGGCGCATGGTCTCTACGCCACTGGCCGTGGCGAGCAGCAGCAGGTCGGCGCCGCGGCGCGCGAACAGGCCGCTGGTGACGACGCCGACGATCTCGTTGATGGCGTTTTCCAGTTCGGCCGGGTGGCCGATGGCGAGGCCATGAACATCGAGGATCAGGTTGCCGTTGTCCGTGACGAAACCCTCGCGCAGCCTGGGCTGCCCACCCAGTTTGGCCAGTTCGCGGGCGACATGGGCGCGCGCCATAGGCACGACTTCCACCGGCAGCGGGAACTTGCCGAGGGTATCGACCAGTTTGCTCTGGTCGCAGACGCAGACGAAGGTTCTGGCCACGGCGGCGACGATCTTTTCCCGCGTCAGCGCGCCGCCGCCGCCCTTGATCATCATCAGGGCGGCGTTGATCTCGTCGGCGCCGTCGACATAGATCGGCAGGTCTTCGACCTCGTTGAGGTCGAAGACCCGGATGCCATGGCCTTCGAGACGGATCCGAGTGGCTTCGGAACTGGCCACCGCGCCGCCGAGCCGCTCCTTGAGCGCAGCCAGTTCGTCGATGAAGAAGTTCGCCGTCGAGCCGGTGCCGACGCCGACGATCGCGCCGTCAGCGATATGGGCGGCGACATAGTCGCGCGCCGCTCGCGCCACCGCCCGTTTCTGTTCGTCCTGAGTCATAGAATTCATCGAGTTGACTATAGCAGAACCGGCCCCGCCGCCGGGCCGCCCCAAGGCGGGGCCAGCGTAAGACAAGGAGTCCCGCAGAGACGAACACCCGTCACCCCTTCCCTCGGGGAGGGGGTGGGGGGAAGGCTATTTTTTGCGTACCGGTGGTAAATCGGTGCAATGCCCTTCGAAGGCTTCGGCGGCCATGCCGATCGATTCGCCCAGGGTCGGGTGCGGATGGATGGTCTTGGCGATATCGACGCTGTCGGCACCCATCTCGATGGCCAGGGCCACTTCGCCGATCAGGTCGCCGGCATGGGGGCCGACGATGGCGCCGCCGATGATGCGATGGCTGTCCGGCTCGAAGAGCAGCTTGGTGAAGCCGTAGTCGGCGCCGTTGGCGATGGCGCGCCCCGAGGCCGCCCAGGGGAACAAGCCTTTCTCGAAGGCGACGCCCTGCGCCTTGGCCTGATCCTCGGTCAGGCCGACCCAGGCAATCTCGGGATCGGTGTAGGCCACCGAGGGAATCACCCGGGCATCGAAGAAGGACTTCGCGCCAGAGGCCGCCTCGGCGGCGACATGCGCTTCGTGCACCGCCTTGTGCGCCAGCATCGGTTGGCCGACCACGTCGCCGATGGCGTAGATGTGCGCCACGTTGCTGCGCATCTGCCGGTCGACCTGGATGAAGCCGCGGGCATCGACGGCGACGCCGGCTTTGTCGGCATCCAGTTTGGCGCCGTTGGGCGTGCGTCCGACGGCAACCAGGATCATGTCGTAGAGTTGCGCTTCGGCCGGCGCCTGTTCGCCCGCGAAGCTGACCTTCAGTCCCTCAGGCAAGGCTTCGACGGCAGTGACTCGGGTCTTCAGCATCACCTTGTCGAAGCGCCGGCTGTTGCGTTTCTCGAACACCTTGACCAGGTCTCGGTCGGCGCCCGGCATCAGGCCGTCCAACATTTCCACGACGCTGATCCGGCTGCCCAGCGCCGAATACACCGTGGCCATTTCCAGGCCGATGATGCCGCCGCCGATCACCAGCAGATGCTTGGGGATGAGGGGGAGTTCCAGCGCCCCGGTGGAGTCGACGATGCGCGGATCGACCGGAACGAAGGGCAGCTTCACCGGCTGACTGCCGGCGGCGATGATGGCCTGTTCGAACCTGATGGTCTTGACGCCGCTTGCGGTGTCGACCGCCAGATGATGCGCATCGACGAATCGGCCGAGGCCCTTGATCACCTCGACCTTGCGCATCTTGGCCATGGCGGCCAGGCCGCCGGTCAGCCGGGCGACGACGGCACTCTTGTGCGCGGCGAGCTTGGCGAGATCGATTTGCGGCGCGGCGAAGGCGACGCCCAGTTCGGAGAAATGCGCCGCTTCTTCCATCACCGAGGCGACATGGAGCAGCGCCTTCGAGGGGATGCAGCCGACATTGAGGCAGACGCCGCCCAGGGCGGCGTAACGCTCGACCAGCAGCGTCTTCAGCCCCAGGTCGGCGGCGCGGAAGGCGGCCGAATAGCCGCCGGGTCCGGCGCCGAGGACCAGCATCTGGCATTCGAAGTCGGCGGAAACCTCGCCAGCGGCGGCCTGCGGCGCGGGCGCGCTGGCGGCAACCGGTGTGGCAACGGTTGCGGCAACCGGTGGCGGGACTGCGGCCGGCGCCGCCACCTCGGCAGACGCGGCAGCGGCAAGTTTGCCCTCGGCTTCGAGGAGCAGGATCAGGCTGCCCTGCGAGACCTTGTCGCCGATCTTCAGTTTCACTTCCTTGACTATTCCGGCGGCAGGCGAGGGCACTTCCAGCGTCGCCTTGTCGGACTCCAGGGAGAGCAGCGCGTCTTCGGCGGCGATACTGTCGCCGGCCTGGACATGTACTTCGATCACCGGCACGTCGTGGAAGTCGCCGATGTCCGGCACCGTCACTTCGATGGTTGCGCTCATAGCATCGTCCTGCGCATGTCGGCGAGCAGTTGCGCGACAAAGGTGGTGAAGCGCGCCGCGCTGGCGCCGTCGATGACGCGGTGATCGTAGGAGAGCGATAGCGGCAGCATCAGGCGCGGGGCGAATGCCTGGCCGTCCCATTTCGGCTTGATTTCGCCTTTGGAGACGCCGAGTATCGCCACTTCCGGCGCATTGATGATAGGTGTGAAGGCGGTGCCGCCGATGCCGCCCAGGGACGAGATCGAGAAGCAGCCCCCTTGCATTTCGGCCGGCGTGAGTTTGCCTTCGCGGGCCTTCTTCGACAGTTCCGCCATGTTGCGGGCGATCTCCAGCACGCCCTTCTTGTCGGCGTCCCTGATTACCGGGACGACCAGGCCGTTGGGCGTGTCGGCGGCGAAGCCGATGTTCAGGTATTGCTTCAGGACGAGATTGTCGCCGTCGAGCGAAGCGTTGAAGTCGGGATACTTTTCCAGCGCCGCGACCACGGCCTTGATCAGGAAGGCGAGCAGAGTCAGCTTCACGCCGGACTGTTCATTTTCCTTGTTCACCGTGACGCGGAAGGCTTCGAGATCGGTGATGTCGGCCTCGTCGAACTGGGTGACATGCGGAATCATCACCCAGTTGCGGTGCAGGTTGGCCCCGGAGATCTTCTTGATGCGCGAGAGCGGCCGCAATTCGACCGGGCCGAACTTGGCGAAATCGATCTTGGGCCAGGGCAGCAGGTCCAGGCTGCCGCCGCGGCTCGCAGGCCCGGGCGCAGGCGGCGCGGCGAGCCGTGCCTTGACGTAGTTCTGGACGTCCTCCCTGAGGATGCGGCCCTTGGGACCCGTGCCCTGGAGTTTCGCCACCTCGACGCCGAGTTCGCGCGCAAAGCGCCGCAACGACGGGCTGGCATGGCTGTAGCCGGGCGCTATGGCAGGCGCAGCAAGAGCAGCACCCGGCGCTGCGGCCGGGATCGGCGCCGGAACAGCTTGGGCTACGGCTGGCGCAGCGGGCGGTGGGACCGCGGCTGGGGGGGGGGCCTGGGGGCTGGCCTGAGGGGTGGGTTGTGGCGCGGGTTGTGGAATATTCTCGGCAGTTTCCAGGAGCAGCACCAGGGTGCCCGCGGAAACCTTGTCGCCTAGTTTCAGGCGCACTTCCCTGACGATGCCGGCGACCGGCGAAGGCACTTCGAGCGTCGCCTTGTCCGACTCCAGCATGACCAGGGCCTGCTCCTGCTTGATGCTGTCGCCGGGCGCAACCAGCACTTCGATCACCGGCACGTCGTGGAAATCGCCGATGTCCGGCACTTTCACTTCTATGGTCTGCGACATGTTGTCTCCTGGGGCTAGACCGTCAGCGGGTTGGGCTTGTTCGGATTGATGCCGTATTTGGCGATCGCCTCGGCGACCTTGGCTGGAGCGATCTGGCACTCGTCGGCCAGCGCCTTCAGGGCGGCGACGGTGACGAAATGGCGGTCCACCTCGAAGAACTGGCGCAGCTTCTCGCGCGTGTCGGAGCGGCCGAAGCCGTCGGTGCCGAGCACGACGTAGCGGCGCGGGACGAAGGCCCGGATCTGCTCGGCGAAGCTGTGGATATAGTCGGTCGCGGCGATCACCGGGCCGCGCGTATCCTTCAGGCATTGCTCGACATGGCTGGCCCGGGGCGCCGCTTCCGGGTTGAGCAGATTCCAGCGCGCCTGCGCCTGCCCGTCGCGGCCGAGTTCGTTAAACGACGGGCAACTCCAGATGTCGCTGTCCACGCCCCAGTCCTGCCTGAGCAGCTCGGCCGCGGCGATCGCTTCGCGCAGGATCGCGCCGGAACCGAGCAGCTGGACGCGCGGCGCGTTGCTCGCCGGCCCCCGGGCAAGGAGGTACATGCCCTTGAGGATGCCGCTCTCGGCGCCTTCGGGCATGGCCGGGTGCTCGTAGTTTTCATTCAGCAGCGTCAGGTAGTAGAAGACATCTTCCTGCTCGCGGTACATGCGGCGCAGGCCATCGGCGATGATCACCGCCACCTCGTAGCCGAACGTCGGGTCGTAGGAAATGCAGTTGGGAATCAGCGAGGCCTGGATGTGGCTGTGCCCGTCCTCATGCTGCAGCCCTTCGCCATTGAGGGTGGTTCTGCCCGAGGTGCCGCCCAGCAGGAAGCCGCGGCAGCGCGAGTCGCCGGCCGCCCAGGCGAGATCGCCGAAGCGCTGAAAGCCGAACATCGAGTAGTAGATGAAGAACGGTATCATCTGCACGCCGTGCGTGCTGTAGGCGGAGGCCGCGGCGATCCAGCTGGCCATGGCGCCGGCCTCGGTGATGCCTTCCTGGAGGATCTGGCCGTCCTTCGATTCCTTGTAGAACATCAGCTGGGAAGCATCCTGCGGGGTGTAGTTCTGGCCCACCGAGGACCAGATGCCGAGCTGGCGGAACATCCCTTCCATGCCGAAGGTGCGCGATTCGTCGGCGACGATGGGCACGATGTGGCGGCCGATATTCTTGTCCTTGACCAGGATGTTGAGCAGGCGTACGAAGGCCATCGTGGTGGAGAATTCGCGACCCTCGCCGGACGCCTTGGTCAGCGCCTCGAAGGCCGGCAGCGCCGGCACTTCCAGGGTCTCGGCGCGCATCCTGCGCTGCGGCAGGAAACCGCCCAGGGCTACGCGCCGCTCGCGCATATAGGTGATCTCCGGCGAGTCCTGCGCCGGCAAGATGTACTCGAGGTTGTCGACCTGCTCGTCGCTGAGCGGTAGCTTGAAGCGATCGCGGAAGGCCTTGAGCGAGGTCGTGCCCATCTTCTTCTGCTGATGGGTGATGTTCTGCGCCTCGCCCGCCACGCCCATGCCGTAACCCTTGATGGTCTTGGTCAGGATCACGGTCGGCTGGCCGCTGTGGGCGGCGGCCGCGGCGTAGGCAGCATAGACCTTGTGCGGGTCGTGCCCGCCGCGGTTCAGGCGCCAGATGTCGTCGTCCGACCAGTTGGCGACCATGGCGCGCAACTCGGGGTACTTGCCGAAGAAGTGTTCGCGCACATAGGCGCCGTCCTTAGACTTGAAGGTCTGGTAATCGCCGTCTACGCATTCCTCCATGCGTCTTTGCAGAATCCCGGTCTTGTCCTGACTGAGCAGCGCATCCCAGTAGCCGCCCCAGATCACCTTGATGACATTCCAGCCGGCGCCACGGAAGTCCGACTCCAGTTCCTGGATGATCTTGCCGTTGCCGCGCACCGGCCCGTCCAGGCGCTGCAGGTTGCAGTTGATGACGAAGATCAGGTTGTCCAGTTTCTCGCGGCCGGCCAGGCCGATGGCGCCCAGGGACTCGGGCTCGTCCATTTCGCCGTCGCCCATGAAGGCCCAGACCTTGCGGCCCTCGGTCTTGACCATGCTGCGGTCGTCGAGATACTTCATGAAGCGTGCCTGGTAGATGGCCTGCAGCGGACCCAGGCCCATCGACACCGTCGGGAACTGCCAGAAGTCCGGCATCAGCCATGGGTGAGGGTAGGAGGACAGGCCCTTGCCGTCCACCTCGCGGCGGAAATTGTCCATCTGTTCACGGCCCAGGCGCCCGAGCATGCAGGCCCGGGCGTAAACGCCGGTCGCGGAATGGCCCTGGATGTACACCAGGTCGCCGCCGTGATCAGCCGAGGGCGCACGCCAGAAGTGGTTGAAACCGATGTCGTAGAGCGTCGCGGCGGAGGCGAAGCTGGCGATGTGGCCGCCCAGGCCGGAGTCGTTCCGGTTGGCGCGCAGGACCATCGCCAGGGCGTTCCAGCGGACATAGGAGCGGATCCTGTGCTCCACCTCGTAATTGCCCGGGCGGGGCGCCTGCCTGCCGACCGGGATGGTGTTGATGTAGGCGGTGCTGGCCTTGTAGGGCAGGTTGATGCCTTCGCGGCGCGCCCGCTTGATCAGCCTTTCGATCAGAAAATGGGCGCGCTCGGGGCCTTCCCGGTCGATTACGCCCTTCAGGGCTTCCAGCCATTCCTGGGTTTCCTGCGCATCCGGATCGTCGGTCGGGTCGTTGGGGATAGCGGTCATGGTCATTTCCTCTCGGCGTTTTCTGCTGTACTGGCGAGCAAACCCCGAACACTTTATCAGCATCCGGAGCCTGTTGCGATTGCGTTCCGCATTATAAAAGATGACTTCACATGGTGCAATGAGCTCGCGGACCCGCTCGTTTTCGTAGCGCCGTAAGCGGCAACTTGACGCATGTCAAGCCCATTGCCGGACGGTGGCAATACTCTGTAAGATCACTCATTTTTTTTGAAGGTAGCGCACATGGCAGCAAGTCAACTCGCACCGGCGCCCAGCCACTCCCGCCTGCTCCTCTCGGGCAACGAAGCCATCGCCCGTGCCGTCTGGGAGTCCGGCGTGCGCGTGGCTTCGGCCTATCCGGGCACGCCGGCCACCGAGATGCTGGAGAACCTCGCCCATTATCCCGATCTCTACACCGAGTGGTCGGTCAATGAGAAGGTCGCGCTCGAGGTGGCCATCGGCGCCTCGATGGCCGGTTCGCGATCGTTCTGCGCGATGAAGCATGTCGGCATGAACGTTGCGGCTGATCCGCTGATGACCCTGACCCTGACCGGAGCCGCCGGCGCCATGGTGATCGCGGTGGCCGACGACGTCGGCCTGTCGTCTTCGCAGAACGAACAGGATTCCCGTTTCTGGGGCCGCTTCGCGCACCTGCCGCTGTTCGAGCCGGCCGACTCGCAGGAGGCCTACGACATGACGCTCGCGGGCTATGCCCTGTCGGAAAAATTCCAGGTGCCGGTGGTCCTGCGCCTGACCACGCGCATCTGCCACGTCAAGGCGATGGTTTCGGTCGGCGAGCGGGTGGCCCATGAATCCACCGGCTTCGTCAAGGATCCGCGCCGCTGGGTGATGGTGCCGGGCCACGCCAAGGCGCGCATTCCGCTGATGTACGAGCGCGAAGAACTGCTGCGCGCCGAGGCGGAGATATCGCCGCTCAATTTCGTCGTTGCCGGTTCCGACCGCCGCGTCGGTTTCGTCGCCTCCGGCCCTGCCTGGATGCATGTCCAGGAAGCCTTCCCGGATGCGCCGGCGCTGAAACTGGGCTTTTCCTGCCCGGTGCCGATAGCGAAGATCCGCGCCTTCGCGGCCACGGTCGAGCAACTCGTGGTGGTCGAGGAAACCGAGCCTCTGCTGGAGATGGAACTGAAGGCCGCCGGCATTCCTTGCCACGGCAAGGACCTGCTGCCCAGGATAGGCGAACTGGCTCCGGAGATTCTCAAGCCGGCCGTCGCGAAATTGCTCGGCGAAACCCTACCGCTGCCGGCGATCAAGCCCACCCAGGTGTTTCCCCGGCCGCCGACGATGTGCGTCGCTTGTCCGCATCTCGGGATCTACTACACGCTGGCGCAACTGAAGAACCTCACCATTGCCGGCGATATCGGTTGCTACACGCTCGGCGCCGGCCATCCCTGGAATGCCCTGGATGCGACGATCTCGATGGGCGCCTCGATGGGCATGGCGCTCGGCCTCGACAAGGGCCGCGCAGAGTCGGACCGCGACAAGAAAGTCCTCGCCGTGATCGGCGACTCGACCTTCCTGCACATGGGCATGCAGGGCCTGCTCGACATCACCTATAACCGCGGCAACGTCACCGTCCTGATCCTCGACAACCGCACCGTCGGCATGACCGGCGGCCAGGACAACCCGTCCACCGGTCGCGACATTCACGGCGAGGTGGCGCCGCGGGTCGATTTCGTCAAGATCTGCGAGGCGCTCGGCGTCAAGCCGGAACGGATCCGCAAGGTCGACCCTTACCAGTTGCCGGTGCTGTTCAAGGCCCTGCGCGAAGAGACCAAGATTCCCGAACCTTCGGTGATCATCACCGACCGTCCCTGCGTCCTGATCGATGCCTTCGAGCGGCAGAAACCTTATACCGTGATCGCCGACAAATGCACCGGCTGCGGCAACTGTATCGACGTCGGCTGCCCGGCGATCCACGTCAAGCGGCGCGAGAAGGTGATCAAGAACTCGGGCAAGGAAGTCGAACTGCAGTTCGTCGACATCGAGACCGCCGCCTGCACCGGTTGCGGCCTCTGCGTCCAGCCCTGCGCGCCGGAGGCGATCGTCGCCGCGCTGCCGGTACAGCCGCTCAACTTTATGAAGAAGCCGTCATGAATTCCCAGTCAGTAACCAACATCCTCGTCGTCGGCATCGGCGGCCAGGGCGTCATGACCGCCACCGAGATCCTCGCCGAAGCGGCGATCTCGCTCGGTCATGACGTCAAGAAAACCGAAGTCGCCGGCATGGCCCAGCGCGGCGGCGTCGTTTCCTCGCACCTGCGTTTCGGCAAGAAAGTGCTCTCGCCGCAGATCGCCCCCGGCGAGGCCGATCTCATCGTCGGCTTCGAGTCCGCCGAGACCCTGCGCTGGATTCACTACCTCAGGCCGGGCGGCATGGTGCTGATGAATACGGCGCGCCTGGTGCCGCCGGTGGTCAGCGGCGGGCTCTACGATTACCCGGCCGATCCGGTCGGCGCGATTCGCGACTTGGGGATAGAAGTGCATGCCTTCGACGCCATGGCCATCGCGCTGGAACTGGGCGATGTGCGCCTGGGCAACAGCGTGATGCTCGGCGCCATCGCCGACCGTCTGCCGTTTTCCGCGGAGATCCTGAAGGAATCCATCCTCGGCCGCTTCAGGCTGAAGAAACCCGAGATGGTCGAGGTCAACGCCAGAGCCTTCGACGCCGGCCGCGCCGCCGTCGCCCAAGCTGTCGAGGTCACGGTTTGAGCGCGCAACTGCTCGACGGCAACGCGCTCTCGGCGATCATCCGCAACGATCTTGCCGCGCGCGCCGCGGCGCTCGTCGCGCGCGGCGTCACGCCCTGCCTGGCGGTGATCCTGGCCGGCGAGGATCCGGCATCGAGCGTCTATGTCAGGAACAAGGTCAATGCCTGCGAGAAGGCCGGGATGCGCTCGCTGAAAGACATCTATCCGGCGGACGTCGATCCGGCCGTGGTCTTCAGCAGGATCGCCGAACTGAACGCCGACCCCGAGGTCCATGGCATCCTGGTGCAACTGCCCTTGCCGAAGCAATTCGACAGCCAGGCGGTGCTCGAAGCCATCTCGCCGGAGAAGGACGTCGATGGCTTTCACGCCGAAAACATCGGCGCCCTGATGCAGGGCACGCCGCGCTTCATTCCGTGCACGCCTTACGGCGTCATGGAGATGCTGAAGAGCCGCAAGGTCAGCCTGAAAGGCGCCGAGGCGGTGATCGTCGGGCGCAGCAACATCGTCGGCAAACCCATGGCCATGCTCCTGCTCGCCGCCGGCTGCACCGTCACGATCTGCCACTCGCAGACCCGGGACCTGGCCTTCCACACCCGGCGCGCCGACATCCTGGTGGCGGCGGTGGGGCGGCCGAAGATGATCGTCGGCGCGATGATCAAGCCCGGCGCGACGGTGATCGACGTCGGCATCAACCGCCTGGCCGATGGTAAGCTTTGCGGCGATGTGGACTTCGAGTCGGCCAAAGAAGTGGCCGGCATCATCACTCCGGTGCCCGGCGGGGTCGGACCGATGACCATCACGATGTTGCTGGCCAATACCATCGAGGCCGCCGAGCGCAGATCAGGGGGACAGGAATGAATTCAGTGGCTGCCGTTCGCGGGAATCCCCTGGTTGGCATCGTCATGGGCTCGGATTCCGACTGGCCGGTGCTGCGCGCTGCGGCGATGACTCTCAAGGATTTCGGCATTGCTTACGAGGCCCGCGTGCTCTCGGCGCACCGCACGCCGGATGCCGCCCTGGACTACGCCGAAAGTGCCGCGGGGCGCGGTATCAAGGTGCTGATCGGCGCTGCCGGAGGCGCGGCCCACCTGGCCGGCGTGCTGGCCGCCAAGACGGAACTGCCGGTGCTCGGCGTGCCGATGCCCTCGAAACATCTGCAGGGGCTCGATTCGCTGCTCGCGATGGTGCAGATGCCCGGTGGCATTCCCGTCGCCACCTTCGCCATCGGCGAGGCCGGCGCCACCAATGCCGCATTGTTCGCGGTGGCCATGCTGGCGCTGAACGATCCCGACCTGGCGCGGAAGCTGTCCCTGTTCCGCCAAGGTCAGACCGAGAAGGTCCTGGCCAAGACCCTGCCCGACCTGCCTTGAGGGCACCGATGGACGATCAGCTCGCCGAAGCGCTGCACCTCCTGCGCATCGGCGAGCTGGTCGCTTTTCCCACCGAGACGGTCTATGGCTTGGGTGCCGATGCCTCGAATCCCCAGGCGGTGGCGAAGATTTTCGCCGCCAAGGGCCGGCCCGCCGATCATCCGCTGATCGTTCATCTGGCCGACGCCGCCGCCATCGACGATTGGGCGCGCGAAGTGCCGATTGAGGCGCGCCGGCTTGCCGCCGCCTTCTGGCCGGGCCCGCTGACCTTGATCCTGAAGCGCTCCGGCAGGGCCCCCGACGCCGTCACCGGCGGTCAGGACACGGTCGGCCTGCGTGTGCCCCGGCACCCGCTGGCGCTGGCCTTGCTGGCCGGCTTCGGCGGCGGGATTGCGGCGCCTTCGGCCAACCGTTTCGGCCGCATCAGCCCGACCACCGCCGCCCATGTGCGCGAGGAGCTGGGTGCCGCCGTTGCCCTGGTGCTGGACGGCGGGCCCTGCGCGGTCGGCATCGAGTCGACCATCGTCGACTTCAGCCGCGGTGCGCCGATAGTGCTGCGACCCGGCGCCATCACCGCGTCCGACATCGACGCCGTGATCGGCGCGACGACCGGGCAGGGCGGGGCAGTGGCCGATCCGGCCGCACCGCCGCGCGTCTCCGGTTCGCTGGCCGCGCACTACGCGCCGTCCGCGCCGCTGTGCCTGGTCGCTGCGGACGGCATCAAAGCCGCCGCCGCCGCCGCCCTGGCCGAGGGCCGGCGCGTCGCCGTGCTCGCGCGCACGCTCCAGCCATTCGCCGCAACGGATCTCCTCTGGCATGACGCGCCGCTCGCCGCGACGGGCTACGCCCACGAACTGTATGCGACGCTGCGCCTGCTCGACGCCTCCGGCGCCGACCTGATCCTGGTCGAGGCGTTACCGCAGGAGGCCGCCTGGCAAGCCGTCGCCGACCGTCTGCAGCGGGCCGCCTGCGGTTCCGGCGAAAATGATGAAACCTGAAGCGCTTCAGCTTGCCGTGTTTCGGCCGTTAAACTCTCAGGATCGTTTTCTAGGAGACCGGGAGTGGCCATGCTCGATGTGATCAACGGCGCGCGCTCGGGCCGCAATGCCGGCAGCGTCAGCGCAAACCGGATCGAGTCCGCCGTGCAAGAGGCCATAGCTCGGGGTTTGGTGGTCGGCCGCCGGGTCCGGATAGGGAAAGTCGCCGGCGTCGTGGTCGGCTACAACATCGCCAGCTTCGGTCAGTTTCTTGGCGCCGCCTATCCGCTGCTGGTGTATACCCCGTTAGGTATCTCGAAATGCGCCCTGGCAGAAGTCGAACTGGTTTGAGTTCGCAGCGTGCTGCCGTTTCGGCCAGCATTTGCTATACTGCGCCCTCGTTTTCGGGGAAGTAGCTCAGCTGGGAGAGCGCTGCGTTCGCAATGCAGAGGTCGGGAGTTCGATCCTCCTCTTCTCCACCAGGAATATGTGCAAAGTAGTCCTAAGAAGGCCGGCAAGCCCCGTAAAATCAAGGCTTCCGGCCTTTTTCACGTCCAAAGCCGTCCAATCCGGACCATTGCAATCCCGCGCGGTTGATGGTAACTTTTCTGGCAACTACCACCAGACAGAAGTGAGTTACCAACAATGTCGCTTACCGATACAGAGCTCAAGAAGACCAAGCCGGGTGCCAAACCCGCTAAGTTATCCGATGGCGGTGGCTTGTTTCTGCTGGTAGTTCCGGCTGGTGGCAAATGGTGGCGCTTCAATTACCGCTTTGCCGGGAAGCAAAAAACGCTTTCGATGGGCATCTATCCCGATGTGCCGCTTATCAGGGCCAGAGAACGTCGCGACGAGGCACGCCGGCTACTGGCTGAGGGGATCGACCCTGGAGAGAATCGCAAGGTTCAGAAGGCGGCAAAGACCGCGCTATCCGAAAACAGCTTTGAAGCCGTTGCGCGTGAGTGGTTCGCCAAATTCAAGCCAGGCTGGGCAGTGACCCATTCCGATAAGATCATCAAGCGTTTGGAAAATGACATGTTCCCCTGGCTTGGGAGCAGGCCGGTTGCCGAGATTACTGCGCCGGAGATATTGCAATGTCTGCGCCGGATTGAAGGGCGGGGGGCGTTAGATACGGCACACCGGGCTCAACAGAACTGCGGGCAGGTATTCCGCTATGCTGTCCAAACCGGGCGGGCCGTGCGCGATCCTTCTGGCGATCTTCGCGGAGCAATGCCGCCCGCCCAGCGTGTGCACTATGCTTCGATCACCGATCCGGTGGCGGTAGCAGAGCTGTTGCGGGCTATTGATGGCTTTCGCGGCACCTTCGTAGTGCAATGCGCGTTGAGGCTTTCGCCGCTGTTTTTTGTCCGACCCGGCGAGCTTCGCAAGGCCAAATGGGAAGAGTTCGACCTAGACAAAGGCGAGTGGCGCTACCTCGTGACGAAAACAAAAACTGATCATCTGGTGCCCCTGGCATCACAAGCGGTGGCAACTCTGCGCGAACTGTATGCACTGACCGGATACGGTGAGTATGTCTTTCCCGGGCGCGATCCACAAAAGCCGATGAGCGGCGCGGCGGTGAACGCCGCACTTCGGCGCATGGGCTACGACACGAAAACCGAAATCACCGGGCATGGTTTCCGTGCGATGGCTCGAACCATCCTGCACCAGGACATCGGCATTGTGCCGGAAGTGATCGAACACCAACTAGCGCACCGCGTTCCTGATGCACTGGGCACAGCATACAATAGGACAAAGTTTCTCAAGGAACGCCGGGCGATGATGCAGCAATGGGCGGATTATCTGGACAAGTTGAAGGCCGGGGCCGATGTGATATCGTTACGCGGGCAAACGGTCTGACGGTTTGCTGCCTGGCATCCTTGTTATCTTCGGCTCTCGAACTGGTTCGAGCAAGGGGACTATAGATTTTGAAGCGCATATTTTCAGAACTATTTCCCGTTTTCATCGCTGTAGGACTTCAATAGGTCGGCGTCTATGGAACAACCTACTTTGGCAAAAGAAAGTAATGGGGGAAAGTCTCTTCCATTTCCGAAGATTGCCGACCTCGGACAACTTACTGCGTTCGCGATCGCTGTTGCCTATGTATGTGGCTTTATTGAGGCTACAGCCTATTTAGGCGGCCTCGGAATCAAAGACTATGACGCCTTTCGAATCCAATATCTAGTAGCGGGAATCATATTTTGTCTAACAATGGCAATTGTTTATTATTTCGTTGGCCGTCAGGTTTCGGCCCTTGATGAATACGCGACAGACTGTCGGAAGAATTTAGAACAGATTGGTCATAGTGGAAGATTCTGGACATTCTGTGCAGGTATATTCCCTGTGCTTCGAGTTGGTAATGGCATTGTCATCTCGTCGTTTCTTTGTGCGTCATTATTGTTTAATCAAATCGGCGTTCAGGTCGTCACTATTTTTCTGCCTGCGGCAGTCGGCACGCTCTTTACCCAGCCATCGTTTACTAACACGGCTCCAACAGCATCAGGAAGATTGTTCTTGCTGACTGGAATATTTTACGTACTTGTTATTGGCTCATTTAGCGAATAACGTGGCTGGCTCATCTAGCGAGCCTGTGGAAGTGGATACTGGCTACATAGCGCACGGGCGCTGGAGCCAGGAGATGCAAAATGAGGACGAGAGAATTGGCAAGGCTCATCGGGACATTGG
>CAILCO010000059.1 GCA_903832735.1 uncultured Sterolibacterium sp.
ACTTCAAATACACGAAAAAAAGTCTATGCCTGCTTTACCCGCCTGTCAACGCCTATCTACGATGTGCGCATTGCGGACGTTTACAGAAAAAACACCCTCATGACGCCCCCTTCACCATGCTCCGGGCAATAATGATCTGCTGCACCTGCGTCGTGCCTTCGTAGATGCGGAACAGGCGAACATCCCGGTAGAAGCGCTCGATGCCGTAGTCGGCCATGTAGCCGGCGCCGCCGAAGATCTGCACGGCGCGATCGGCGACGCGGCCGCACATTTCGGAAGCGAACATCTTTGCGCACGATGCGAAGGTCGAGACGTTTTCGCCCCGATCGCGACGACTGGCGGCATCCAAGGTCATGCACTGGGCGGCGTACAACTCGGCCTTGCTGTCGGCGAGCATAGCCTGCACCAACTGAAATTCTGCGATAGGCTGGCCGAATTGCTTGCGCTCCATGGCGTAGCGCAGCGCATCGTCCAACATGCGCTGCGCGACCCCGGTGCACAGCGCGGCGATGTGGATGCGGCTCTTGTCCAGAGCCTTCATCGCCGTCTTGAAACCGACACCTGGGCGGGTACCGATGATGTTCGCCGCCGGCACCCTGCAGTTCTCGAAGATCACGTCGCAGGTGGGCGCGCCGCGTTGTCCCATCTTCTTGTCGGGTTTTCCCAGGGAAAGCCCCGCCGTCCCGGCTTCGACGATAAAGGCCGAGATGCCAGAGGCCCCCTGGCTAGCCGGATCGGTACGCGCCAGCACGATGAAGATGCCAGCATGGGGCGCATTGGTGATGAAGCGCTTGGTGCCGTTGATGGCATAGTGGTCGCCATCAAGTATCGCGGTGGTGCGCAAAGAGGCCGCATCCGAGCCAGAATCCGGCTCGGTCAGGGCGAAGGAGGCGATCAACTCGCCGCTGGCCAGGCGCGGTAGATAATTGGCCTTCTGTTCCGGCGTGCCGTCGAAGAGGATGCCCTGCGAACCGAGCCCGACCGTGGTACCGAACAGGGAGCGGAATGCCGGCGAAGTCTTGCCCATTTCGAGGATGACCAACACCTCCTCCTCCATGGTCAGACCGAGACCCCCATAAGCTTCCGGAATGCTCAGGGCGAACAGGCCTAAGGCCTTCATTTCCGTCACGATGTCGGGCGGAATTGCGTCCGTTTCAGCGACGATCTGCTCGGCAGGCACGAGACGTTCGCGCACGAAACGGGAAACCGAATCGAGCAGCGCCTCCAGGGTTTCTGGGTCGCGTATCATGTTCGGACGGGCAGAGGCTTTAGGCGCTGTGAGGGATGAAGCACTTCTCCGCTCTTCACCCGGATCCAGCCCGCCTCCGTGGCCCGCACCTCGGGCAGCATGTCGCAGCTCAAGAACAGCAGCGTGTATTTCGGATCGTTGTGCGGAAAGCCGCAGGCCTTGAAGGCCGACTGGAAATCCTGAGAGCGGCGTACCGCCTCGGCAAAACCGTCACGGCCATGAATGCCCGCCATCGCCAGAGGAAAATCCGACCATACCCCGCTGCGCGCATGCAGGATGATCCCCCCGCCCAGCGATCGCAGCCGTGACAATGCTTCCGCCATGAGCCGCGGGCTGCGCCCCAACACCAGGATGCCGGCGTTGGTGGTGTAGGTGGTGGCGATAGCGTCCACCCCTTCGCCAAAATTGTGCACCACGCCGCGGCTGATCCAGTGGCCGCCCCGGTCACACAGCGCCAGCATCAAACCCTCGCTCGGCCATAGCCCGCCGGAGCAGGCTTGCAATGGCGTCATGGTCTCGCGGGTAATGGCGGCATTGGCCAAACGCCCCGCCGGAAATGGGTTCGGCGCAGTGGCAGGCAGCACGAACATTTCGGGCGCCCATTCCGGAATCGCCGGTTCGCTCCCGGCGTAAGCTGTTTCCCAGGGAAAGTCCGTGCTCGGAGCAGCTACCACCAATGCGCCGGCGCGGGCGGCGAGCCGACCGCGGGACACGACCAGTTCCGGCATGGGCCGACCCATGTCCGCCAGCAGATTGATGTCGGCGATGCGCCCGGCTACGATCGACCCGAGATCCTGATCCAGGCCGAGGAAGCTGGCCGGGTTCAGCGTCGCCATGCGGTAAGCCAGATTGGGCTCCACGCCTGCGCCCAGAGCCTTGCTGATCAAGTACTCGATCAGCCCGGTAGCCGCAACGTGGCCCTCGGCAGCGCCGTCGGTGGTGTACGCGAGTCGATCATGAAACGCCGTTCTCTCCAGAGCGGGCAGCAGCGCCAGCAAGTCTTCACGAAGGCTGGAGTTGCGCAACAACACCCAAAGTCCCTGACGCAGGCGTTCCAGGACCTCGTCAGGATTGATCGCCTCATGGCAGGAGTGGATGCCGGCGTTGGCCAGGGCAGCGAGCTTGCGCGGGCTGGCGCCGGCGAAATGCCCGTCGTTGATCTTGTTAGCGCGGCGCACATCCTCGAGAATAGCGAGCAGGCCCGGCGACCGCGTCGGGTCCAGCAGGTCAGTCCAGCGCGTCATCTCGCCGCTGCCGATAAAATGCTCGGCGTCCACCAGGCGATGGATCTGCTGCGGGGAAAAGAAAGCGTCTTCGCCCTGGAACCGTGATTGCGAGGCGATGCGGGCCACCCAGAAGATGTGTGGCAGGGAGGCTGCCGACATGGCCCGGGTTGCCTGCAGCAGGCGTTCCGTGCCCATGGCCAGATGCAGCATCAGTTCATCGTAGACCAGGCAGGTCGTGCCGCGGCACAGCGCCGCCTCGCCCAGGCTCAGCGGATTGGCGAAGGGCCAAGGGTGACCGTGCGGCTCGATGTAGCCGGGCATGGCGACGCGGCCAGCGGCCTCGATCAATAAGGTTTCAGCTGCGACCGGTCCGTTCCACGGGCCAAGCCTGGCAATGCGATCGGCACACACGGCGATGTCGCCAGGCAGGATCTCGCCGGTGTAAGCGTTCCAAATGCGCGCACCCTTGATCAACAGGTCCGGCGCGGTCTCTTCCTGCGCCACGGAGATCAGGCGCAGACGCAGGGTGGAATCACAAGGGATGACCATATCAGCGCTCGATAGCGAGTTGTACGCCCTTACTCTGGATAGCCACGCTCCTCAAGTCTTTGCGCTTGAGCAATTCGCTTACCAGAGCGCGCAGAGGAATTTCTGCGCCCAGATAGCGGTCGGCATTGGGCGGGCCAGCAGCGTGCATCGCCTTGATGTCGTCGTCGCTGCCAATGATGTAGCGCAACAGCAAATCGTCGTCCGAGAGGTTCGCCCCGTACTGGTTTCTGATTTCCTGCAGGGGCGGTTCGGGGGGCTGCCAATGCTTCAATTCCTTGGCCCGCTGCAAGCTCATGATCCGGTCCATGACCTCGGGATCGATGGCAGCGGCGGCTTCCTTTCCCCAGAAGCCGAGCGCGTAATAGATCAGATCATCGACTACCTGCTTGTAGCGCTCGCCCAGCACCACGTGGAGTGCCGCTTGCGTCGCCACGAATTGCGAAAAGGGGGTGACCATGATCGGGTAACCGAAGTCCTTGCGCACCTGGATGCATTCCTCGATCACCCTGGGTAACTTGTCCAGATGCTTCAACTGCGCTAACTGCCGTTTCAGGTTGGAGATCACCCCGCCCGGAATCTGATGCACGTACTGGTATTGGTCGAATTCCAGGGGCGCCCCGATCGGCCGGTTCTCCCGCTTGGCGATGAACTGAAAATGCTCTGCCACGGGGGCGAGCAAGCCCTCGTCCACCTGCGGCGCATAGCCCAGGTAGCGCAGGTTGCTGGCGACATTGAAAACCGAAGGCTGGGATGAGCCATTGGCAAGCGGCGGAATCGCCGTGTGCAGGGTGCGTATGCCGTGCTTGACCGCTTCCAGGTAGCACAAAGGCGCGAGCCCCGTGGTGCAGTGTGAATGGAATTCCACGGGCAGCCCGGGGGCGGCGGCGAGTATCGCCGGCACCAAGGTCTGGGTCCGCTCAGGGGTGAGCAATCCGCCCGGATCCTTGAGGACGATACTGGCCACCCCCAGGGCGACGGCATCGCGCGCCTTTTGCGCGAAGTGCTGGTCCGTGTGCTTGGGCGAAATCGAATAGGTCAGCGCCAGGGCCACATCCATGCCCGCCGCGTGGGCGTATTGGACGAAATCCGGCACCCGCAGGGCGAAATCGTTGGAAGCTTCCATCAGATGCACGCGGCGGATCCCGTTGGCGGCCAGACGGCTCATCCACAACTCCACCAGGCACTTCGGGACGATACTGAAACCGGTGATACTGCATTGCTGCATCACGCCCAGGGGGGTATGCGTGACTCGCTCGGCCATCAGGCGGATGCGCTCCCAGGGGTTCTCGCGCAGGTCCCTGACGATGGTCTTGAAGTGCGCCGGCGCGATGAGGTCCACCGCGGCGAATCCGGCTTGGTCGAGCTGCTCGGCGATGGGCAGCATCATGCTGGTGGACATCAGCAGTGCCCAAAGAGACTGGTTGCCGTCCCTCAGGGTGGTATCGACAAATCGAACCGTGTTGCTCATTTCAGTCTCCTTGTTTGGCTGGCCCTGCAGGCCATCCCTGGGCCATCAGTTCCTCTATCCAGCGCACGTGGGTCGCTCCCTCCTGGAAGCGCGCTTGGCCGATCAGCGATCTAAGAAAGGGGATCGTCGTGTCCACGCCGTCCACCTCGAATTCCTCAAGCGCCGCGGTCATCCTGCTGATGGCCTCGCGCCGCGTCGGCGCATGGACGATCAACTTGGCGAGCATGGAATCGTAATAGGGCGGAACCAAATAGCCTTCGAAGCAATGGCTGTCCACCCGGATGCCCGGACCCTGGGGCGTGCGCCAGCGACCGATGCGCCCCGGGCTGGGGCGAAAGCCCTGACCGGGCGCCTCGGCATTGACCCGGCACTCTATGGCATGGCCGCTGAATCCGACCTCGCTCTGCTGCATGCTCAGCGGGTGGCCGCCGGCGACGCGGATCTGTTCCCGCACCAGATCCACACCGGTGATCATCTCGGTGACTGGATGCTCGACCTGGATGCGCGTATTCATTTCGAGAAAATAGAAGCGTTGCGCATCCTGATCCACGATGAATTCAATCGTCCCGGCATTCTCGTAACCCGTCTTCTGGGCCAGCGTCCTGGCGGCCTCTCTGATCGGCTCGCGCAATGCGTCCAGCCCCGGTGCAGGCGCTTCCTCGACGACCTTTTGATAGCGCCGCTGAGAAGAACAGTCCCGTTCCCCCAGGTGGATGACATTGCCGAAATGGTCTGCCATGATCTGCACCTCTATGTGACGCGCATTGCTGATGTAACGCTCCATGTACATTGTCCCGTCAGCGAAAGCGGCGAGCGCTTCGGCGGAAGCAGCCTCGAATGCCGCGGCAAGCTCGGACCCGGCATGGACGATGCGCATCCCCCTGCCGCCGCCCCCCGCCGCCGCCTTTAGAAGGATGGGATAACCGATGCCGGCGGCAACGTCCAAGGCCATCTCCGCGCTCGCGACCTGTTCCGACCCGGGGACCACCGGCACGCCCAGCCTTTCGGCGATCGAGCGGGCGGCGATTTTGTTGCCCATCTGCTCGATCAGCTCGGCGCTCGGTCCGATGAAGATAATGCCGTTATCCTTGCAGGCGCGGGCCAGCCGCGGTTGCTCCGCGAGAAAACCGTAGCCGGGATGGATGGCGTCGGAACCGGTGCCCAGGGCCGCCGTAACGATCGCGCCGACGTTGAGGTAACTCTCTCTCGGATGGGCGGGACCGATGCACACCGCGCGGTCCGCCATGCTGGCCCCCAGACTGCCCCGGTCGGCCTCGGAGACAGCCAGCACCGACTCAATCCCGAGCGCCTTGCAGGCGCGAATCACCCGCACCGCAATTTCCCCGCGGTTGGCCACCAGAACTCGCTTGATGCCTTTCGCGGCGGGAGCTTGCTGCGGCATCACACGGGCGCAACCTGAAAGAGCTCCTGGCCATGTTCGACCAGGACACCGTTTTCGGCGCTGATGCGCAGGATGCGACCACGTACGCCGGCCTTAACCGGGTTGAACAGCTTCATCACCTCGATCAGCGCCACGGTCGTGTCCTCCTCGACCATAGAGCCATGTTCCACATAGGCCGGCGCACCCGGCTGCGCGCAGCGGTAGAAGATGCCGAGGATCGGCGCCTTGATCACCACCACCCCCGCGGCGACTGGAGCGGCAAGGTCGGTCGCCGCGGGCACGGCGACCGATGGGGTTGCAGCTGCAGGGGCGGGAAGCTTTTCTACCGTTGCCGCCACAGCCGCCGACTGGCCAGCAGGCTGGGACAGTGGCTGAATTGCCGACAGCGCTGCCGGACCATCGCCCTTGGCCACCTCCAGCTTGAGATCGCCCACCTGCAAACTGAAGCGTCCCACTGGGGCCTCGTCGATCATCTTCAGGATATGGATCACATCGTCTTGGGTCAGTTCCATCTGGATTCCTTTCGTGTCTAGTGATCAACAGCCCTTCAGCCGGGGCAAATACCTACCCTTGTTTCTCAATGCGCCAGCGCCCCGCCATCGATGACCAGCATATGGCCGCACATGTAGTCGGAAGCGGCCGATGCCAGAAAGATGGCGGCGCCCTTCATCTCCCTGGGTTGGCCTACCCGGCCCAGAGCGGTGACAGCCGATACGGCGCTGACGAAGTCCGGATTGGCGAATGCACCGTTGCCCATTCCCGTGGCGAAGAAGCCCGGGCAAATGCCATTGACATTGATCCCGAGAGGTCCATACTCCAGCCCCAGTTCGCGCGTCAGATTCACCACCGCACCCTTGGACGCGGTGTAAGCCGGAAGGGGCTTGATGCGCGCCGACCCACTCATGCCCCAGATCGAAGCGATGTTGATCAGCTTGCCGCTGCCCTGCTTGACCATCACCTTGAGAGCCTCGCGCGCGCAGTAGTACACACCGTTCAAATTTACCGCCAGGACACGATGCCAATCCGCCGATCGCAACTTGTGCAGCGGAGCCGGACGATGAGAGATGCCGGCGTTGTTGAAGAGGATGTCCAGGCGGCCACCGAACGCCAAGGTCTCGGCGACCATGGCTTTGACCTGCCGCTGCTGCGTCACGTCGCAGCGCAGCGGCAGGGCGCGGCGGCCAAGCGCCAGTACTGCCGCCGCCGTCTGATTCGCTGCCTCCAGGTCGAGATCGGCGCATACCACGTCGGCACCGGCCTCAGCCATGGCCTCGCTCAAAGCACGGCCGAGCCCGCCACCGGCGCCGGTGATGACAGCAATCCTGCCGCTCAGATCGAATAGTTCGCTTAGCGACATCGTCAGCTCCGCAGGGCTTCCAGGATTTGCCCGTTGCTCTTGACCACACCGAAGTGGCTCTCCACCGCAGCGACGGTCCGTTGCGTATCGGCCTCGCGCCAGGCAGCGACGCAATCCTTGGCCAAGACGACATCAAAATCGCGCACATAGGCGGCGCGCAGCGTCGTTTCGACGCAGACGTCAGCGACGACCCCGGCGAAGATCAGCGTTTTGATGCCCCAGCAATGCAGGAGTAGCGCCAGGTCGGTCTGGTAGAAGGCATCGAAGCGACGCTTCTCCACCACCCGCTGGCCGGCCTCCGGTGCCAGCGCCGGAACGATCTGTGCTCCCCAGGTGCCGCGTTTGACCGGACCCTGGTCGCCAGCGCGGGTCAGGCGCGCCGGTCTCAAGCGGTGCACCCGTCCGAGATCGTCGCTGCCGTCGGGTTCGTAGACCTGGGCGGTAAAGATCACCCGCACGGCCTGCGGCAGGAGGTTGCGCAGGCTCGCGGTCGCGGCGACAGCCGGCTGCAGCGCGGCGACGTCCTGACCGCAGCCGCCGAAATAGCCTTGCGCATCGAGAAAGTCGTTCTGCATGTCCACAACCAGCAGGGCGGTGGTTTCGGCGGTCAAATCGAAAGCTGAGTCAGCGAAAGCTGTGTCAGACATGGTCGCGACTCAGTAGAAGATCTGCCCACCGTCCACATTGAGCACCTGGCCGGTGATGAAATCGCTGTCGGTGGAGCAGAGGAAGAGTACGGCGCCGACCAGGTCAGCCGGCGTCTGATGCCTGCCGATCGCGCGCAGCCCGGTGACAGCGTCGAAGCGCTGCAGCGGAATGATGCTTTGCGCCGCTTCGGTGTCTGTGAGCCCGGGCGCCACCACGTTGGCACAGATCCCGGCCGAGCCCACCTCGCGTGCCAGGCAGCGGGTGAAACCGATCACCCCCGCTTTGGAGGCGACGTAGTGGCTCATGCCCGGACCACCGCTGAAAACCGTGTTCGACGAAATGTTCACTATCTTGCCGCGCCTCTGCCGCTTCATCTGCGGCAGCACCGCCTTGGAGGTGTTGAAGGGCCCGCGCAGATTCACCGCTAGGACACGATCCCATTCCGCGCCTGAAATTTCCTCTATGGGTTTGAGCGCGAGATTGCGGAACAGTGCAGCATTATTGATCAGGATATGGATGGCGCCGAATTCGGCGAGCGCGGCCGCAGCCAGTGCCGCTGTGCTCTGATCGGAACTGACGTCCGTCGGCACGAACAAGGCCTGCCCACCCTGTTTGGCGATCTGACGGACGGCATCCTGTCCGGCCTGTTCGTCGATATCGGCGATGACCAACCTGGCACCCTCCCGCGCCAGCGCTTGCGCCAGGCAAAGTCCGATTCCCTGTCCTCCTCCCGTGACGATGGCCACTTCATCGGCAAAACGCATACGCTCCTCCCCGTCTGTTCACTGTGTTCACATGCCCAAATAGGCCTGGCGGAATTCCGCATCCTGCTTCAGCATCTCCGGCACGCCCGTGGATACGACCTTGCCTGTCGCCATCAGGTAGTAACGATCGGCAACCTCAATCGATTCCCAAAGGTTTTGTTCCACCAGCAACACCGTCACGCCCAGTGCCTTGATCTTGACGATAGTCTCGAATAGAGTCGCCACGACACTGGGCGCCAGGCCCAGCGACGGCTCGTCGAGCATGATCAGTTTGGGCTCCGCCATCAGGCCGCGGCCGATGGCCAGCATCTGCTGCTGCCCCCCGCTCAGCACGCCCGCCTGGCTGCGCCGTCTTTCCTTGAGAACCGGAAAGAGCTCATAGATCGCCGCCAGTCGCTCTCGGGTGCTGGAACGCGTTCGCTTCGGATAGGCGCCCAGTTCGAGGTTCTCGTCGACGCTCATTTGCGGGAAGACATGGCGGCCTTCCGGCACGTGCGTCAGCCCGAGTTCAGGCAGGCGATGCGCCGCCAGTCCCGAGATGTCCTGACCCTGGAACAGGATCTGCCCTCCCTGCAGCGGAACCAGCCCCGAGATGGCCCGCAGGGTGGTCGTCTTGCCGGCCCCGTTACCGCCGAAAAGCGCCACGATCTCTCCTTGACGCACATCCAGGGAGCAGCCCCAGACCACCTGGACATCGCCATAGGAGACATCGATCTGACGAATGGAGAGCAGATCAGACAAGCCCCGCCCCTCCCTTCTTGCCGAAATAGGCTTGCGCTACCGTCGCATCGGCAACCACCTCGCTCGGCGAGCCCTCAGCCAGTTTTTCCCCGTGATGCAGCACCAGCAGGTGCTCGCAGGTATCCATCAGCACCTTCATGATGTGCTCGATCCAGACCACCGTGATACCCAGTTCGTCGCGGATACGCACGATGATGGCGATCGCTGGCGCGAGGTCCAGGGGGCTCAGTCCGGCCAGAATTTCATCGAGCAGCAGCAGCCTGGGGTGGGTCCCCAGAGCGCGTGCCAGTTCGACGATCTTCCTTTCCATCAAATTGAGACTGGAGACGGGCCGGTCGCTTTGCCGGGATAAGCCGACCATGGCGAGAATTTCGCCGGCCTGGCGACGGGCGTCGGCCATGCCGAGGCCACCGGAGCCGCCGCCGAAATGCAGGCCGACGAGCACGTTCTCCAGCGCCGTCATGTTGGCGAACGGCCGTCCGCTCTGAAAGCTGCGGGCGATGCCGGCGTGGCAGATGCGCGAAGGCGACAGGCCCTGCAGTTCTTTGCCGCCGAGTCGAATGCTGCCGGAAGTCGGCTTATATACCCCGGTGATGAGATTGAACAAGGTGGTCTTGCCAGCGCCGTTGGGACCCATCACGCCGATGATCTTGCCGGGATCCAGGCGGAAGCTGACGTTCTTCAGGGCCTGCACGCCGCCGAAATTGATGCCGAGATCATGGACCTCGAGGAACGAATCCCGGTCGCCTTTCATTGCGTCGTACTGCCCGCCACGTCTGGCTTGTTCCGCTTGCGCCGCATAACGCCGGCCAGTTCGACGATGCCGCCAGGACACCAGAGGATCAGGACGATCACCAGGACACCGAAGATGACAGAGTGGAGTTGAGGAATGGTGGTGTTCAAGAACTCCTTGAGCAGGCTCATCGCCACCGCCCCCAGGAGGGGGCCCCAGAGGCTGCCGACGCCGCCGAAAACCGCCATGACGACCATGTCGAAAGATACGGCCAGATCGAACGCCATGTAGGGATCGATATAGCTCCAATACCAGGCGATCATTGCGCCAGCCAGGCCGACCAGGGTGCCGCTGATCACGAACATGGCCATCTTCAGGGCCACCGTGTTGACCCCGGTCACCTCAGCCGCCACCTCGTCGGCGAGGATGGCTTTAAGGCCGTAGCCCCATTTCGAACGCTGGATGAGATAAAACATCAGCATCACCAGCACGGCGAGCGCCAGCAGAAAATAATAGGCGATCAGGTTGTCGGGCAAGGGCGGCACTGTGAGCCCGTAGGAGGAACCGAGCGACTTGGTATTGGCGACCACCGTCTTGGCGATCTCATTGAGGCCCAGCATGACGATGGCAAAATAGGCCACGCGTATCCTCGTGGTGAGCAGCACGAAGCCGAGCAGCAGTGCGCAAACGGCCGTGCTAACAGCCGCCAGCGCGAAGCTCAACAGCGGACCGTAGCCCAAGGTCACCATCGATACGGCAAAAGCGTAAGCGCCTATGCCGAAGAAGAGCCCGTGGCCCAGGGAAACGTAACCCGTGGTGCCTGCAAACAGGTTCCAACTTCCGGCCAGGGCCACCGCCAGAAAGATGCTGATCAAGAATGCCACGAGGTACGAGGAAACCCCGATGGGTAGAACGGCCAGGAGGACGACCAGGGCCAGCGAAGCCCAGCGCGTGCGCAATGTCATCATTTGATCTCGCCGCGAAATGCCGCCGAAGTGCGAGACTTCCACAGGATAAAGCCGATCAGCAGAATATAGCCGGTGACATCCTTGAACTCAGGACCGATGATGTAGCTCGCGCCGGATTCGAGAATGCCGAGCGCCAGCCCGGCCGCCAAGGTGCCCATCTGGCTGCCCAAGCCGCCGATGACCATCACGGTGAAGGCCTTGATGGTGAACAGCAGGCCCACAGTCGGCGTGATGACATAGATGGTGCTCGCCAGGCTCCCGGCGATACCTGCCAGCGCCGCGCCGATACCGAAACCGAGCAGGCCAATCTGCTTGACGTTGATACCCATCAACTGAGCGGTATCCCGATCCTGGCTGACCGCCCTGATAGCCTTGCCGACCAGGGTGAATTGCAACCCAGCGTACATCACGGCGGACACCGCCAGCGCCACCGCGACCACGACCAGACGGTTCGCCGCCACCGACAGACCACCGATGCTCACCGGGTCGTTGAGGTAGCTCAACACCCTGTAGTCTGCCGACCACAGCAGCATGGCAACGTTCTGCAGTATCAGCATCACGCCAAAGAAGATGATCAGCGTGGCGTTCTCGAAGGCGGCCAGTGACTTGGTACGAGCCATCAGCGGCTCGATGAGCAGCTTCTGGATGATGATGCCAAGGGCAAACATGGTGAGCGCCGCCAGCGGCATGCTGAGGAGCGGACTCACCTCCCATAGGGTAAACAACCAGAAGGTGAGATAGGCGCCCAGCATCAACAACTCGCCGTGGGCAATGTTGAGGATCTTCATGACGCCGTAGATGACGTTCAGGCCGGTCGCAATCAAGGTGTATAAACCACCCCAAACGACGCCGAACAGCAGCACCTGCAGTATCGTGTTCAATTCCACTGCGTCAGAACCACGAAAGCTCCTCCTCCAGTAAAACCAACCAACATGTTCGCAATACGCCCATTCTATGTGGGCTGTTTTTTCGTTATAAACTCAATTGACCAGACGAGTCAATGATCCGTTAGTGCGCCATACGCCCTCTTTCTCCGAGGAGCATTTGGCCGATGGTTTCGAGCATTCAGCTGCGCTCGGCCATTTTCATGGCGTCGAAGAAGTCGCTGTAGGGCACGGCCGCGAACACTTCAGGGAGTTCCTCGACGATGCGCACGCTGCACGGCTGGGGATCCTTCACCCCCACCACCGAGCGGATCCACAGCAGCGGTTCGTTCGCCTTCGCCGGCTGC
>CAILCO010000060.1 GCA_903832735.1 uncultured Sterolibacterium sp.
CAATGTCCCGATGAGCCTTGCCAATTCTCTCGTCCTCATTTTGCATCTCCTGGCTCCAGCGCCCGTGCGCTATGTAGCCAGTATCCACTTCCACAGGCTCGCTAGATGAGCCAGCCACGTTATTCGCTAAATGAGCCTACATTAAATATTTTCATACGATGCAATTTTAAGTCTGGTTTAAATCTTCTACCGTAGGATGCATTCCATCGGCAGTCGAGTGGTGCTGCCACTTTTTCGAGGAGTGCATCATGAACAGCAAGACCCTTACCCGTAGCGCCATCGCAGCTGCCGTTCTAGCCGCTTTCGTCGGAACGGCCACTCATTTCGGACTCCCCAGCTTCAGTCGAGCCGAGGCCGCCATCGCAGAAAAAGTCGTTGCTGCAAGTCCTTCCGCCGGTACCGTGCAGGCAGTTCCGGCCGGTGTCATGGATTTTTCAGGCATCGTCGAGCGCTACGGCCCTGCCGTGGTCAACATCAGTGTTACCGGCAAGATGCAGCAGACGGCTGTGAGCGGCGGCCAGTCCGGTATCGATCCCGATGATCCGATGTTCGATTTCTTCCGCCGTTTCGGACCACAGCTCCGAATTCCTCAGGGGAACCAGATCCAGCACGGCCAGGGTTCCGGTTTCATCGTCAGCAGTGACGGCGTGATCCTCACCAACGCCCATGTCGTCGACGGCGCGCAGGAAGTCATGGTGAAGCTGACCGATAGGCGGGAACTCAAGGCGAAAGTACTGGGCACCGATCGGCAGACGGACATCGCGGTACTGAAGATCGACGCCAAGGATCTCCCCATCGTCAAGTTCGGAGACCCTGGCGCCACCCGCGTGGGAGAACCCGTTTTGGCGATCGGCTCGCCCTTCGGTTTCGAGAACACGGCGACTTCGGGCATCGTCAGCGCCAAGTCGCGCTCCCTGCCGGACGGCACTTATGTGCCCTTCATCCAGACCGATGCCGCGGTCAACCCAGGCAATTCTGGCGGACCGCTGTTCAATATCCGCGGTGAAGTCATCGGCATCAATTCGCAAATCTTCAGCCACACCGGAGGCTACCAGGGCTTGTCCTTCGCCATTCCAATCGATGTTGCGAGCAAGATCCAGGCTCAATTGATGCAACACGGCAAGGTCACCCGCGGTCGACTCGGCGTCACGATCCAGGATGTCAACCAGGCACTGGCGGATTCCTTCGGCCTGAAGACACCGCACGGTGCGCTGGTAAGTGCCGTCGAGCGCGACAGTCCGGCTGAAAAGGCCGGCATCGAAACTGGTGACGTGATTGTCGGATTTAACGACAAGCCGATCAGTCGCTCAGCCGACCTGCCCGCACTGGTTGCCGAACTTAAGCCGGGAACTTCGACGAAGCTGGAAATCATTCGCAAGGGATCAACCAAGACCGTGTCCATGGTCGTGGGCGAGATGAAAGCGGATCAGCTTGCCCACAACGGGGAGGGTGCTACACAACAGGGCCGTCTCGGACTCGCAGTACGGCCGCTCAATCCGGACGAGAGACGGGAGGCAGGGGTTTCCGGTGGTCTGCTCGTCGAAGATGTTACCGGGCCTGCGGCACTCGCTGGCATTCAGACTGGGGATGTCGTGCTCTCGTTGAATGGAATGAGCGTGAGCAGCGTCGAACAGCTGCGCGCATTGGTAGGCAAAGCCGGCAAACACGTGGCTTTGCTGGTGAAGCGCGACGATGCAAAGATATTCATTCCGGTAGATCTCGGTTAGCGTCGAGGCGGGAACCCAGGGGCGAGCTGCTTTCGGGCTCGCCCCTCTGTTTGCAGCGATCTGGAGAAAAATGAATGGCGATTCAGGAAAGGCCGGTAAGCCTTGCCGGACATATCTTGCCGACATCGGCCACCATGGTCGGCGTCTGTGTGACGGCTATTGGCATCGTCAGACTGATGCATGCAGGAACTGTCGGCTTTTACGTGGACAAACTTCTGGCCATCGACAGCATTCTTTTTGTGGCCTGTTCGGTCATCTCGTTCGCCTCTGTGCGTTTGACTGCGAGAGCCAATCAACTTGAAACTGTCGCAGAATCGCTATTTCTGATTGGCCTCTTTCTGCTCGGCATCGCGGCCATATTCATGGTATTCCAAACTCAATAGCGTATTCTTCAATGGCAAACACCCTTGTTAAATATCGAGAAGCTTCTTGATGCGCCGATTTCGAACGGACCGGCCGACCCATTGGGAGCACAGCCCAATCTATACGGCGACAACAGGTATCGCAAGCGTCGCTTGAGGGGCGTTCCAGCATTGCCCTGACCACCCTAAAAATTGCGCTAGTCGCCGGCATCCGTGGCACGGTCGAGGCGGAAAAGGATCAAGACCAGAATCAGCGAGGCGGCCACGAGGAATTGGGGTCCGAATAACCATAAGAGCAGCGGGAAGGTGAAGTAGAAGGTGCGCATGCCAATGCTGTAAAAATGTGCTGCGCGATTGAGAAAGTTGGCGATATAGCGCGGAGTGATGATCGGATGCTTGAGCGCGGCGGGAACGTTCAACAGATAGCCGACAGGGTTGAAGTTGCGCACGGCCTGAGTAAAGGCGAAGAAGGCCACGCAAAGGTCGACCACCAGAATCAGAAGTTTTATCAGCCACAAGGATGGATCGACCGTTCCAACGATGCTCAGCGCATGCAGGGCGAGATTCACATCCCTGCCGTGCTCGGCAAGACTGATCACGCCCACTATCAGGAAGACGGCTGTGGAGGCGAGAAAAATCGCGGCCATGGTCGAGTTGCGCAGCGTCTGCACCGCAAGTATGTCGCGGCGATCTTCTATGACGCTGTTCACCCAGAGCCTGCGTGCTTCGGCATTGATCGCCTGCACCGTGTAATGCGGGTCGTGGCGCGCCGTGCGCCAGCGGATGTAGAGCTCATAAAGAGCGAGCAAGGCAAAGCTCAGTGTGAATGCGATGAGATCCGGGCTAAGGAGCCTGGTGATTGTCCAGTGTTGCCTGCAATTGGTAAGTTTGCAACAGTATGGCTTAACCCTTCTTCCTTGCCACCATGCCGATAAGAGCCGACTTGCCGCGATGCCTCGATCCCTCATTGATATCGTCTTCGTATTCGACGAGTTCCTCGATTGCCCAGTCCGAGAATTCGCCACGCAACAATTCCGGCGTATAGAGGTTCGCCAACTCGGAAGGTCCGCCCGTCCGGTATTCCAATTGCTTGGGCGTATAGCCGTGCAGGAAAATTCGTCCGCCGGGCCGGGTAACGGTCTTCATCGCCGCGAATTGCCGTTGGCGATCCAGCGGGCCGACGAACTGTACGAAAATGCCCACGACCCAGTCGAAGTGATTGCTCCAGGCAATCGGTGGCCAATCCGGCGCCAGGATGTCCCCGATCTCGAGTTTGACCACAACGTCGCGAGCCGCCGAAAGTTTGTGCGCCTTGGCAACCGCTACCGGGGAGATCTCGACGGCGTTAACATCCAGCCCCTGCTTTGCCAGCCACACCGAATTGCGGCCTTCGCCGTCGGCGATCGACAGGGCAGTCTGTCCTGGCGAAAACAAGTCTGCGTGCTGGGCAAGAAAGTGGTTCGGCTCCATACCAAAAAGATAATCATCGCCAACCTCGCGGTAACGAGCGCTCCAGTGTGCTTCCATAGTCTTTGATCTCTCTCTGGTTATTAGTGCCGGGTATCGTAACTGCCGCCGGTTAAAAAGTGATCCGCCGCAGCCCAAGCGTTTCCATGACCGAACTGGATGATGGCTTTTATCGCTATTTAGCCATCGCTCAAAATATTCTGGCGAAAATCAGTTGCCTGCGGGCACCCCGAGTTTGCGGAAAATCGATTCCATCAGGCACCAGCGGGTGAAGCCGCTTTGCAGCAGGTTGGCGCCGACGAAGGCGGTGAAGGCCAGCCACCACTGGCTGACGAAGATCGGGCTGGCCGGGATGCCGAGCGCCAGGGAGAGCAGGATGAAGCAGCCG
>CAILCO010000061.1 GCA_903832735.1 uncultured Sterolibacterium sp.
CGCCAGCGACAGAAGCACCGCCTGCTTGACGGTGTTCTCGCGGTCGGCCATGGCGGAAATGAACACCACGGCGAAGGTCGCCGGCAACAGTCCGCCGTAGATCCCGAAGACGATGAAGGCGACCAGGCTGAGCACGATCAGGAACCAGGCGCGCCACTCGGGCGGCAGCGGCTCTTCCTTGATTTTGGCGTCGTCCTCGTTCTTGTGGGCGGTGAAGAAGATCGCCGCCCCCATCAGCGCCAGGAGTATCCCCAGCGCCATCGGGAAAAATCCCGGTCCCATCCGGCTCAAGCTGCCGACCTTGTAGCTCATGCCCTGGAACATGGCGCCCAGGCCAAGCACGAACATCAGGGCGCCGCCGCCATGATCCTTGTTGTATTTGCTGATGAAGCCTCGCACTGTCATGCTATCAATTTGCGTTACTGGCGCCGGCAGGGATCACCGGCAGCAACAGGTAGGAGCCTTCTTCCCCACCATAGTGGATGGTATGGCGGGTCTCCACCGGATTGCACAGGTGATACCACACGGGGTCTTCGGCAGCCGTGTCCTGTCCACGGACTTCCAGCACCAATTGATGGCCTTTCAAGAGCACGATCGACGTGTCTCGAATGTCGATTGCGTATTCTATGACCTCGCCCACCGGCACCGGCTCGCTCAGCTCATGGGGATGATACGGTTTATGCGCCGTGCTCTTGTGCGCATCGAGCTTGCGGTGAGAAGCGCGCAACCAACCCTTGGTGACCATGGTGGTGCTGCCGTCGGGTGCCCGGTTCTTGATATTGATGAACCAGGTGGCCTCAGCTTGGTCCAGGCTCGCTTTCAGATACAGGGCCAGCGGGCCGGTGATCTCCAGGTCCTGCTCGGCGGCCGGCAAGACATAGTCCAGGCCCTGTGAGAACTTGCCGGGTCTGATGTAGGGGTCGTTGCTGAAGCTGTCCTGGCCGACCGGCGCAGGCTGCGGCAAGAGCTTGCCTTGCGGTTGCAGCCAGTACTTAGTCCACTGGGTTCGCGCCAACGGCCATTCATTCTCACAGCGCCATTCGTTTCGGCCTTTTATCAGTAGGGTGATGGGCGGTTCGTCCATCATGCCGGTATCGTTGCCTTTCAGCCAATGTTCATACCAGCGCAGGATCACGTCCTGATGGTCACGCCACGGCCGCATTGGCCCGGTCTGATATTCGGTTTCGACGATATACATCTTCTTCGGCGCATTGATGCCTTCCCAGGCTTGAAACGAACCGGCCAGGTGGATCGGCCAGCCGCTCCAGCGGTTGAACAGCAGCGTCGGCACCTGGATGCGGTCCAGTCGCTCGTAAGCCGAGCGCTCGCGGTAATAAGGACCGTCATGCGGTTCGATCAGGAAATCGAACAACAGCGGATTTTTGGTTTCGTACTTGAGCTGGATATGGAGATAAGGACTGACCTGGATCTCGGGCCGCTGATACAGTTCCTGGCGGCGGCGTTCGATTTCCTCGACGGGCAGGTAACGATAAATCAGCGGCTTGCTGGCGCCTATGCTCAGGTGCTCCCACCATTGATGGAAAAAACCTTCGTTCAGGATCCCGCCGTGGTAAACAGAATGACGATAGCGGTCGGTGTAGGCCTCGAACGGTGCGATCGCTTTCAAGTGCGGCGGTTGCTGGGTAGCAATCAGGTTCTGCACGACCGCAAAATACGACATGCCGAGCATGCCGACGTTGCCGTCACACCAATCTTGCGCGGCGATCCATTCAATCAGGTCGTAGCCGTCCTGTTGTTCCTTCTCGCCCTGGAAATCATAGATGCCTTCCGAATCGCCTGCGCCGCGCGTGTCGGCGATCACATGCACATAGCCGCGGCTGACGAAGAAGGCAGTGTCGCCTGCCTCCTGTCCGCCATTGCCCAGGCGCGAACTGTGCGGATGCTGTTTCTCCAGCACGCGCTGCACATCCTTGCCATAAGGCGAGAATGAAAGTATCGCAGGAAACTTGCCGCCTGCAGCGGGACGGAAAACGTCGCAGGCCAACTTGACACCGTCACGCATCTCCGCGAATTGGTCGCGTTCCTCCTTGACGGTATGGACCGCAGGCGACAGTTTTTTGAACCAGGATTTATCTTGCATGAGTCAACACTCCTCGTGAATTAGCGCCATCAATGGGCGTCTTGGCCCGGCAGTGGTTCTGCATCGATCAGTACGAAGGCGATTCTGCACCAGCGATTGCTGCGGTTGATCCACGCATGGTTGGTGCCGCGCTGGACCAGGACGTCGCCGGCTTTCAGGTCGACTTCCGAATCGTCCAGGAGCATGCTGATCTCGCCGTCCAGGACGATGGCGTAGTCGATACTCCTGGTGCGATGCATGAACGGACTCCGGCTGGCCGCCGCGCCTGACGAATGGCCGATGCCCAGTTCCTTCAATACCGCCTCGTTGCTCGTGGCTGCCGGGGTCTCTGATGGTGGCGGAAAGTCAACGATGCGCAGGATAGTTCCGCCGGGTGGCGGCGTAGTTGCCACAACGCGATCGGCGGCGTCGCCATGGCCGCTGTTGTCGGCCGGCGTCTGGTCGGTTACCCAGAGCAGCGTGGAATACACTCCGCTGGCCTGGCGATAGCCGACATTGGGCGCGGTGCCATCGACTATCACGATGGCTTTGCCATCCTGGTCGTGGCCGGTCACGATACGTCTGGTTGTGAACATGAACGATTTTCTCCTAACGGGTCACAGGCTATTCGGGTTTGACGCCGGCGGCTTCGAGCAAGGCCTTGTAGGTGGCGTTATCGCGTTTCATCAACGCGGCAAAGGCTTCAACACTGCCACCAGCCACCTCCAATTTTAGGGCCTCCAGACGTTCGCGGACCTGTGGCTCTTTCAGCACCTCATTGAGCGCAGCATTCATTTTGGCCACGATCACCGGCGGCGTGCCTGATGGCACCATGACGCCGTGCCAGGTCACCAGCTTGAAGCCGGGTACCGATTCGTTGGCAGCCGGTACGTTGGGCAGCGACGCGGCACGCTGCTCGGAAGTGACCGCGATGGCGTGCAAGCGATTGGTATTGATCCACGATATTGCCGAACCGATTACGTCGAACATCAGATCGACATCGCCTGCGATCACCGAATTGCTGGCCTGCGCCTGTCCCCGGAACGGGACCATGAGCAGGTCGGCCTGGGCATATTTGCGCAGCAGTTCGCAACCGATCTGCGGCAATGAACCGGCCGCGGCGCAACTCACCGCATCAGGTTTGGCGCGGATGGCCTCCAGCACCTGTACCAGGGAGGTTGGCTTGAACGCCGATCTCGACAGCAGCACCATCGGCGCATTGTCCAACTGGATCACCGGCAACAAATCCTTGAACGCATTCACCGCGTTCTTCATGTAGTACTGATTGGTGATTATCCCCGGAACGACGAACAGCACGGTATGGCCGTCGGGCCGCGATGTGGCCACCAGGTCATGGGCGATTTGGCCACTCGCTCCGCCGCGGCTTTCGACGATCACCGATTGGCCAATTTTCTCGCTGAGCTTTTGCGCCACGACACGTGATATCGCGTCTGCCGATGCGCCCGGGGGAAACGGCACGATCCAGCGGATCGGTCGCTGCTGTGGCCAATTTGTCGGCGGACTTTCCGCGATCGCCGTCACGCCCCAGCCCAGCAACATCAGGACGACGACCTGCCTGCAGGTTCTTCTTAAGCTAATCATGACCCACTCCACTTTGGCCGCTCATTCGGGCTGGATGCCCGCATCGCGCATAATTTTGGTGAATCGCGGCAGTTCCGAGCGGATGCGCGCAGAGAGATCTTCGGGCGTGCTCGGCGACATTTCGCTGCCGTAGACGGCGAATCGTTCCCGCGTTGCGGGCAGTCGCAGCATCTCTCCGATTTCGCGATTCAGCTTGTCGATAATCGGCCGCGGCACGCCGGCGGGCGCGAACAGGCCAAACCATACCGAGAGATCCAGGCCCGGAAAAGTTTCGCTGAGCGTCGGCAGATCGGGCATCAATTCGGAGCGCTTTGATCCGGTCGAGGCGAGTGCCCGAAACTTGCCCGCGCGGACGTACGGCAAGGCCGAAGCGCCGCCTTCGAAGGCCATGTTCACCTGCCCCGTGAACACGGCGATGGCGGACTCGGCGCTGCCCTTGTAGGGCACGTGCAGAATATCGATCTTCGCCCGGGTCTTGAACATTTCCATGGTCAGATGCTGGGAGCTGCCTTGGCCGATCGAGGCATATGAGAGCTTGCCAGGCTTGGCCTTGGCCAGATCGATCAACTCCTTCAGTGTATTCGCCGGTACCGAGGGGTTTACCACCAGGTAGGATGGCGTCATGAACAGCATCGACACCGGTGCCAAGTCGCGCACCGGATCGTAGGCCAACTGCTTTCTCACGATGGTGTTGAGCACCAGCCCGGTTTCACTACCCAGCAGGATCGTGTAGCCATCGGGCGCGGCTTTGGCCGCCACGGAATTGCCGATGGCCTGGTTGGCTCCCGGCCGGTTTTCGACGATGACGGACTGTCCCATCTTCTCGGTGAGGTACTGCGCCATGTAGCGGGCAAAGGTGTCCACGAGACCGGCGGCCGAGTAAGGAACGATCAACTTGATCGATCGGTTGGGGTAATCCGCAGCCGACCCTTGCGCTTGCGCCGAAGAGGCCAGGCAGGACATGACGCAGCATGCGGCCAACGCGAGGCGGCGGCCGGTTCCAGATAGAGATGTGTTCACTTTTGGTATCCTTGTTGATTGGCTTATTGAGTTTTCCGTAAATCATGACATTACCAGAGTGTAGCCTGCATCCAGCAAGCGGCAATGATCGAAGGGCGCTTTTGAGCACTCTTGAGCTTGTTGCGCGCAGTGGTGTGAAGTTCGCTCAGGTCGTTGGGACAG
>CAILCO010000062.1 GCA_903832735.1 uncultured Sterolibacterium sp.
AGTCGCGCCATGAACGCATCCTCTTCCGCCGCCGACCTGGCTGAACTTCTCGGCCGGGCCTACCAGGACAAGACCACGGTCAGGCTGCCCGCTGCCCTGGAGCCGGCGGATCTGCAGGCTGCCTTCGCGCTGCAGCAGCGCCTGCTGCAGCGCTGCGGCCTAGCCACCGGCGGCTGGAAGATCGGCGCGAAATCGCCGGACGGGCCGATCCAGGGTGCGCCGCTGCCGCAGACACGCATCTATTCGAGCGCTGCGGCCATAGCCCGCCGCGACTATCCGGTACTCGGGCTGGAACTGGAAGTGTACTTCGTCCTCGATCGCGATTTCGGCCCGCAAGACCGGCCGGTGCCGGAGCGCGAGGTGCTGGCCAGCATCGCTTCGTTCGGCGCGGCGATAGAAATCGTCTCCAGCCGCATCAGCGGCTGGCCGGATGCGCCCAAGCTGAGCCAGTTGGCCGACCTGCAGAACAACGGCGCCCTGATCGTCGGCAGCAGCGTGGACTACCGCAGCTACCGCAGCGATTTCCCATTCGCGGCGCCGCGACTGGCATTCTCCCTGGCCGGCGTTCCGCTGACTGCCGGACCCGCGAGGAATCCGGCCGGCGATCCGCGGCGGCTGCTCTCCTGGCTGGTCAATCATTGCCGCGCCAGCGGATTGTCCCTGCCCGCCGGGAGCATCATCACCACCGGCTCCTACACCGGGCTGGAACTCCCTGCGCAGGCGGGCACGGTCTGCGGGGAAATAGCCGGCCTGCCGGCGGTCTGCTGCGAACTGGTCTGAGGCGCGCCATGCCTCTCGCATCGCTTACGCCGATTGCCCGTCAGCTGGCGCAGGAACTGCGCGGCGACGTGCTGTTCGGCGCTGCCGATCGCGGCCGCTACGCCACCGACGCCTCGATCTATCAGATCATGCCGCTGGGCGTGGTCGTGCCGCGCGATCAGCAGGATCTGCTGCTCGCCCTGGAGATTGCCCGGCAGCATCAGTTGCCGGTCCTGGCGCGCGGCGCCGGCACCAGCCAGTGCGGGCAGACCGTCGCGCAAGCCTTGGTGATCGACACCAGCAAGTGGCTGAACAAGGTCATCGCTTTCGACGCCCAGGCGATGACGATCACGGTCGAACCGGGGATGGTCCTGGATCACCTGAATGCCTGGCTGAAGCCGCACGGACTGTGCTTTCCGGTCGACGTGTCGACCGCCGCGCAATGCACGCTGGGCGGCATGGCGGGCAACAATTCCTGCGGCTCGCGTTCGATCGAATACGGCAACATGGTGCATAACGTCCTGGCCGTCGACGCGGTGCTCGCCGATGGCACCCAGGGCCGCTTCGGCCGATTCGACGAAATACCTGCGAGCGGCCGCGTGCACGACATCGTGACGGGCCTGCAGGTCATCGCCAGGCGCGAGCGCGAGGAGATCATCGAGCGCACGCCCAAGGTCTTGCGCCGCGTCGCCGGCTATAACATCGACCTCTTCGATTGCCAGAATCCGCGCGCCTACAGCGACGACGGCATGGCCAACCTGGCGCAGATCCTGATCGGTTCGGAAGGGACCCTGGCCTACAGCCGGCAGATCACCCTGGCGCTGGCGGCGATACCCGCGCACAAGGTGCTCGGGGTGGTGAACTTCCCCAGCTTCCACCAGGCCATGGATGCGGCCCAGCATATCGTCACGCTGGCGCCGACGGCGGTGGAACTGGTCGATCGCACCATGATCGCGCTGGCGCTCGACAATCCGGCGTTCCGCCCGGTGATAGCGCAGGCCTTGATCGGCCGCCCCGAGGCGATCCTCCTGGTCGAGTTCGCCGGCGAAAATCACCCCGCCCTGCTGGCCAAACTGGCGCAACTCGCGGAACTGATGGGCGATCTGGAATTGCCCGGCTCCGTGGTGCCTATGGCGCAGGCGGCCGCGCAGCGGGCCTTGTGGGAGGTGCGCAAGGCCGGCCTGAACATCATGATGAGCATGAAGGGCGACGGCAAGCCGGTGTCCTTCATCGAAGACTGCGCGGTGCCGCTCGCCCATCTGGCCGAGTACACCCGCGAGCTGACCGAGGTGTTTCACCAGTACGGCACCGAAGGCACCTGGTACGCCCACGCCAGCGTCGGCACGCTGCATGTCAGGCCGATACTCGACATGCGCCGCGAGGGCGCGCGCGACATGCGCGAGATCGCCGAGGCCGCCGCGGTGCTGGTGCGCAAGTACAAGGGAGCGTTTTCCGGCGAGCACGGCGACGGCCTGTGCCGCGGCGAGTGGGTGGCGTGGCAGTACGGACCGAAGCTAAACGCGGCGTTTGCCGAGATCAAGGATCTGTTCGATCCGGACAACCGTTTCAATCCGGACAAGATCGTCCGCCCGCCGAAGATGGATGAGCGCGCCAACTTCCGCTATGCGCCGGGCTATCGCGAACTGCCGCTGACACCGTTGCTCGACTGGTCGGCCTGGAACGTCACGCGCAATCCTCTGAGCGGAGCAGAGTCCGCGCCCGGCACCGGCGGCGACCTTTCCGGCGGCCTGGCCAAGCAGGTCGAAATGTGCAACAGCAACGGCCATTGCCGCAAGTTCGACGCCGGTACCATGTGCCCGAGTTTTCGCATCACCGGGGACGAGAAACATGTCACGCGGGGCCGGGCCAGCACCCTGCGCCTGGCGCTCTCGGGACAGTTGGGCTCGGCCGGCCTGGCCAGCGAGGAAGTGCATGAGGCGCTGGATCTGTGCGTCTCCTGCAAGGGCTGCAAGCGCGACTGCCCGACCGGCGTGGACATGGCCAGGATCAAGATCGAGGCGCGCGCCGCATGGACACGCCGGCACGGCCTGAAACTGCGCGACCGTCTGGTCGCCTTCATGCCGCGCTATGCGCCCTATGCCAGCAGGATAGGCGGCGCGCTGGCGCTGGCCGAGCGCATCCCGCTGCTCTCCGCCTGGGCGAAGGCGGCGCTGGGACTGGCGCCGGCGCGCTCCCTGCCGCGCTTCCGCAAATCGTTTCTGTCCGCGGCCGTAACCCAGCCGGCGGGCTCTGAAGGCCGGGAGGTGCTGCTCTTCGTCGACACCTTCAACAACTACCTGGAGTCGGAGAACGCGGCCGCGGCGCAGCAGGTTCTCGAGGCCGCGGGCTATAGCGTCCGCTTCAGCAGTATGCCTGGGCAGCGGCCGCTCTGTTGCGGCCGGACCTATCTCGCCGCCGGGCTGGTCGATCAGGCCAAGGCCGAGGCGCGGCGCTGCCTCGATGCCCTGCTGCCCTGGGTGGACCGCGGCGTCGCTGTGGTCGGCCTGGAGCCGTCCTGCCTGCTGACGCTGCGCGATGAATTCCTCGGTTACGGTTACGGCGAGGAAGCCGAACGGCTGTCGCGCTCGGCCTATCTCTTCGAGGAGTTCCTGGTCAGGGAAAAGCTTGCCGGCCGGCTTTGCCTGGACCTCAAGCCGCTGCCCGGCAACAAGGTGCTGCTCCATGGACATTGCCATCAGAAGGCCTTCGCGGCGATGGGCGCGGTGGAGGCGGTGCTGCAGTGGATACCCGGCATCGATCTTTCCGTGATCGAGTCCTCCTGTTGCGGCATGGCCGGCAGTTTCGGCTATGAAGCGGAGCATTACGACGCATCGCTGGCGATGGCGGAACTGACCCTGCTGCCGGCGGTGCGCGAAGCTGTGCGCAAGGACAGTTCGGCCATCATCGTCGCCGACGGCACCAGTTGCCGCCATCAGATTCACGACGGAGCGGACGCCGAGGCGCTGCATGTGGCCAGGGTACTGGCGCTGTGCCTGAAGGACAATCATGGCCAAGCCTGAGGCAGCGGCGGACAACGCGGACAACACTTCCCTGCATTTCAGGGTGGCCGACATCCTGCGCGACAAGATCACCTACGGCGAATTGGCGCCGGGGATGCGGCTGACCGAAAGAGTGCTGTGCGAAGAACTGAACGTCTCGCGCACCCCGTTGCGCGAGGCGCTGAAGACCCTCGCCAGCGAAGGCCTGGTGGAACTGCTGCAGAACCGCGGCGCGATGGTGACGCCGATGACCCTGGCCGATACCGCGCAGACCTTCGAGGTGCTCGCCGTGCTCGAAGGCCTCTCCGGTGAGCTCGCCTGCGCCCGCGCCGATGACGGCGAGATCAAAGGCCTGCGCCAGTTGCACGAGCGGATGAGCGCCTGCCACGATGCCGGCGACCGCGAGGGCTACTTCGAACTGAATCAGGCGATCCATGGCCGGCTCTTCCAACTCTCGGGCAACCCGGTCCTGGCGGTAACGCACGACAAGCTCAACCTGCGCTTGCGCCGGGCGCGCTATTTCGCCAACGTCAGCCAGACGCGCTGGGATAGCGCGATGGCCGAGCACGAGCAGTTCATCGCCGCGCTCGAAGCCAGGAACGGCAAGCGTCTGCGCGCGCTGCTGGAAGAGCATATCCACAACAAGTGCGATGCGGTGATTGCCGCGCTGCTCTCCAGCGGCGCGATCCGCGCGATCGGCGGATCGGTGGCACAGTTGCCGACACTGAATCGCCGCGAGGCGGCGGGCAGGAGTCGGTAGACCAGAAGCAGAAGGAAAACGATGTTATTCCTTCGTCGGCCGGATACCCGAAGGACAAATAGCGCGAACACCACGGAAGCATCGTCCGTGAACTGCAGCGGCGTGGCGAGCCAGTGGGCTTTGGTGCGCAGCGCAATCGAAAAGCCGGGAACCGGTATTCGTGGCGGCCGATCTGCGCGCTTCTCAGCACCGCGAGGACGACGCGAATACAGGCTCCATGCTACGGTCTGTCACCTCCATCTCCTCGCTATGCCGATTGCTGACGTCCCGGCTATAGTTCTAGGGGATCGAATCACCACACGAATACCGGTGAAGCTGGTTCATTCGCTGGCCGCCGCAATCTTCGCAGCTTTGGCTATCGCCACTCTGTTGGGCGCAGGCGAACAACTGGGGCTATGAATTCACTACGTAGGAGAAATTAGCATGCACACGCACAATATGTCGCAATGGTCACATGACCATGTGTTTGCGGAAGACAGTCGCGCGGCCGAACGAGGTACGCGTTTGGTAATGTGGATTACGGCGGCAATGATGGTCATCGAAATCATCGCCGGCTGGTGGTTCAACTCGATGGCCTTGCTTGCCGATGGCTGGCATATGAGTTCGCATGCCGTTGCGATTGGCGTCAGTGCATTTGCCTATGCTGCTGCCCGCAGGTACGCACACGACCCGCGCTTCGCCTTCGGAACGTGGAAGATTGAAGTGCTCGGCGGGTTCGCCAGCGCGATATTTTTGCTAGGCGTAGCCGGCATGATGGTCGTTGCCTCGGTCGAGCGAATTCTTGCGCCGCAGGCTATTCACTACCGCGAAGCGATCATCGTGGCGGTGATCGGTCTGGCGGTAAATATCGTTTGCGCGATGATTCTCGGTAACGTACCTGACCACCATCACGGCCATGCTCATGACGACGATCACGGCCACGAACATGCTGCTGCGCATGGCCACGACCTCAATCTAAAATCCGCCTACATCCACGTGATGGCGGATGCGGCCACGTCAGTATTGGCGATCATCGCGTTGGCTGGGGGCTGGATGTATGGTTGGTCATGGCTCGATCCGGTCATGGGGATTGTTGGAGCGGGACTCGTTGCGGTGTGGGCAAAGAATCTGATGATCGAAACCGGGAAGGTATTGCTGGACCGCGAAATGGATCATCCGGTGGTGCTGGAAATTCGTGCAGTTGTGGAGACCGGGTTCGAAGCGGGAGATACCAGGGTCGCTGATTTGCATGTGTGGCGAGTCGGCAAGAGTCTCTATGCCTGCGCGCTATCGGTCGTCACCCATGATCCGGGTTTAACTGCAGAAAAGGTACGCTCCCAGCTTTCCGTGCACGAAGAAATTATTCATACGACGATAGAAATTCATCAGTGCCAATGGGAACCTACGTGACGAATTGACCACCGGTTGCCGTGCGTAACCGGACTATTTGTTTGCGTGCTTCGACTTGTACTCGTCGATCTCCCTTTTCAAGTCGCGGAATTCCTCACACGACCAGAAGCAGATCTTGTCCAGCGCCGCGAGATGCTCCTCCGCTTTGGCAAGGTTATTAACCATTAGATAGGCCTCCCCAACATACTCGTGCGCGGCCTTGTGGCGGGGATCCAGACGCAGTGCCGTGGCATAGTTGGCGAACGCCGCATCAAGATTGCCCGATTTGCGGTTGGCGTAGCCCAGATAGTTTTGGATGTCGGCATTATTAGGGTCGCGAACGCTGGCCCGCCCGAACATTTCCAGGGCGAGTGTCCAGTTCTTCGCTTCGATCGCCTGTTTGCCGCCGTCGAAGTCCGGATCGCGGGCAACAGCCGGCGTAGAGCTGTCGCTCCCGGCAGCAAGTGTCGTCAGCGAAAAGGCAAGAGCCAGCATCAGCAAGACGATTCTCATGGCATTCTCCCTGTGGCGCGAAAGATTGTTTTCGAGGCAGTCTGATCATCCATCGGCAAGCACATTCAACAATACTTGATCAATCAAGTCAACTATAGGATATTGAGGACAACAGCCGGTCCCGACGGGGAAAAGCGGGAGGCAACAATGAAAAGCTTGTTCGCTCGGGTGGCCATTGCTCGGGTGCAGACGCTAGCTCAGTGCGATTCGCTTATATCTCCTGAGCGTCGGAATCGAGCCGCAATCGAACTGCCGAATCGCACAATCCGCCGATAGTGCGGTTCATGTCACCGCCACCGACCGTCGGCATCGGACAGCACCCGAGGGACTGCCACTGTCAGTTGGAGCCGTTCGAACTCGGCGTCTTTAGGCAACGCTGTTGACCTTGCCGAGGATGGTGGGCAACATGGACGAAACGCCGCGGGAACAAATTGAGCAATCTCCCAGTTCCCTCACGCTGATCGCGTTTCCCGCGACCGGCTGTTTCGCAGGTTATCACCCCATTAATGAACATTCGGTGTTCTTATCCCCCCATGTCAAGCTCAAGAGAAACCGCCCAGGCCAGTCTGGAAAACCTTTACCGGATCTTCACTGTTCCTGAAGCTCCCGATTCGACTCTCGGTCAAATCGACCAGGCCATCTCCGACAACCTGATGGGCTTTCTGCAAGAGCACATCGTCGCGGTCGAGCGCGATCTCGTCGAGATCGAGAGAGATTTTTCCCAATCCAAGATTCCTGAAGAGCCCACTTTTGTTTCGAACTACACGGAATTCCTCAAGGAAAAAGTCGTTTCTCAATCAGTCCATACCGCCTCACCAGGTTTCATCGGGCACATGACATCCGCCATGCCCTACTTCATGCTGCCGCTCTCGCGCATTCTCACCGCACTTAACCAGAATCTGGTCAAGGTAGAAACCTCCCGCGCCTTCACGCCCATGGAGCGGCAGGTGCTGGGTATGCTTCACCGGCTTATTTACAGCGGCGACGAAGGCTTTTACAGCCAGTGGATTCAAGACAGCCGCCACGCCCTTGGTGCGTTCTGTTCCGGCGGCACCATCGCCAACGTCACCGCCCTGTGGGCCGCTCGCAACAGGCTTTGCGGCCCCTCGGAAGGCTTCCGAGGGATCGCCCAGGAAGGAATGTCCAAAGCCCTGGAGCACCTGAACTGCAAAGGACTCGCGGTCTTGGTTTCGCGCCGCGGGCATTATTCTTTGGGCAAGGCTGTTGATGTGTTGGGCATCGGGCGGGACAACCTCATTGCGGTGGAGACCGATGACTGCAACCGCATTGACATGAAATGCCTTCGGCAACACTGCGCCAGACTCAGATCCGAGGGCATCCGCCCATTAAGTCTGGTGGGTGTCGCCGGAACCACTGAAACGGGCAACATCGACCCGCTCGAAGAGCTTGCCGACCTGGCGCTGGAACTGGGCTGCCATTATCACGTGGATGCCGCCTGGGGCGGCCCGACACTGCTCTCCAACACCTACAAGGGACTGCTCAAAGGCATTGACAGGGCGGACTCGGTAACCATCGACGCGCACAAGCAACTTTACGTGCCCATGGGCGCCGGCATGGTGCTGTTCAAAGATCCCACCGCTCTTGGTTCGATCGAACATCACGCCGCCTACATTCTGCGTGAAGGCTCAAGAGATCTGGGTAGTCACACTCTTGAAGGCTCAAGATCAGGTATCGCCATGCTGGTTCACGCGGGCCTCTCAATCATCGGCCGCAAGGGCTATGAATTACTCATCGATCAGGGCATTGAAAGTGCCCGCCGCTTCGCGCAACGCATCGATGTCCATCCCGACTTCGAACTGATCACCGAACCCGAACTCAACATCCTCACCTACCGCTTCAATAAAGCCTGGGTGCAAAAGGAGTTGGCCGAGGCTCCTGCCGAGAAAGCCCTGCGCATTAACGAAATCCTGAACAAGATAACCGAAACCATGCAGAAGCGGCAGCGCGAAACCGGACGGACCTTCGTTTCCCGCACGCGTCTCGCATCGGGCCGCTACCGCGGCGACACCATCACCGTCTTTCGCGTGGTCCTGGCCAATCCGCTGACGACGGATAAGATTTTGGCCTCGGTTCTTGAAGAGCAGTGCGAAATGGCCGATCAGGAAGAGATTATGGTCCTGCTCGAACAGATCAGACTATTGTGCGCACGAACTGATTCAATGTCGGTCTGCGGGTGATCGGGAGCAACAAATGGCGGCACTGGACAAACGGTCCGACCGACCGGATCCGGCCGATTCCGCCAGCCTGATGCATCATCCGTGAAGCGCCGGGGCCTGGGCACGCGCTGCGACTTCCAGCCAGATTTTCGCCTCACGCCAACTTAGCGCATCATGCACTACCCAGCGCAGCGTGAATGCCGGCGGGCTGCCGGCATTCACTATTGTCGGGACGATTGCTGTGCTCAATTGCCTCTCAGGGAAATGGTCGCCGTCGAAGTTGGCGCACCGCTGCCGATACCACTGCCGGATACCGACAATGAGCTGGTGTATACCTTCGAGCCGCTCGGTGTGAAGGTCACACTTACCGTGCACGAACTGCCGTTGTTCACCGTTGCGCCGACGGCACAGCTGCCGCCTGCGATGCTGTAGTGGGTGCCGCTGGTCAGTGTGATAGCGCTGATCAGGTATGGGCCGGTGCCGGTGTTGTTCAGGGTGAAGGTCGCCGTCGTCGGTACCGTCACCCTGCCATAGTTGCTGGCTCCGCTGATGGAGACCTTCGGGGCTACTCCCGTACCACTCAGGTTGACGCTCAGCGCCGCTGCACCACCGGTTGTATCGCGCAGCGTCAGCGTCGCAGCCTTGCTACCAGCGGCAGTCGGGTCGAAGCCGACATCGAAGGTGCAAGAAGCCGCAGGTGCCAGAACAATCGCAATGCAAGTATCGGCGGAAATCGCGAACTGCCCAGGATTCGCGCCGCCCAGACTCACCGTCGATACCGTGATGGGCAGCGCACCGGCGTTGGTATAGGTAAAGACCTGTAGCGCGCTCTTGGTACCGACCTGCTGGTTGCCAAACGTCGGCGTGCCCGTCAATGTCGCCAACTGGACCATGCCGGTGCCGCTGAGCGCTACGCTACCCAACGTACCGACCGTCAATGTGCCAGTCAGGGGTCCAGCGACAGTAGGTCTGAAGACAACGGTGATCGTGCAGGTCGAGTTCGCCGCGAGCGTTGCGCTGCAGGTTCTCGATTGAATTGCAAAGTTCGCGCTGATGCCAATCGGCCCTATTCTCATGGAAGTGGCGGCAGCGTTGCTGACGGTGACGACCTGAGCCGGGCTCGCCGTGGCAAGCGCTTCAGAGCCAAATGCCAGGCTGGTCGGCGCTAACGGACCACTGGGCACAACGTTGATGGTCTGCGTCACCTGCGGCGCTGCCGTGTAATTGGCGTTGCCGGCTTGATTGCCGGCGATGATGCAGGCGCCCGCGGTCAGGTCGGTGACCGTGTTGCCGGAAACGGTACACACCGCCAACGTGGTGCTGGTGAAAGTCACCGCGTTGCCCGAGGCGCCGCCCGTGGCGCTCACTGTACCGGTGCCTCCTACCGTGATCGTCGGGGCTGCGGCAAAGGTGATGCTCTGGCTACCCATCAGGATAGTGACCGGGAAGGTCGTGCTGAACGAGGCGCCTGTGCCATCGCTCAGCGTGACGATGACGCCGTTCGTGCCCAGGGCGGTCGGCGTGCCGGTGATGGCTCCGGTCGAGGCGTTGATGCCCAGGCCCGCCGGCAACAGGGTCGCGCTCCAGCCGTAGGGCGGCGTACCGCCGCTCGCGGCCAGGGTCGCGCTGTAGGCAGTGCCAAAGTTGCCGCCCGGCAGGCTGGCTGTGGCGATGCTCAGATTGTCGACCGCCGGCCCGGTCAGGGTGCCGGTGACGGGCAGGATCAGCGGCGACGTGCCGTTGGACGCCTGGAAGTAATAGTGGTGCGCGCCTGCCGCGAGTGTGGTCGAGTACACGTACTGCTCGCCGTTGGCATAGCTGCCGTCGTGCAGGCCGGCGGCAGCACCTGTGTCCAGACTCATCGTTTTGCAGCTGCCGTCGATACAAACGCTGATCAGAACCGGCGCGGTATTGCCCGCATCGGTATACACCGCCTTGAAGGTGAAGGGGGTAGACGCCGTGCCGCTGGCGGGGCTGACGCCCACGCTGCCGTAGCCGCTCTCGGCCGAATAGGCCAGGGACTCGGTGAAGTTGGCGGTGTAAGTCGCGTCGGCATTGGGCACCACCAGCGTCTGCGCCATCAAGCCGCCGTCGCTCCAGTTGCCGTAGCCATAGCTGGCGTTGCCGGGCCCAGCTTGCGGCGATGTGGTGGCCAATTGATGCACATTGCCGGGGATCCAGGCATAGGTCTGCGGCGCCACGACGGTCGCGCCGTCAACCTGGATGCCCAGGCCCGACGGAGCCGTCGCGAGGGTGATCTGATGGGTCAGGCCGGTCCAGATGAGCGCGTAGTTCTGCGTCACCGGGAACGGTGTGGCCACCTGGAAGGTGCTGATGCTGTCTGTCAGGTAGGCTGCCGCACTCACGCTGCCAGAGTACGGTGTGAATCCCGTCGAGGCCACTTCGTAAACTTGCGAAGCGTCGAGCGCATAGTGGCCGCTAACATCGGTAGTTGCACT
>CAILCO010000063.1 GCA_903832735.1 uncultured Sterolibacterium sp.
CAATGTCCCGATGAGCCTTGCCAATTCTCTCGTCCTCATTTTGCATCTCCTGGCTCCAGCGCCCGTGCGCTATGTAGCCAGTATCCACTTCCACAGGCTCGCTAGATGAGCCAGCCACGTTATTCGCTAAATGAGCCTACAAAAAACTGCACATGGCGCGGGCCAATGTGGCGGCTACTTAGCCGCCGCTCACTCTAACTCGCTCCACATGGGACGCCGGACCGGCGTTATCAGTAGTCCTTGCCTGTCCGGAGTGTAGCGCCAACGGACGCTCGCAGCCCTGAAACCACGCCGGGTTGAGCGACCCGCAATCAGCGTCGACCTACCGCCCCAATGGCAGCGATGAGATCATCCTGCCAGCCCGGACCCTGCCATCAGACTGGCTATCGGCACTGGCCAGCAGCGCTAGCGGCGTCGCCTGCGCACGACTTTGCGTGGCGCTTTCGATTGTTGCGATGCTGCGATAGCCTCGCCGCTCTGGCCTTCCAGCTTGGGGGTTATGTTGTCGTTGATCCATTTCCCGTCCCACCACTCGACGGGCAGGACTGCGACGCCATGCAGATAGACCCCATAATGCAGATGATCCCCCGCGGCCAGGCCGGTCTCTCCTGTGTTGCCGAGAATCTGCCGCAGCTTAACCGAATCGCCGACTTTTACGGCTATGGAGCTCAAGTGGCCATAAAGCGTGAATAGTCCGAGACCGTGATCCAGGATTACGGCATTTCCGTAAATTCCCAGGTCGTCGGCGAAAGCGACGGTGCCATTGTTGGCGGCTTCGACGGGATAATGCTTGGTGACCGACAAGTCGTAGCCGAGATGATAGGCCGTGTCGACCGGTTCCCCGTTGTAGGTGTAAGTCCGCTCATCGGCGAAGTTCGCTTCGACCTTGGAGTTACTCAGTTGGGCGAACGCGCCTTGCCAAAGTATCGATGGAGTGCCTTTCGATGTGATCGCAACGATCTTGTCTTCGTTTTCCTTCCTGAGCCCTTTGTTGATCCGGACAAAGACTTCTTTCGGCGTTCCTTGGCGCGCACCGACATCGCTTAGCAAGGGCGTTATTTTCTGAAGGAAGCTGTCGGACAAGGCGATTGTGCTCTTTTTGTATTTCACGTTCTTGAGTTCATAGACAAGAGGCATTTCTCTGCTGTTCCCCCCTTTGTCGGTTGCGACAAGCACGGCTCTGGTACTGCTCGGTGCGTTATACGCGTGGGCGAAAAGAGCAATGAGGTGATCCGGGTGGCCTTTGATCTGACCTGGGTAACCTGGAAAGAAATGATCCCCGATCCTGACTCCGCTCGTTACCGTATCCATCGACGGCTTATATACGATAGCGCCGACACCGCCGAAGTTGATGTAGCGGTCATCGGCGATGAGCTCGAGTGTGGGTGGGGTGACATCGATGGTGAGATGCTTTTCGATCACTGTCTCGTTGCCGCGGAAGAAATTCCACAGCGAGTTGTCCCGCGCACTAACGCGCAGAACCGCGGGTCCTTCTTTGACACCAGCAAGTTTCGGTGACAAAGCGACGGTGATCTTCTTCTGGGTCACCGGCTGGGAAAATTGCTCAGAGGCTAGCGTGAGTTCGGAGCCGCCTGAAGAAAGCGTCGCGGAAACCGACTTCAAGCCGGCGCCGTGATCGGTGATGGCGATCTCCAGGGGCGCCAAACCAAGCACGTCGGAGTCCGGCGCGAACTTGATTTGCGGTGCCTCCCGTTCAAAACGCGGCGCCAAATAGTATGCCGCGCCCAGGAGCGCGATGATGATGATTAGCGAATTGAAGATAATCGCCCGATGATTTTTCGAATGTCCGCTGGTTTCTAAAGCGCTCATGTTAATTGGTCGAATAATGGGTAAAGGATAGGATGCGTGACGTCCAGCATAGCGATTGTTGATGGCAATTGCCAACCGCAGCCCAGGGCAATCGCCCGTCCGAAGGGCGTCGAGCTTATCTCTCTGAATGCTGTGACGGCAAACTATACACATTAGCCGGTATATCGGCGCCGTGCCATGCCAGGCATGATGGACACCAGAACGCAGATATCAGGAGGGTCGCTCATGGACAAGCTGAGACTTGGCGGCATTCGCTACGTAAACGCCTCGTTCCGAACTGCGGATGCATCGAAACTGGCAACGATCGATTGGATACTGGGCGTGATTGCCGTGGTATTGGTGGTGCTGATCTTCCTAATGTAGGATCGACCGGGCAAGATTAGTTGTCAAGGCATTAGCTGCGCCAGCACAAGTCCAGCGCCTGGTGATGGTAGCGACAATCGCAAGTCATGCAATGATCCCGCGCAGTCCGTGCCCCTGTGCATGTCGGGAAGCGACCCACACAGAAGCTGGGGGATCTCGGCGGTGTCCGGAGTAGTAAGGCCGGGAGCGAGGGGGTGAAATGTTCGCCGATGACCTAGCTACGGTCAACGGAGCCTAGCTCGCTGTTCTTAGGTTAGCTGATTAATTTCTCGAAGCAGTTGCTCTTGCACCTGCTTCGCTGGCACAAGTGCCCCGGGTTGTCTTTCAGACAACGACGGGCACTAGCACCAGACCTGCCGGAGCATCGCCTTAGTACCTAGCAAACAACGTCCTGGAGTAGATGGGCTGACATCCACCGCGAAGGGGAAAAACCATGTCTGCAAGACCATTAAAACGCCATCTGATCGCCTTGGGCATCCTGAAATCCATGCACATCGACCTTTCGCTGGCCGGGCTGGTAGCCGTCATCGCCGTCACAATTTTCACGCTTCAGAAAAGTGCCGCGATATCCCCATCAGCATCGGTCGAAGAGATATTTTCGGCGGCAGTCGAAGATACCTCGAACAAGAAGGATGACCACGTCGTCGTCGAACCCTCACTGACGGCGCCAATGAGTACTGCGCTGGAACATGTCGCCCGCAAATACCGGGTCTCCGCCCAAGCGCTGGCACCCATTTTCGAGGCAGTCCAGGCAGCCGGTCGCGAACAGAACCTCGATCCGCTGTTGCTGATTGCGGTGATCAGTATCGAATCGAGATTCAATCCATATTCCCAGAGTGTGGTCGGGGCGCAGGGGCTAATGCAGATCATCCCGCGCTACAACCTCGACAAAGTACCGGAGGGGTCTGGCGCTCTGCCATTTCTGAACCCGGTGATCAATGTACGGGTTGGCGCCAAGATCCTGCATGAGAACATTCAGCAGCACGGAAGCCTGGTCGCAGGATTGCAAAAATACGCCGGGGCTGTCGACGATGAAACACATAACTACGCTAACAAGGTGCTGGCAGAGAAACAACGACTGTACCAAATATCGCGTCGTGACAATGGTCAAGGCGCATGACGCAGTAGAGCGTTACCCAAACATCCCGGCATCCTGCTGCCGGTGGCATCTTGTTGGCAATACGCATCTGGCTGAACTCCGAGTAAAACGGTCTGGCCTCGCTGCTGGATCCGCTGCGGGCTGAAAAACCCCGGCAAGCCTGAGCGCCGTTGGTCGTTGCAGCGACGCTTGCAAGGAAATTCAAACAACGGTCACAAGCTTGGCTCCAGGGTGCACAGGATCTGCCCGGACTGCAAGCTGTCGCCCACCTTGACGAAGACCTCGGCGACGATCCCCTGGTGCGGCGACGGGATGTCCAGCGCCACCTTGCCGGTCTCGAGCACGATCACCTTGTCGTCATAGTTCAGCATGTCGCCCACCGCCACATGGACCTCGGCGACGACCACCTCGCCCTGAGCGCAATTTCCGCAGCTATCCCAGCATTCCGGAAAGGCGGGCAGTTTGATCCTGACTTTGCCTAAAGCGGAAATTCGCCCTCTCCCGACCGCATCCCCATCGTCATCAGGCTTTCGCGGGTCTGCTCTCCGGATGGCACTCGGTCGCGGGGTCGATGTGCATCCACGGCCGCGCACTCTTGGTCCAGATGTTCATGACCAGCTGCAGATCCGCCGAGTCGTCGAGTGTGCCCGCCTTGAGCACCATGAACTCGGGAAGCTTTTCCCGCTGCGCATAGATAGGCGAACCGCAGTCGGCGCAGAAGTAGCGCTTCAGGATGTTGCCGCTCTGTGCGACATCCGCGTACAGCTTGGGCTGTCCGGCGGTGAAGCTGACCGCGGCGGACGAGGCCACGACGTTGTAGCTGGCGCCGGAGCCGGTGGACTTCTGGCAGTGGGTGCAGTGACAGGCGATGATGTTCTTGAGCGGCTGGGTCACCGTGTAGCGGATCTTTCCGCACAGGCAACCACCGGTGATCGGGTTAGGCATGGCGTCTGGCATAACTCCTCCGAATTCGCGGGGTGGTGTTTGATTGCTCCTGGCGCCAAGTATAGCGCGCAGCTGCGGATTTTATTACGCCAAGCGCTCGGCGAAGTCCTTCAGCGTTTCCCGCACGCCGCGCACGCGCAGGAAAGCGCCGTCGGCGTCGCCGCGTTCCTCCAGCACTTCGCAGTTGGAAAAAATTTCGCCGCGCAGCTTCTGCGCCGACCAGGGCAAAAAAAGCTCGGCTTCGACCAGGTCGCGCCGGAAAAATGCGACGACCGCATGGTGCAGCAGCGCCACGTCGGCCGGGCGCTGCGCGCTCATCACGATGCATTCCGGGTACTGCGCCTGGAGCATCGCTCTGCGTTCGAGTTGCGCCGCCATGTCGCCGACCTGATCGATCTTGTTGAAGACGCGGATCCGCGGCACTTCTGCCGCGCCGATATCGGCCAGCACTGCGTCGGTCACCTCAAGCTGGCGTTGAAAGCCGGGATCGGCGGCATCGATGACATGGAGCAGCAGCGCCGCATCGAGCGCCTCCTCGAGTGTCGACTTGAACGATGCGACCAGGCCATGCGGCAGGTTCTTGATGAAGCCGACCGTGTCGCTGACCAGCACGCGCGGCACGCTTTCGGGCTGGAGGGCACGCACGGTGGTATCGAGCGTGGCGAAGAGCTTGTCTTCGACCAGCACCTCGCTGCCGGTGAGCGCGCGCATCAAGGTTGACTTGCCCGCGTTGGTGTAGCCGACCAGCGCCACGGAGCAGAGCCCCTGGCGCTCCTGCCGACGCGAGCGCTGCGTCTTGCGCTCGACATCCATCGCGGCGATTTCCTGCTGCAATTCGGCGATGCGGTCGCGGATCTTGCGTTTGTCCAGTTCGGTATGCGATTCGCCGGCGCCGCGCCCGCCGGTGCCGCTGCGCTGGCGACCCTGCGGGCCGGCAAGCTTGGCCATCTCGCGCAGGCGCGGCGCCATGTAGCCGAGCCGGGCGATCTCTACCTGGGCGCGCGCGGCGCGGGAACGCGCGTTGCGATGGAAGATGTCGAGGATGACCATGGTCCGGTCCATCACCTCGCAGCCGACCTCGTTTTCCAGGTTGCGCGCCTGCGACGGCGAAATCTCGTGATCGACCAGGACGGCTTCGACGCGGCCGCCGTCTGGGCCGTCGGCCATGGCGGCGTCGACGCAGAGGCGGATCTCCTCCCGCTTGCCTGTGCCCAGATACGCCGCAGCATCGAACGCGGAGCGCTTCTGCGTAAAGCTGCGGGCGACCTTGAAGCCCAGCGTCTTGGCGAGATCGCGCAACTCCGCCAGGGAGGCTTCGAACTCGACGTCGCTGACGTTCGGCAATTGCACTGCCGCCACGACGGCGACCTTGATCTTCACTTTGTCTTGCATGCGCTGATGTCTGCTCCGGAGTCGGCGAACAGAGATAGTACCCCCATGCGCGATAACGCCGGGACGGATTGCCGCGGCCACGGGCATGGACGAGGCGAACGGACCGGGCACTCCTGTACAGAAATTGTGTACGTCGACGCTTGCCCGTAAGTGCTTGAGTATCGTGGGATCTCTAGCACGGTGGCGATGCAGCCTGCATGAAATTTATGTACTTCAAGAGCGCCAGCGGTTCCTTCCGCGCCGCCGGGATATTTAATTAACAAACTGATATTGCTGAATGTTTCAGCAGAATTCGATCTCAGGCACGGGGCTTGCGAAGCTATAGCCAAGAAATCGGCAAAAGGAGTACGGTCATGAACGGAATAGCGAAAATCCTCATCGTCGATGATGAAAGTATCGTGCGCATGAGCCATTCGCGCCTGCTGCGCGGCGGCGACTGCAAGGTCGAGGCGGTATGGAACGGCGCCGATGCCCTGGCGGAAATGGAACGCCAGGCTTACGACCTGGTCCTCCTCGATCTGCGCATGCCGGAAATGGACGGCCTGACGACGCTGCGCGCAATCAAGAGCAGGTGGCCAAGCGCCGAGGTAGTCATCATCACCGGTTATCCCACGGTCGAGACTGCCAAGGAAGCGATACGCCTGGGCGCCTACGATTACCTGGCCAAACCGGTTCCTCCCGACGAAGTCATCAAGGTCGCCAACGGCGCCATCGCCCAGAAGAGGTGGTCGCTGCACCAGGACCGGACGATACAGGCCAACTGAATCAATCAGCAACAGATGTTTAACGAGTCAAGGAGAAAATCATGAGCACCTCACGCAAAATTCTAGTGGTCGATGATGACCCCGTAGTGGGCAAGAGTTTCGACCGCGTTCTTTCCGGCAAAGGCTACGCGGTGATCACCGCGCAAAACGGCGAAGAAGCCCTGCACAAGCTGGCCAACGAAAATTATGACGCAGTGTTCACCGACATCAAGATGCCGGGCATGAGCGGTATCGAGGTGGCGCAGAAGATCAAGGCGGCCAAGCCGTGGCTGCCGGTGGTGATCGTCACCGGGTACAGCACCGACGCTTACCGCGCGGCGGCCGAAGCGGCAGGCGTCAGCGGCTTTCTGCAAAAGCCGCTGTCGCCGGAGATGATCGCGGGCAGCGCCGAGAAGGCGATGCACGAAGCAGATGCAACGCCGGCACCGGCTGCGACTATGCCCCAATTGGCCGAAGCGGCCGACGTGACGGCGGCCGGGGATGCGCAGCCGGCAAGCCGGGCGAAGAATATCGCCCTGTTCCTGGCGGCGCCGTTCATCGGACTGGTTTATGTCATGGCGATGCCCTTCGTTGCCGCGGGCATGCTCGCCTGGTTCGCTGCCAAGGCGCTGGCGGCCAAGGTGCCTGCGGATGTCAAGAAGTTCGCCATGCTGATCGGCGGGCCGTTGCTGGGCCTGGGCTTCATCCTCGCCCTGCCGCTGGTCGGCATCGGCGCCCTCGGCTACTACGCCGTCAAGTCCGCCCGGAAAGAGTGACAAGCGGGCACCTGTCGAGTTATGCTCAATAAATAATCAAGGCACAGCCTGAGCCGTCGGCCGCGGCTGTGCGGAACAGGGAAGGAAACCACCATGATCAGCTTAGTCAGCAAACGGGCGAATGTGGCAGCGGCTGCAGTTGCGACGCTGCGCCTCGCCACCCGCGCCATGCTCGTCGGCGCCGCCCTCGCCCTGTTGCTGCCGCCTTCTGGTCTCGCCAGCGCGGCGGACGGCGCACTCTCCAGGGACGACCAGACCTGCCTGGCCTGCCACGGCCAGCCGGGCATGGAGAAGGACATGGCGGAGGGAGAGAAACTGTCCCTGCAGATCAAGGGCAAGGCCTTCGCCGCCTCGGTGCATAACGCCATCGGCTGCAGCGCTTGCCACGCCGACATCGATCTCGCCAAGCATCCCGCAGCGGACAAGAAGAAGCAGACGCTGCGGGAATTTTCGATCGCCAAGGTTGCCGTCTGCCGCCAGTGCCACGAGGACAAGTCCAAGCTCTATGAGGAGAGCATTCATGCCGCCCTGCTCCGCGAGGGCAATCCCATGGCGCCGCTGTGCAGCGACTGCCATGCGCCGCACGCCGTGCTCGCCAAGGCCGCTGCCTCGGGCCCGATAGCTGAAGTGCCTTGCCGGAAATGCCACGGCGCGGTGTTCAAAGCCTACGCCCAAAGCGTGCATGGCCTGGCGCGCGCCAAGGACAGCAATGGCGGCGCGCCGATCTGCGCCGACTGCCATCGCGCCCACGATGTCACCGCCGCCGCTAGCGGCAACCACATCAAGGAAGCCTGTCTTGCCTGTCACTTCAACGCGCTGCAATTGCACAAGAGCTGGCTGCCCAACGCCGCCCATCACTTCGAGGCGGTCTCCTGTCCGGCCTGCCACGCACCGATGGCACCGCGCCGCGTGGACCTGAAACTCTACGACAGCAGCGCCCGCGAGCGGGTTGCCGAGAAGTCGGGCGTGCCCCGCTTCGAGAGCCGCGCCATGCAGGCCGACAGCAAGGGGCAGGGGCTCGATGCCCTGGCCCTGCAAAGCCTGCTCAAGGAATTCAACCACGACAACGGCGACACCATACTGCGCGGCCGACTGGAAGTGGACGGCGGCCCCGAAGCCCACATGCTGGCCGCGAAGGGCAAAGCCATCAAGGACTGCAAGACCTGCCACCGCGAGGGCGCGGCCCCGTTCCAGAAGGTGACCATATCCATCGTCGGCCCCGACGGCAGGCCCCTGCGTCACGGGGCGCAGCAGGATGTATTGCAGGGACCGACCTCGATCGATTCGGTGCGTGGCTTCTATGCGATCGGCGGCACGCGGATCAAGCTGCTCGACATCCTGCTCGTTCTCGCCCTGGCCTCCGGCATCGCCGTGCCGGTCGGGCACCTGAGCCTGAAGTGGCTGTTCAGGAAATATCCGCGGCAAAGCAGCGTCCCGTCGGCGCAGGAAAATAGCGATAGCGCTTCAGACAAGAACAACTCGTAGGAGAGGCAAAATGCACAAACTATTCGTACACCCGTTACCCGTCCGCGTCTGGCATTGGATCAACGCCCTCGGTTTCGTCGTCATGATCGCCACCGGCATCCAGATCAGATACATCGGCCTGATCGACCTCGTCTCCTTCAAGCCCGCTGTCGAGGTGCACAACGCCGTCGGCTTCGTGCTCATCGCCAACTTCTTCGGTTGGTTCCTGTTCTACCTGTTCTCCGACAAGATCCGCGTCTACCTCCCGGAGTTGAGCCCGGCCAAGCACTTCGCCGCCAGCTTCCGCCAGCTCAAGTTCTACGGTTATGGAATCTTCAAGGGCCAGCCGAACCCGCACCATGTCAGCGTCTATCACAAGTTCAACGCCTTGCAGAGCATGACCTACCAGATCGTGATGCTGCTCCTGGTGCCCATCCAGTGCTTCACCGGGGTTCTGCTCTGGGATGTCGAACGCTTCCAGTCCGCCATCACCCTGGCCGGCGGTCTGCGCGTGGTGGACACGGTGCATGTGCTGGTCTTCATCTTCTTCGCCGGCTTCATCTTCATCCATCCCTATCTTGCCAGCCTCGGACATACCTGGTCGGCGCACTTCAAGGCGATGATCACCGGCTACGAGGAGGTCGAGGACGAGTAGGCCTGAGGGCCAGCGGGAGGCTGCCTCCCGCTATTCGTCTGCGGCTGCGCCGGACACCTTGCCGCGCAAGTGGATCTCGTGCTTCTTCATCAACCCCTGAAAGTTGCTGCGCAGCATGCCGGTCTCGGCGGCGCTGCTGGTGACGTTCCAGCCATTGCGCTTCAAGGCCTCGAGGATGAACAGTTGCTCCACGCTTTCCACCGATCTTTCCCGCGCCAGCTTCTTCAAGCGCTTCAATTCCTCGCCGGTCATCGGCACATCGCCGGGCGGCGTCGCCGCGGCGATGTCGGTCAGGTGCGCCTGGCGTATCACCTTGTCGCCGGTCAGGATCACGGCGCGATGTATGGTGTTCTCCAGTTCGCGGACGTTGCCGGGCCAGGCATGATTGCTCAAGGCGCTGAGCGCCCCCTCGGACAGTTCGCTGACCTCTTTGCCCGTCTCCTTGCTGAACTGCCTGAGGAAATGGAAGGCCAGCGGCGCTATGTCCTCGCGCCGTTCGCGCAGCGGCGGCAGGCGCAAGGGAAAAATGTTGAGGCGATAGTACAGATCGTCGCGGAAGCGGCCGGCCGAGACCATCTCCTGAAGATCCCTGTTGGTCGCCGCGACCAGGCGGAAGTTGGTGCTCTGGGTACGGGTGTCGCCGACGGCGCGGAACTCCCTTTCCTGCACCACGCGCAGCAGCTTCGCCTGGGTGGACAACGACAGATTGGAGATTTCGTCGAGGAATAGCGTGCCTCCGCCGGCCGACTCGAACATGCCCTTCTTGTCCGCCGTGGCGCCGGTGAAGGAGCCTTTGACATGGCCGAACAGTTCGCTCTCGAGCAGGGTCTCGGAGAGCGCATTGCAATCTACTGCGACGAATTGCCGGTCCCGGCGCAGACTGTTGAAATGGATGGCGCGGGCGATCAGTTCCTTGCCGGTGCCGCTCTCGCCGCTGATCAGCACCGTGCTGGAAGTCGGCGCGCACTTGGCGATCAGCCCATACACCTGCTGCATCGCCGGACTGGCGCCGACGATATTCTCGAAACTGTACTTGCTGCTGAGCTGCGTCTTCAGCCGGCTGTTTTCCGAGAGCAGCTGGCGGTGCTCCAAAGCCCGGCCGACCACGAGCTGCAGTTCCTCCGGATCGAAGGGCTTGGAAAGATAATCGAACGCACCCAGCTTCATGGCGCGCACTGCCGTCTCGATCTGCGACAAACCGGTGACCATGATCACGTCGATCTCCGGATGCCCTTCCTTGATCCGCTGCAGCACTTCCAGACCATCCATTTTCGGCATCATGATGTCGAGGATGACCAGATCGTAGCCGCTCTCGGCTATCTTCTGCAGCGCCTCCCGCCCCCCTGCCGCGGAATCGACCTCGTAGCCATGGCTGGCGAGGATGCGCGTGCAACTGCGGATGACGATTTCCTCATCATCAACGACCAGTATTCTGATGTTCATCAGGCACTCCTGCTAAAACGTTGTTGGCGGACACTGAGACTAGTGGGGCGTGCACCGGAAGGAAGATCCTGAAGGTCGTCCCCTTGCCGACCTCGGATTCCACTTCTATGCCGCCGCCGTGGGCGGCGATGATGCCATGGCTGACCGATAAGCCGAGCCCCGTACCCTTGCCTACCTCCTTGGAGGTGAAGAAGGGATCGAAGATGCGCTGCAGGTTCTCCGGCGGAATGCCGCAGCCATTGTCGATGATGTCGATCTCGATCATGGCAACCGGCGGTCGATCCGGACCCGGGATCCGGGGCTCGGGCAGGCTGCGGCTGCGCAGGATGATGCGGCCTTGAGCGGCGATGGCATGCTGAGCGTTGACCAGCATGTTCAGCACCACCTGCTCGACCTGGTCGCCATCGATCCAGACCGGCGGCAGATCCCGGTCCAGTTCCAGGACGATGTCGATCCCGGCCAGCGAGGCCGGCCGCTCGACGATGCGCATTGCCCTCTCGATGATCTGATTGACGTCGGCGAACTTCTTTTCCGGTGCCTTTTCCCGCGCAAAGTCGAGCAGCCGCTTGATGATCGCGGCGCAGCGTTTCGTCTCGTGGATGATCAGGTCCAGGTCCTCGGCGTCCTGGCTGCCTTCGGCCGCGTTCTGCCGCAGCAGATGCGAGAAAGTCAGCACGCCGGTCAGCGGATTGTTGAGTTCGTGGGCGATGCCGGCGGCGAGCAGTCCCACCGAGGCGAGCTTCTCCGAGCGCAGGGTCTCGGCTTCGGCAATGCGCAATTCCCGGGTCCTCTCCTCGACCTTGTGCTCGAGCTTGCTGGCCCACTGCTGCAATTCCCGCTGCGAACCCTGCAGCGCGGTCACCATGGCATTGAAGGATGCCGCGACGTGGCCGAACTCGTCGCCGCTGCGTACCGGGATGGCGTGCTCGAGATCGCCCGAAGCGAGTCGCCGGGCACCCTCTTCGAGATCGGCCAGGGGGCGATAGACCAGGCGGCCGACCATCAGGCTGACCAGGAGAGCGCAGACGATGATGAAGTTCAGGGAGTAGATCGCCATGGCGACGGAATCGATGCGCAGGGTCTGATCGATGTCGTCGAGCGAGTAGGTGATGTCGAGTACGCCCAGCACGGATTGCGCCTTGTCATGGACATGGCAGGCGGCGCTGGCGCAGCTTTGATCGTTGCGGATCACCTCCATGCTGCCGAGCAGCCGCTTGCCTGCGGGGTTGGTATAGACCCAGGTCCTGCCGCTCTTGTCTACATGCTCCAGCGGCTTTTCACCGAGGTGGCAGTTGATGCAGCCGTCGGCGTTGCGATCGATGACCTGCCCGACCTCTGCGGCATTGGAGGACAGGATCACCCTGCCGTCCTTGGCCACTATCCTGAGCTTGACCATGTTCCCCTGACGCGCGATGTCATGAATGATGCGCGACACGTAGTCGGGCTGATTCTGCATCATCGCGTAGCGAGTACTTCGGGTGACGATTTCCGACACCTGGCCGAGATGGTCCTTCGCCGCTTCGAGCATCTGCTCGCGCTGATGGCGCACGACGAGAAAGGTGAACACCGACATCGACAGCGTCAGCGCCAGCGCCAGGTAGATGCCGACCTTGAGCTTCAGGCTAGTTTGCATGTTGGCTACATTATGATCCACCTTGCATGCCAATATTTGATATATCTCAATTCATGAACCAATGCGGATGGTTATGATCGGGCCTGAGTCATTGGTGAAAAGACCAGCTTGAGGCGCGGCCAAACGACGAAGGGCGGTTGCGCCGTCCATTTCAAATTCTGATCAAGGAGAGCGAAGATGAAAGCAATAGTTGTCGCAGGCTTGGCACTGGCGGGTCTTGTTCTGGCAGGCTCGGCGAACGCATCAACGGAACTGGCCAAGAAGAGCGGTTGCCTGAACTGCCACGCCGTTGACACCAAGAAGGTGGGGCCGGCGTTCAAGGATATCGCAACCAGTCACAAGGGCAAGGCCGGCGCCGACACGGCCCTCGTAGCCAAGCTCATGGCCGGTAAGGAGCATCCGAAGGTCAAGGCCAGCGAAGACGACGCGAAAGCGCTGGTGAAATGGATCCTGGCGATGTGAGCGAAAGCCTGCGCCAGGCCGAACGGATCAGCCGTGGTCAGGGAACATCGCTGATCGCGGCTGCCGGACCCAGATGGTGAGGATGGCGCTCACGGGATTCCTGCACCGGCGCGGCGCCTACCGGCACGACGCGGGAAAGAAATTCGATGACCGCATTGCCGAAGACATCGTTGCGGTCTCCCGCCACCATGTGGGCGGCATTGGCGACGTTCACATACTCGCTGTGCGGACAGGTCTTGAGGAACTCCTGGGCGCCTTGTTCGCTGAGCAGGTCGGAGAGGCCGCCGCGAACCAGCAAGGTGGGCAGGCTCAGGCTGAGGGCACAGGCTTCGAGTCGTTTTTGCCGTTGCTCAAGATCGAACCTGCCGGTGCGAAAGCGCGGATCCCAATGCCAGTGGTACTTGCCGTCGGCTCCCAGGCGGACATTCTTGGCCAGCCCGTCCAGCGTCCTCGGACGCTTGCGCTGGGGCTGATACTTGCCTATGGCCTCGGCCACCTCTTCCAGCGAGTTGAAACCCTCCGGCTTCTGGCTCATGAATGCCTGGATATTGCCGACCCCTGCCTTCTCGATGTGCGGAGCGATATCGACCAGCACCAGCGCGGTGGCGTCGACATGCTCCTCGCCGATGGCGACCAGGCTGGTTCCGCCACCCATCGAAGCGCCGACCAGAACCGGACGACGGCTGCCCAGCGCGGCGACGACGCAGCAAAGATCCTGAACCATCACATCCTGGTCATAAACGCCGTCGGGCGCCCACTCCGAATCGCCGTGGCCCCGGGCATCGAAAGCCACGACGCAATAGCCCGCTGCGCCGAGCAATTCGCCGGTTCCCTTCCAGGCATGGCGGGTCTGCCCGCCGCCGTGCTGAAGCAGGATCAGCGGCCCGTTGGGATTGCCCCAGGAATCCCCGGCCAATCTCAGCCCGGCAAAGCCAGTCCAGAAATGCATCGGTTCGGGTGTTCCCGGAAGTCTCGCACCGGCACTCGTTGCGCTCATCGCAGTTCCTCAGGTCCTGATTGAAAGTTCATTTTGATAGTTCATTTTTATCGTTCATTTCGCCACAGCGAGCAGCCGCCGCTTCACCGCCGCCAGCCTCTGGTCCAGCGCCGCGTCGGGCGCCGCGGCAGTCGCATACCAGCGCAGCAGCAGTTCCTCGGCTTCCGGAGTCGGCAGGGAATCGGCGCCGAAATGCATCCGCAGGTGTTCCAGTTGGCGCTTGCGCCGGGCCTCCGCGCAGGCCTCGGGCGTAGGCAGAAGCAACGCGATCTCCAGGTCGAGCAGCAGCGTTTCGCGGACCTTTCGGCCCGCTGAGAGATCCTTGGCGGTAACCCCGGAGGCTGCGGCCAGACGTTGCGCGAGCAGCCCTTCGCTCTTCCCGGGCAGACGCGGCAGCGCGTCCCAGGCGGCCTTGGCCGCCGCCACGTCGGCTTGCGCGGAGGAAGCCGCCGCGGCTTCGGCGGCGTCGACGATCGCCGCCTTCCGCTCCAGAAGTTCGAATTGCGTGTTCTTCCGTTCCTGCTGCCAGCGCTCGATGGCCAGGCTCGCCTGCCGCTCCAGGTCGCGCACGCGCGCTTCGAAGCCTTCGGCCGATTCGCGATCATTCGCCCGAAGCGTATTCCAGTCGGCGCGGAATTGACTCAGAGCCCGCTTCAGAGAAGCTCCATCCTCGACCACCACAGCCACCACAGCCGCCACAGCCGCCTCGAACGCGTCGAGCAGGCCCAGGGCGACCTGCTTCCCGGCTTCGCGCTGTGCGGCCAAGCGGAGACGCTGATCATCGCGTCGCGCGAACACCACGTCGCAGGCCGCACGGAAGCGCAGCCACAGCTTCTGCTCGTCGCGGCGTTCCAGTTGCACGCTGACGCCCTGCCCGCCCCAGCGGCTCTGCAAGGCCTTGAGCTCGGTTATCGCGCGGCCGAGATCGGGCAGTTCGCGAAGCGCCTCGGCCAGACCAATCAGTTCCTCGCGGCGCTCCTGCTCGCTCGCGCGCATCGCCGCCAGCCGCTGATCGAGCTTGTCGAGGATCTTGTCGAAGCGCTTGCGCAATATCCGCTCATCACGGAAGCCGGCGGGCAGCCGCGGCGCGCCAACGACGCAACAGTTCCTGGCGCTCGCCCTCCAGTTGCTTGTAGTCCGACTGCTGCCAAACCATGGCGGAATAATGCGCTTCCCATTCGCCGCACATGGCCTCTTTGACCTCGCGCGCCGCGGCCTGCCGCGCGGCTTCCGCGGCACGATGGACGGCCACCGGCTGGTACGCCCTGGTCAGCAACGCATCGAAGCGTTGCCATTGCCCCCGGGCGCCCCCATGGCTGTCGAGTTGCTTCCATTGCTCGCGCAAGCCCCGCACGCCTTGCTCAAGATCGTCGACGCCGGGGCTAGCCTGCAACAATTTTTCCGCGGCCTCGATCAGTTGGTCCCGCGCCTGGCCCGCGCTCCATGCCGCCCAGCCCCGCAGTTTGCCCAGTTGCGCAGTGGCTCGCGCCAGACGGGCTTCGATTGGACCTTCCAGGCGATGACCCTCCAGTGCTGCGGCAATCTCCTTGGCGCACTTCTCGGCGGCGGCAAGCTGGCCCTGCTCCGCGGCCTGTTCCAAGCGTTCCAAGCGTTCCAGGATTCGGCGCAGGGCATCACGATCGACGGCAGCAAGCTTTTCCGGCTGGGGCGCGGCAACAGCCGGCCGGAGCACTTCCTGCCAGCGTGCTTCGAGCGCCTGCCTTGCCTGCGGATTTTTCGGTTTGCTCAACGCGGCCCAGGCGCTGCTGGCCGCGCTGGCCGTCAGCGGCGGCGCATCAATCGGCGGGCATGCGGCGAGTCCGTCGAGGAACGCCTCGCAGGCCAGGATCCGTTCGCCCTCCGCCTCGAGCTCGGTCAGACCACTTTCGATTTCACGCAGCGACTCCCCGAGTTGTTTCGCCGGGGCCAGGCTGGAGAGCCAGTCCGGCAGCCCGGGCTGGACACCGGCCAAGGCGTCCAGGCGGGCACGCAGATCAAGGGCTTGCGCCGGATCGACCGATGCCAGGTTGGCGCATTCGCGCAGCAGCGCGAGCGCTGCCTCGGCGCGACCCTGCAACTCGCGCCGCGCTTGCGACTCCTGTTGCAAACGGGCGCGCGCCAGGTCCAGCAGCGCCTGGCACTCGTCGATCGCCGGGGAGTTCTGGCCGAGCGCGCGGTACTGCTTTTCCAGATCGAGCAGTTGTGACAAGTTCAGTGGCGCGGCATCCAGCAGGGCACGCAGCGCCGCGGCCAAGGTCACCGCCAGGCGGGCATCCTCGCCGGCCTGGCGGCGAGCCTTCAGGCGCTCGGCACAGTCGCGATAGACGCGCTTGTCCTTGTCCCGGCTAAGCCGGGCGACGCGCTCCAGCACCGCCGTATCCTCGACGCGCCGGATTGCGGCAAGGCGAAGTTCGGCAAAGCGGCCCGCGAGGGCCACCTCGGCCAGCCTGGCATCGCCCTCCAGCCCTGACAGCCAGTCCAGCGCCAGCGCCTTGTCCGCCACCTCGCAGACCGCCGCAAGCCAGATTTCTGGTGGATCTGCGGCTAGCGGCGCCCGTACCTGTGTCGGCGCCGGCGCCGGTACAGGCGCACTCCTCGTCGCGGCCGGCCCTGCCGTCGTTGGCGCAGACTTCTGCAACAGCTTGCTCATCCAGTTCATTGCCCACCCTGCCTATTCTCGTCGCAGGCGATGTTAGTGCATCAGGGTGAAACAGCGCAAATGCGTGTGCCGCAAGTGCATGGCGCCCGTCAATATTGAACCTCCAGCGCGGCGCAGAGGAACTTCATCAAGGGAACCGCCGCCGCGAATCGCGCGCCGGCCAAATCCACCAGTCCGGGCCCGAGCGCTTCGGCCGGGGACAACGAGGCGATGCCGATGAAGTCCTTGCGCTTCAGATCCTCCATCGCCGGATGATCAGCGGCATAGCCGCGCGGCGGCCGGATCAGGCTGTCGCCCGCCAGTTGCCAATGCGCGACGAACTTCCCGTCGTCGCGCACCGAGAACCATTTCTGCGGCTCCTGCGCGATGCGCTCGCGGATCCGGCCCAGACTGTCGGAGTCGGGATGCCAGCAGCCGACGGCGAAGAAACATTCGTCGTTGGCGATATGCACATAAAATCCCGGCGCATGGACATCGCGGCCGAGTTCGTGGCGAAACTGGATGCCGATATTGGTCTTGTAGGGCGTCTTGTCGCGCGAGAAGCGCGTATCGCGAAACACCCGCATCAGCGATCCGCCCATCTTCCGGGGGTCGGCGCGGAAATGCGGCGCGAAGACGTCCAGTGCCGGACCCATCGCCGCGATAAAATCCAGCGCCGGCTCCCGTACCAGGGATTCGTAGCGCGGCTTGTTCGCCGCGAACCATGCCCTGTCGTTGTGGGCTGCCAGTTCGGCGAGGAATTTGAAGCTGGCTTTGGAGAACATCGGGGACCTTTCAGCCTGAATTGATAAGTTCATTCACCGCCACGAAAAGCGGGCATCGCTCTGAACTTGTCATGGGCCTGGGCTGCGCTCCGTCGTGTTGCGGAAGAATTGCCGGAGCAAACCGTGACCGCTGACCAGGGTGATGCCGATCAATACAAGAATCGCGCCTGCCAGGAAGCTGGTTTCTATGGCTTCGTCGAGCAGGTATACCCCGAAGGCTACGCCGAACAGCGGCGTCATAAACGAGAAGACGCCGAGCCGGGATGCCAGGTAGTGCCTGAGCAACCAGAACCAGGCGAGATAGCTAGCGAAGGACACGACCAGCGACTGGAAGAGCAGGCTGCCTAGCGCCATCGGCGTCGGCTTGACGGCCGTCTGGCCGAGTGCGATGGCTGCCAGCAGGAGCAGCACGAAGCTGACTAGCAGTTGATAGAGCAGCGTCTGTGTCGCGGGAATCCTGGAAAGACTGGAAACACGAACCGCGACGGTCGTCGCCGCCCACGCGATGCCGGCCAGGAGCGCCAGGAAGTCGCCCCAGAGCTGGTTCAGGTGATCGCCGCCATGGCTATCCTGGCCGCGCCCGATAAATGTCACGACGATACCCGCGAATGCCAGCAGAATTCCCAGCCACTGCAGCCATCCCAGACGCTCGGCGGGCAGCCGATGGTGCAGCCCCAGGGCGACGAATATCGGTGCGGTGTAGACGAAGACCACCAGGTGCGAGGCGGAGGTATAGCGCAAACCTTCGCCGATCAGCAGAAACTCCAGCGCGAAGAGCACGCCCACCAGCAGGCCGGGGCGCAGAATGCCGGCTTCGAGGGGCAAGCGCTCGCCGCGCCGGAACATCAGCGCACCGACCAGCAACGCCGAGATTCCCGAGCGCAAGGCAAGTTGCATGAGCGGCGCGATATCCGGGGCTGCCGCCTTCAGCGCGACCTGCTGGAAGCCCCAGATCAGACAGATGACCAGCATCAGCCCCGTGGCCTGTCCGTCGAGCGATTTCCGCGTGTTCATCAACGCATCCCCATCTGCGCGATACCTGTCGCCATGCGGCGGATCAACGCCAGTGCTTGCGCAGATTGGCAATCAGCGCCGGGGAAAAATGGCAAAAGGCCTGCTCGTGCGCATACAGCGCCATGTAGCGGCGAAACAGCTCGAGCGGTTCCTGCGCCAGGCGAAAGGCCCGGCGATTGGCGGCGAAGCTGACGACGCCGGAAGCGGTCAGTTGCTCGACCAGCGTCTCGACCGCGGCGTGCACCTCCTGCGGCGCAACCACCACGTCGCAGAGCAGCCGCCCTTCTGCCGAAGCGCAGTCGACCCGCCGCTCGGAGAGCACCAATTGCCGCGCCAGGCGATCGCCGACGAAACGCGGCAGGCGCAGATTGGCCGCCCCCGGAATGATGCCTTCCTTGCGCGCCGGCAGGGTCAGATAAGCGTCGGCGGCGGCGACGATGCTGTCCATCACCAGCAGGTACTGGCAGCCGCCGCCGATGGCGAAGCCGTCCAGTTGGGCGATCCACGGTTTCTCCCGCGTCTCCTCGAAGGCTTCCGGCACGACCAGCGGCTGCGCCAGTCCGCGGTAGATCTTGTGCAGCACGCCCAGTTCGCGCTCGAGATACCACAGCGGCGGAATCCCGCCCTGACGCAGCCGGGTGAGGTTGATGCCGCTGCAGAACACCCGCCGCCCCGCGTATTTCGCGCTGTCGACGGCGGCGCCGCGCAACACCACCACCTCCGAGTGCGGATCGAGCAGCGCCAGGTCGACCGCGATTTCGACATCGGCCAGACTCAGTTCGTCCTCGGCGTTGAGCGCCCCGGGGCGGCAAAGGGTCACATAGCAGGCCTTGCCGACGCGCTCCAGGCTCGCCGCAGCGAGGACCAGCTTGCCGCTGGCGACGAAGTCCGGCAGGCGTTCCAGCGAGTCGGCGCGCGGTAGGCGCATCGCCTGGCAAAGGTGCAGGCCGCTGGCCGCATGGTTCAGGACATGGGCGAGAAACAACATCTGGTCGATCGCCACGCCGGTCTGCTCGGCCAGCGGCAGCGCCTGCTCGCGCGCGAGTGCGGCGCTGCTCGGGGTCAGTCCTTCGATCAGCAGACTGGCGGCGCCGGCCAGCTCCGCCAGTCGCAGGAAGCGGCTGTGGCCGTCAGTGAGCCGCAGATACAGGGCTGCGACGTGCGCGGCAAGAAATGCCTCGCGCGCCTGGCGCGCCGAGGTCATGGTCGCTTGCCGGAGATGGGCGGAGAGCGCCCGCGCATCCTCCGAAAAATCGCCGCTGAGGGAAAAACGCGGCTCCATTGACGATCCGGTCATAGTCGAAATTTGCCTACGGATTCCTTCAGCGCCGCGGCAAGTTGCTCCAGCTGATCGGCGGATGCGGAGACATCACGGATGCTGATGCTGTTTTCTTCGGTCATCCGCGAGATGCCCTCGATATCCCGGGCAATCAGATGGCTGGTGGTGCTTTGTTCCTGCAATGACGAGGAGATGTCGCCGACTGCGGCCAATACCTTTTGCACCCCTTCCTGAATACTCTTCATCGAGTTCCCGGCGCGCCCGACTTTCTCGACGCCATCGCCCACGCAGGCGCTGGCGTCGGACATTCCTGCGACCGCGTTGCTCGTACCGCCCTGGATGGTCTGGATCATCGTGGCGATTTCCTGGGTGGATTGCGCCGTTCTTTCCGCCAGTTTCCTGACCTCGTCGGCGACGACCGCGAATCCACGTCCCTGCTCCCCGGCTCGGGCGGCCTCGATGGCCGCGTTCAAGGCCAGCAGATTGGTCTGATCGGCGATTTCCTTGATGACCTGGACAATATTGGAGATCCGATTCGATTGTTCGCCCAGGGAGATGATCAAGTCCGAGGACTTGGTCACGGCAACGGAAATCTTGTCCATTTCCACGATCACTTCATGAACGACCGTGGCTCCCTCCTGCGCCAGATCGCCGGTGCCCGAGGCATGCGTCTGGGCATCGTCGGCGTTTCCGGAAATCTGGCCGATGCACACCGTCATTTCCTCCACCGAGGCTGCTGCCGAGCCCGCGGCGTCGCTCTGGCGCTCCGAAGCTTTCAGCACATTGCGCGAAGTGCCCGCCAGTTGATGGGCGGCCTGCACCAGCCGGTCTGCGGTCTGCAGGGTTCCGCCGATGATGTTCCGGAGGCCTTCCTGCATCTCCTTCGTGGCGACCAGGAGGCTGTGCTGGTCGCCGCTTTGTTTAATGATTTCCTGCGACAGATTTCCCTGGGCGATACGCTTGACGACTTCGATCACGTAGGTCGGTTCGCCGCCAAGCTGCTTCAGCAGGTTGCGGACGATCAGCCCGATGACCAGGTAGAGGATGATCTGCAGGGCACCCTGGCCGATCCAGGTCCAGGTCTTGAGTTTGTTGATGGTCGCCAGGTCGTCCTTGACATCGATGACGACGCTGGCCACGCCGAGCACCGCACCTTCCTTCGCTTCATGGCATTGCAGGCAATTGGTGGTGCGGAAATTCTTCATCGCCATGAACGGCACCACCGCTCTGAGCGACGCTTCGCCGTTGTCGCCCTTCGTTATCCTGAACTCGACCTTGCCGCTCGTTAGAACGCTGCGGTCCAGTTCATCGACCGCCTGCTCACCGGCAGAACCGGGGCCATACTGGTCGCTGACGGCTTTGCTGCGTACCACCCGAACCTCCTTGATTCCTTCGGACACGCCCATCTTTTCAATGAACAGATCGCGGCTTTCCTTGTCGGCAATGACGGCATCCTTTTCTCCATTGGTGACCATCAAGGTATTCAGGCCGTTGATGACCCCGTCCGATACCGTTTTGGCCCGCCCTTCGGTGTCGCTTTGAAATTGCCGTTCGAACTGGTAGGTAATCAACTGCTGGGCCGAGACCAGAATGATCAGCAGAAAGCCCTGTATCAGCATCTGCAACTTCGCCTGCAGTCCGATATTGCGCCACCAGTCCGAAACACTATTCATCTTCGCTTCCTCAGCCGTATGCCTGCCTGAAATGATAACCCAGATAACAGCAAGATCAGCTTCCCCGGCCGAGTCCGGACATCGGCAGCGCCCGTTTCGCAAGCGCGCATGAACTTGCAGGCGTAGACTGCGTCTTCCTATCATCTCTTGCCAGAGGGAGCCCATGGACACACCTTGCACACTTTGCGGTGCGTGCTGCGTCACCTATCGGGTCTGTTTCGGCAGGGAAGAGCTAGATGAGTCGCCGGGGGGAGTCGTTCCGGGCAAGCTCGTGCTCGCGGTCGGCCGACGTCGCGTCTGCATGAGCGGCACCCAGCTGCGCCCGCCTCGTTGCATCTCTCTGCAAGGAAGCGTCGGTCAGCGCGTCTCCTGCGCCATCTATGAGCGCCGCCCCAGCCCCTGCCGGGCCTTTGCCCGTGGCGACATGTGCTGCGCCGATGCGCGGCGCGCTCATGGCTTGGCGCCGCTGCCCGGTTCCTACGATGCCTGCTTGCTCGCCTGAATGGCCGGCAAGGAACTGCCTTTCAGGTTTCGTGGTATTGCCATTGCAGTATGTTTCGTATGGCAGCCGAGAAATATCCCTATCGTCTGCGGCGATTCGTCTTCCCCCGCGAAACCGCGGAGTTCCAGTTGAATGCCAGGGTGACGCCTAGACTTTGAAGTGATCGATCATGCCCTTCAGGGAAGTGGCCAATTGCTCCAGCCTGGCCGAGGCTTCCGAACTTTCCTGGCTGGCCGAGCGGTTCGTTTCAGCCATCTGCGCGATCATCTCTACGTTGCGCGCGATCTCGGCGCTCGCAGCCTTCTGCTCCTGCACCGAGGCGGTGACCTCGTCGACACCTGAATTCGTCTTCTGCACCGACTGGCTGGTGTGCGACAGGACCTGTGAGAGGTTATTAACGGAGTCGAGGCTGGCAGAGAGCGAGTTGAGTCCGCCTTCGATCGACCGATCGACGACGGCGGATTTTCCGTTCAGTTCCTCGGTCATCGCGGTAATCTCCCCGGCCGACTTGGAGGTCCGTTCGGCCAGCTTGCGCACTTCGTCAGCCACCACCGCAAAGCCGCGTCCCTGCTCGCCGGCCCGCGCTGCCTCGATGGCGGCATTGAGCGCCAGCAGGTTGGTCTGGTCGGCGATTTCGCGAATCTGTTGCGTCATGCCGGCGATCGCGTTGGTGTTGCTGACGAACTCCCGCACTTGAGTGGCGATCGTGTCCACGGCGGTCCGTACCTTGGAAATTTCCTGCTGCAATTCCGAGATGCTCTGGCTGCCCTTGAGCGCATCGCCGAGGCTGGCATCGGAAAGCTGGCGCACTTCTCCCGTCGTATCGGCGATCGACGCCACGCTGACGCTCATCTGCTCGATCGACGCCGCGGTCGACGCGGCCGAGTCCGACTGGCTGGCAGAACTGCTCGCGACCTGGCTGGCGGTACTGGCGACTTGCGAAGCCGCGCTGGAGAGTTCCTCGGCACTGTCATGCACGTTGCGCACGATGCTTTGCATCTCTCCGACAAAGCCATTGACACCCAGGGCGATCTGACTCAGTTCGTCGTCGCCGGCGCCGGGCAAGCGCTCGGTCAGGTCGCCCCGGCGCAGGTAGGCGAGCTTCTGCAAGATGCCGGTGAGACTATTCTGCAACGATGCGGAGAGCATCAGCACCAGTGCGATGTTGATGGCGGCGACGACCAGAATCAGTGGAACGATCGTCCAGAACACGCGCAGCGAAATCTTCCTGGCTTCCTCGCGGGCGGTCATGGCATCCGCCACCCGCTCCACCACGAATTTCTCCAGCATCGCCTGGAAGGGCTTGAATTGGCCGTTATAGAGCGGCACCAGCCGGTCGTTGGCCGTCTTGGCATCGCTGGCGGCCAGTTTGACAAGTTCCTGGGAATCCTTGTCGTACTGCGTCCACCTGGCGAGAATCTGCTTGAGCTGCTCGCGGATCTCGGGCCGCTTGATGAGGCCCAGCACCTTTTCCTGATGCTCGGCTATGCTTTTTTCCGCGTCGGCGAATACCTCCCGGGATTCCTTGAGCGTGGGATCGAGCATGATGGTCGAGATGGCGCTGGCCTTGATCTCGACCAGCGACAGCGAATAGCTTTCCCGGCGTTGCGCGGCGGCTTCGGCCTCGTGCATGGCGTCAAGGCCGGTGATCGTGGCGAACAAGATGAGGCCCAAACCGCAGATTGTCACCCCGGCCAAGATCTGCAATTTTCTTCTGATCATCATTACGGTCTACATTCCCAGGTTGATTGCCGGGCATTGTATTCAATTTCCGCACAGGATGAACGGGCCAGGGTATGCCGGCCGTCTCAATCGCTTATGGGGCCGGCTCCGGCGATGGGGAATGGGCTTACGCCGAAGTCGCCACGGCCGCTATGGGCGGAGCATGATCTCGCGCCGTTGCAGCGCAGAATCGCGGATTGCCAGGCACGCCTCGACCGTCTCCCTCGCGAACTGGCCGTCGTGCGCGGCCGGCGTGCCATCCACCGCGGCAGCGCAAAACTCGTCGAGCAGCAGAGTCCGGCCGTTTCCTGCATGGGGAAGGAGGATCTCCTGCACGCCTTCGTCGGAATAGACGAGTATGCCCTTCGGAGACGGACGCAGGTCGGCCCGCTGATAGGTCGCGATCAGGCTGCCGAAGTGCGCTTGGTATTCTGCTTCAAGGCCCTGGAAATTGGCATTCCCGCCGTAGCCATAACGATCGCTGCGCAAACGCAGTTCATCCGCTTCGCCCTTCAGGGCCTCGAACGCTTTACGCGCCGCGCCGTGACTCGGTGACTTGCGCCGTCCGGACGCGGCGACCCAGGAATGCATTTCGTCACTATCGAAGCGATCATAGCCGCTGTAGACCAGCGTTGCCGCCGCCCCGCTGATGAATTCCAGAAAGACCATGGCGCAGCCTTCGGTCGGCCGGCGTGGATCGAGTATCCCGGTCATCGCGCGCACGCTCCTCACCGGTGAGCCGGCCAGCAGCCTGGCGGTATCGACCTGGTGGGGAAGCTGATTGAAAAGAATGCCGCCGCCCTTAGCCGTATCGAGTTCTTCGGGCCGTCTGGGCCGGTACATGAAGTCCGTGTAGTTCCACATGGCAATCATCGCGAGCAGGCCGAAGGTATCGGCTGCCGCTAGCTGGCAGATGTGCCGGATGGCCGGATCAAAGCTGTGCGTGTGTCCCACGATCAGCGTCACGCGATTGCGCCGTGCCGCCGCTATCATCGCGTCGCAATCCGAAAGTGAAAGTGCCATCGGCTTCTCGACGATCAGGTGCTTGCCATGTTCCGCCGCCAGGATGGCGTGCTCCATGTGGAACTGGTGAGGGGTCGCGATATACAGTGCATCGATGTCGTCCCTGCAGGCAAGCGCCTGGGCGTTGTCATTGACCTCGACATCGTGATCGCGGCCGAATCGGGCGCGCAGGTCGGGATTGAGGTCGGCGGCGCCGCTGATGACGGTCCTGGCATGGTTCGCAAGGGCGGGCACCATCATGCCCCCGGCCATCCCGAGGCCGAGGATGCCAAAACGTATCTTCGCCTTAGCGGGATCCATCATTCACTATTGCCGCCGCCCTCATGCGCTACATGCCGGAAGCTTTGACATCCCTGATCTGGTCGAATTCGATGTTATACACCTTGCCGTTTCTCTCTTCGGCACGACGGAAATAGACAGTCTGGATGACCTCCCTGGTTTCCGGATCGATGGTCACGGGTCCTCTCGGGCTTTCGAACTGCATGCCCTTCATCGCGGCGACCAGCTTGTCCCCGTCGGCATCGCCGTTGGTCTTTTTCAGCGCGGCGTAGATCACCGCCATGCCGTCGTAGCCGATGACCGACATGTAATTCGGGCGCATCCTCGTGCCGAATGCGTCGGCATAGCCCTGGACATAGGCCTTGTTCATCGGCGAATCGTGCGCCACCGAATAATTCCCCGTCGTGACCACGCCGATCACCGAGGAACCCAGCGCATCCATCAGGTTGTCGTCGGCAAAGGCAACGGTGGCGAACAAGGCGATGCCCGCCTTGTCCAGGCCGCGCTCCTTGTAGGCCTTGAGAAATGAGATGGTGGCGCTGCCCGGCGGCAGAAACAGAAAGACCGCCTCCGGGGCGGCATCCTTGATCCTTTGTATGTATGAAGCGAAGTCGAGGTTGGTGACCGGGACCCGCAGCGATCCGACCAGCTTGTTGCCAGTTGCTTCAAAAGCCTTCTTGAAGGCGATTTCGGAATCGATGCCCGGCCCGTAATCGGCGACCAGGGTATAGACCTTCTTGATGCCATGTTTCGCCGCGTAGTTGGCCATCGGCATGACGATCTGCGGCGTGGTATGGGAAAGGCGGACAATGTATGGAGACTTGGTGGTGATCACCGAAGTCGCCGCGTTCATGATCACCATCGCCTTCTTGGCCTGGGTCGCCAGAGGCGCCACCGCCAATGCACCGGGCGTGAGACCGAATCCCGCCAGGATGTCCACCTTGTCCTGCACCAGCAGTTCTTGCGCCAGGCGCTTGGAGACTTCCGGGGCGATCCCCGTGTCGTCGCGGATGATGATCGAAACCTTCTTGCCCGCCACCGTGTCGCCGTTTTGCTTCATGTAGAGCTTGATGCCGTTGCCGATCTCCTCGCCATAGTCGGCATAGGGACCGGTCATCGGCAGTATCAAGCCGATCTTGACGACTTCCTCGGCGAAGGCCGGATGCCCAAGCAAAACCGGAATAAATAGGGCTGCGGCCAGACGATGCAGATACTTGTACATGGGTCTCTCCTCAAGCGGTTATGGAAGCTGCAGATATTTTTCTGCTCGGCAAGAAATCCTGGCGCCGGGGAAACTCGTGAATCCTTGCATGATTCCGAGCCGAGTTCCCCCATTGCCGATGACACAGGTTGCTGGCGCCCGAACCGTACTAGCCGATATGATGGCCGGCAAACGGTTCGAAGTTGGCGATGGTCGGTGGCGATCCCTCGAAGCCCAATTCACTCCACCGTGCGCATACCTGATCGTACATCTCTTTTTTGAGCAGATTGCGCGGCGAGAACACCTTGAGGTGCTTGAACTCCTTGCACGCATTGATGATGCACTTCGAGCCAAATGGCCTGATCTCGGGCGGATTCTGGCTGGGATCCAGGTAAGTGCTCCAGGTCTCGCGCAGGATCTCGATCGACTGGGCGGGACGCGAGCGCGTCACCATGGCCCAGACGACTTCCGACAGACTGCTCGGATCGACGTCTTCGTCGACCACCACGATGTACTTGGTGAAGTAGGCGCCGCCCATGCATTGCGCCGCCAGCGCACCGACCTGCGCCGCGTGGCCGGCGTAGCGCTGTTCGATCGAAACGACGGTCATGCCCCAGCCGGCCGCTTCGGGCGGCGACCAGACGCCCTTGATGCCCGGAACGCCCATCCCGTCGAGATCGGTCCAGACCTTTGCCGCCTTGGCCATCGCCCACATGGTTCCGCACTCGTTGGAGGGAAAGTCGGCCATCAGCGCACTGGTCAGAATCGGCTTGTTGCGATAACGAATGCACTTGATGTCGATGTAAGGCGTCGACGTGCCCGGCCGGCCGTAATAGCCGGTGAACTCGCCGAAGGGGCCTTCCTCGGCGGTCTTGTCGGGATAGGAAAAGCCTTCGATGATGATTTCCGCATGGGCCGGCAGGAGCAGACCGGTCACCTCGCTCTTGAACACCTCGATCGGCGCACCGTTGATGCCGCCGGCGAATTCATATTCTGAGACGTCTTTCGGGAACGAGGTCGATGCGCAGAGAAACAGCAACGGGTCCAGACCGTAGACCGCGGCAACGGGAGCCGGCTGGCCCATGGCCCACCACCTTTCGCGATCGAGGACGGCATCCTTGCCGGGCGAGGCGTAGAAGCCGACCTGTTTCGGGCCCTGGATCATCTGCCTGAAAGTGCCGAGGTTGACCCGATTGTTGGTCGGATCCTGGGTGATGACGGCGTCCGCCGTACCGATATATTTGCCCCCGTCGCGCGGCCACATCTTGGGCGCCGGGAATTTGGTCACGTCAACCTGGTCGCCGGTCTCGATATTCTGATTCACCGGAGCCGTGCTCGCGTCGACGGCCTTCGGTGCAATCCGCTCCTTCATCTTCCTGCTCAATACCCGCACGTATTCGATGGGGGTCTTGCCCATCTCTTCCCTGATAGTGATCGCGACACGGTTCAAACTGGTGCCGAAAGGATTGAACAATTGCCGATGTCCGGGGTGCCCTTTGATATTTTCGAACAACAAGGTCGGGCCACCCACCGTCTTGCCGCTCATGTAAGTGATCGTAGACGCTTCCAGGTCAGGATCGACCTCAGCGGATATGTGCTTTACTTCTCCGATCGCTTCAACCTTATCCAGCCAGTCACCGAGGCTCTTGATGCTCAGTTCGGTTCCCGCCTCGATTACGCTCTTGCCGTCATCCATGATTACTCCCGTATCGTATGTGCCATTAAACCACCCAGAATCCCGCTGCTCGTTCGAGTAGCGTTTCCGAGTTGCCGAGTTGCTCTTGTGCCACACCTGCAAAAAATCACTTACAAATTTCCCGTCCGCACTATCCCTGACTGGCCATTCATTCTGGCCAGGCGCTCGCCCACCGCGCCGATATCCTTGGCCATGGCCAGCCTGGCTTTCTCCGGTTGCCGCTGCAGCAGTGCTGCCAGAAGCTTCTTGTGCATGCCCAGCACGACCTTCGAGGTTTCCCGACTGGGTATGTGCTTGATACGCTCGGTCAGAAGCGTCAGGACCGTCTCCCCGACCACGCTCAGGATCGGGTTGCGGCTCATGCGAATGACCAGTCGATGAAATTCGATGTTCAGCGAGCGGATGCTGCCGCCTTTGCCATGCTCTGCTTCTGCTTCTGCCAGGATCGCGGCGAGCTTGGCAAAATCCTCGTCGGAGCCCAGCGTTGCCGCCCGGGAAGCCGCAAAGGGCTCGATCAACTCGCGCACTTCGAACAAATTCTCCAGGCTGGCTTCGCCGCCGGCCAGCAGGTTGATGATGGAGTCGGAAATCGGCCGGTCATAATCCTGAGCGACGAAAATCCCTCCCTTGGCACCCTTCTTGACCGTCAGCAGTCCGTTCAATTCCAGGGTGCGGATCGCTTCACGAACCACCACGCGGCTCACCCCGAACTGAACGGCAAGGTCCCGCTCCGTGGGCAACCGATCAAACAGACGCAGGTGTTGCGCGAAGATCCTGGAGCGGATCTGTTCGGCGACCTCCTCGTAGGCCTTCCTGCGCCCCAGGCTTGTGAAAGGCGTTTCGTTGTTCACGACGGTTTCCGTTTCGATTCTGCTTCGCGTATCCATAGCGCTTGGCCTTTGTCCCAAAGATCCACTGAAGGACTAACCATACATTGGACTAACCTAATACCAATTAAAACCCCGGCGAGAAGGAAAGTCAACGATATTTCGACACGATATTTCGACGATACCGGATGCGCCTATCCAGTCATGACTATTAAAGTGGACCCCGAAGTCAAGACAGAATCCTGCCGAGTTTAGGCTGCACACGTGACTGCATCTACAGCTGGTCGGCGCTGCCCCGGTTTTGCTTTTGACTTGGTTGTTGCTGTTGCTTCTGCGGGGGAGGAAACACC
>CAILCO010000064.1 GCA_903832735.1 uncultured Sterolibacterium sp.
ATGATGGGACGGTTCTACGCCAAGCCTGAACCCGGGTCCGCCCCTTTCGTGGCTGTCGGATCAGTAGTGGAACACGATGCCACAGTGGGCCTCATCGAGATCATGAAGGTGTTCAACGCCGTTCAGGCCGGGGTGAACGGCGTCGTCACCGAGATCTGCGTGCAGGACGCCCAGTTCATCGAGTTCGGCCAGGTCCTGTTCAGAATCCGTCCCGCGCAGACAGACAACAACCCCGGCGAGAAGAGGGTCCATCCATGACCGTAAGCCGCGTCCTAATCGCCAACCGAGGCGAAATCGCCGTCCGCATCATCCGGGCCTGTCAGGCGCTGAGAATCGAAACAGTCCTTGCGGTTTCGGCGGCCGATCGGGAGAGTTTGCCGGCCCGGCTCGCGAACCGCACGATCTGTATCGGTCCGGCCAGCGCCAGCGAAAGTTATCTCAACCGGAACGCCATCATCTCCGCCGCTATCGGAACCGGATCGGACGCTCTCCATCCCGGTTATGGCTTCCTTGCCGAGTCATCCGAACTGGCGCAAGCCTGCGCCGACGAGGGGGTATGTTTCATCGGGCCAAAGCCGCAGCAGATCCACCAGATGGGCAACAAGATCCAGGCGCGCATCTTGGCCCGCCAGTTCGGTCTGCCAACGCTGCCGGGTTCCGAGAAGATCCATTCTTACGAGGAAGCGGCGGCCATCGCGGAACGCATCGGCTTGCCTCTGATGATGAAGGCGGCGGCTGGCGGCGGCGGCCGTGGTATGAAGATCGTGCGGGAGATCAAGGAACTGCGCGAGATGTTCGCCTCCGCCTCGGCTGAAGCACGCGCGGCTTTTGGCGACGACACGCTTTATCTCGAGCGCTACATCGCCAATGCCCGACATATCGAGGTCCAGGTTCTCGGCGACAGTTTCGGCAACGTCATCCACCTGGGCGAGCGCGACTGCTCAATGCAGCGCCGGCACCAGAAGCTGGTGGAAGAGGCGCCGGCGCCGGCCATCTCGGAACTGCTGCGCGAAGAGATCCGGCAAGCCGCAGTGACCTTGGCGCGAAACTTCGGCTACGAGAATGCCGGAACCGTCGAATTCATTGTCGACCAGGATGCCGGCGCTTTTTTCTTTCTGGAGATGAATACCCGGATCCAGGTCGAGCATCCAGTCACCGAAATGATCACAGGCATCGATCTGGTCCAGGAACAACTCCGCGTCGCTCGGGGGGAGAAGCTGCGCTTTTCCCAGTCCGACGTGAGCTTCCGCGGCCACGCCATCGAATGCCGCATCAACGCCGAGTTGCCTGAACAGGGCTTCCGTCCCAGTCCCGGCCTGATCACCGAATGGCTTCCGCCAGAAGGACCCAACATCCGCCTGGACACGCACTGCTACACCGGCTATACGGTCCCGATGTTCTACGATTCCATGCTCGGCAAGCTGATCGTCTATGGCACTGACCGGGCGGAAGCGGTGGATCGTATGGTACGGGCTCTGGAGCTGTTCACAGTCTCGGGCATCAACACGACCCTGGCGTTTCAACACTTCATGATCAGCCATCCGGAGTTTGCCGCCGGCCGGGTGAATACACACCTGGTGGATGAATTGATCACGCAATTGCTTGCCAAGAGCAGAGCCGCCTAGCGGCCGTGACGACAGCAGTTCGAGCGGCGTCAACTTCCGGCGCTGCAAGGTGTTCAACGGCAATACCACGGTGTCGTCCTGGTCGTTACCCATACCACCCTGGCCCTTGGCCGCCAGCACGCCGACCACGTCGCAGGAGAACTGCTTGATGCGCAACTGTTGACCCAGGCCGGTCTGACCCACGGTACCGCCGTAGATCTCGCGCCGCACCGACTCGCCGATGATGCACACGGCTGCGCCGGCGGTCTGCTCGTCGTCGGAAAATATCCTCCCGGTGGCCAGTTTCCAATTGCCGATGGCGAACCAGGCATTGGTACTGCCGATCACGCTGGTAGCCCAGTTGCGGCCATTGCCGACCACCGTCACGCCCGACCTGCCCTCGGGGGCCGCTAGCGCGACCCCGCCGATCTGCGCCTGGATGGCGATCGCGTCGGACAGCTTGAACTGCTGCGTGCCGGGTCCGCCGCCGCCGCCCGGTCCCTGGCGCTGTCCCAGGCGAACCATCAGCAGGTTGCTGCCGAGGCCGGCGATCTGGGTCTGCACCGCCTGCGTCGCGCCATTGCCCAGCGTCACCATGGTGATCACCGCACTGACGCCGATGACGATACCGAGGATCGTCAGGAAAGAGCGCAGCAGGTTGCGTCGGATCGAGCGCAGCGCCAACAGGAGAGTGCTCAGCAGCATCAGATCGTCTCCACGACCACGTCCGCAGCAGCGACTGGGGCCGCGGTCACACGATGCGGATTGGGCGTATCGCTGGCGATGCTGCCGTCGACGAAGCGCACCAGGCGCTGGGCGTAGGCGGCCATGTCGGGCTCGTGGGTCACCATCAGCACGGTGATGCCGTGATCCCTGTTCAGGGCCACCAGGAGCCCCATGATCTCGTGGCTGCGCTGGGTGTCGAGGTTGCCGGTCGGCTCGTCGGCCAGGACCACCGCCGGCTCGGTGGCAATGGCGCGGGCGATGGCCACGCGCTGCTGCTGCCCGCCCGAGAGTTCCGCCGGCGTATGCAGCTCCCAGCCGGCCAGGCCGACCGAAGCCAAGGCCCTGGCCGCCGCGTCGCGGCGCACGCCGGTGCTGTCGCCGCGGTAGAGCAGGGGCAGTTCGACGTTCTCCTGGGCCGAGGTGCGCGCCAGCAGGTTGAAGCCCTGGAACACGAAGCCGAGGTAGCGGCGACGCAGCCGCGCCCGCTGGTCGCGCGAGAGCGCCTCGACATGCGCGCCCTTGAACAGATATTGCCCGGCGCTGGGCGTGTCGAGACAGCCCAGGATGTTCATCGCCGTGGACTTGCCGGAACCGCTCGGCCCCATGATCGCCACGAACTCGCCGGCCGCGATGTCCAGATCGATGCCTTTCAAGGCCAGCAGTTCGACCTTGCCGCTGCCGTATTTCTTGGTGACGCCGCGCAGGCTGATCAGCGGTCCGCTCATTTGGCAGCCGCCTTCTGATCGGTGATCACCTCCATGCCGGCCTGCAGCTCGCCAGCGATGATCTCAGTCATGTGCCCGTCGCTGATTCCCGGTGTCACGGCCACGGCAACCGCGATGCCATCGCCATCCTTAGGCAGCACCCACACCTGCTTCGCTGCCGCGGTACTCGCCCCTGCGGCGGCTGACTTGCGCTGATTGCCGCGGGGTATGTTGGGTATCAGGCTTGATGCGATGCCTTTCTTGGTCGACGGGCCCGCGCCTGCTGCCGTCGGTGTGAAGCGCAGCGCGGTGTTGGGAACCAGCAGCACGTCCTTGCGTTGCGTCGCGGTGATGGTGGCCGTGGCCGTCATGCCCGGACGCAAACTGAGGTCGGCATTGTCCACGTCCAGGTAGGTGAGGTAGGTGACGACGTTGTCGGTGATGGTCGAGCCGAAGCCGACGCGGGTGATGCGCGCCGGGAACTTGCGCGTCGGGTAGGCGCTGACGGTGAAAGTGGCATCCTGCCCGGTCTTGACCGAGCCGACATCGGCCTCGTCGACGTAGACCCAGAGGCGCAGCTTGGCCAGATCTTCGGCCACCGTGAACAATGTCACGGCCTGCAACGAGGCGGCCACTGCGTTGCCCGGATCCACCGTGCGCGTCAGCACCACGCCGTCGGCTGGCGCGCTGATCGACGCCTTGGAAAGATTGATTTCGTCGGTGGACAGCGCCGCCTGCGCGTCATTGACGCCGGCACGCGCGCTGGCATCGTCGGCGATCGCCCGGTCCAGGACGGCGCGACCGGTATCGATCTCGCTCTTCGACGGCACCTTGCCGCCCGACAGCGCCTCGACCTCCTTGAGACGAGCGAACGCCGCCGTGGCCTCCTTGATGGTCGCCGCGGTCTGCGCCACCTTGGCGCTGGCGGCGGCGAGCGAGGCTTTCGAGCGGAGGATCTGGTCGCGCAGCTTGGCGGTATCCAAGACCACCAGCACCTGGCCTTTCTTGATCGGGTCGTTGACGTCGACGTTGACCTGCAGCACCGTGCCCGAGAGCTCGCTGCCGATGCTGATGGTGCGCGTCGGCTGGATCGTGCCGTTGGCCGTGACCGTCAGCGTCAAGTCGCCGCGCGCGACGGTCTGCGTGGTGTAGCTCGGCGCCGCATTGGCAGCACGGCTCGCCAGCCACCACCACAGCCCGCCTGCGGCGAGCAGGACCAGCAACACGCCGATCCACAACGCCGGGCGGCGGTACCAGCGCTGCGGTCCGGGTTCGGCAAGCAGCGTCGCCAGGTCGGTCTCGGCTGGGACTACGGGGGCGGGGATGATTGCATTCATGGGGTCGATGTTCGGCTGGTGTGATCTGGGTAAGCGGGGGCCGACCCGGCGACGGGAGCCATGGCGGTGCTGGTGGTTGCGGGACTCCAGCCACCGCCGAGGGCCTTGAACAGGCGCACGAAGTCCGAACTGAGGTCAGCGCTGGCGCTGGCCACACTGTCTTGCGTGGCGAATTGGGCGCGCTGGGTTTCGAGCACGACCTGAAAGTCTACCAGGCCACTGCTGAACCGCTGCCTGGCCATCAGGGCGGCGTTGCCGGCGGCGTCTGCGGCATTGCGCAGGGACAGCAGACGCTGGCGATCATTGTGCAAAGCGACCAGCGCATCCTCCACCTCCTTCAGCGCGTTGAGGATAGTGGCGTGATAGGCAATTCTGGCCTGCTCCAAGGCGGCCTGTTGCGAGCGCACCTGGGCGACGGCGGCACCGCCGTCGAAGATCGGCAGCGTCACGCTGGCCAGCAAGCTGCTGACCAGCGCTGCGCCGTTGCTCAGCGCGCCCACTGAGGCGGCGCTCAGGCCGAGTGTCCCACCCAGCGCAAAGCCGGGGAAACGCGCCGCGTCGGCCTGCGCCACCCGCGCTCGCGCGGCGTTCACCAGGTATTCCGCCGCGCGCACGTCGGCCCGCTGGCGCAGCGTTTCGGCAGGAATGCCCAGGGCCGGATCGTCCTTGGCTTGAGGCACCGGGCGGGACGCGGCCAACAGCGAGGACAAGGCTTCGGGCGGCTGGCCGGTCAGGACCGCCAGCGCATGGCCGGTCTGGGCTATGCTGATCTGCAGGGTCGGCAGCAGGGCACGGGTCTGCTCGACCGCGGCCCGCGCCTGCTCGGCTTCGAGTTCCGTAACCAGGCCGGCTTGCTGCCGCCACTGCGTGAGCTGCAGGGTTTCCTGCTGGCTGGCGAGGTTGTCAGCGGCGATGTTAAGCCGAGCCTGCGCGCTGCGCAGCAAGATGTAGCTCAGTCCCACTTCGGCCGAGATCGCCACCTGGGTGTCACCCACGCTGGCGTATCGGGCATCGACGGTGGCCACGCCGGCATCCAGCGCACTGCGGTTGGCGCCGAAAACGTCGGGGATCCAATTGCCATTGACACCGGCCTGAAAGTTGCTGCCGCTGTTATTGCCGGCTCTGCTGTGCTGTGCCGATGCCGAACCAGTCAATGTCGGCCAGAGCGCTGCGGCGGCCAGATCGCGCATGGCCCGCGCCTGTTGCAGCACCGACTGCGCGGTCTCGACGCTGGTGTTGCTTTGCAACGCCTGCGTGACCAGCGTATCCAGCACGGTGTCGTCGAACCGTTGCCACCACCGGGTCAACGAGAGCGTGCCGCCCCCGCCGGAGATCTCAGCGGCAGACCATGCGATCGGTACCTCGACCTCGGGCGATTGTTCGGCCTGCGGCGCCATCGAGGCGCAGCCGGACAACGCCAGCATCAGGAGACCCAGGAGGCTTGCGCTCCAGCAGGTCGAGCGCGGCCATCGCCCAGATGAAAAATGTCCGGCCTCGGTTCCAATGGAATCGAGGCCGGACAGTCCAGGCCTGCGCAACCTGTGGGAATCCACTGTATTGGCGGAAAATCGACATTGACAGCGGACTTAGTCGCCCTTCTTGATCCTGATCTTGCTCTTCACCGAGGTGACGCCTTCGGTCTCGCGGGCAATTGATACTGCCTTGGCTTCTTCGTCCGAACTCTTGACCTTGCCGCTCAGGACGACGCCGCCCTTGGCGTCGGTATCGACCTTGATATGCGCCAGGGTGCTGATCTTTTCGTCGGCCAGCTTGGCCTTGATCTTCGCAGTGATGACCGAGTCCTTGACGAAGGTCATAGGATGCTTGCGGTCGGAATCTCCGTCTGCGGCATGGGCCGCAAAGGGGACCAGCATTGTACCGATGACGAAACAGGCAGTCGCGAGTTTGGCTTTCATGATGTTTCCTTTGTGGAGAGTGGAACCAGCATGATCCGGCAATCCACCAGGGCTATCTGTTCGCTGACGCACATACCGGCAAGATCGCCGAGAGCTGAATGATCGCGGTCACGACCGACAGCGGCTACGCCCACGCCACTGTTTCGCTGCCGTCGCGGGAGCGCAGGTTCCTTGCGATGAGGGCCCGCAACATCGTGTGCCGGAACATGTAGGCATCCCGCTTCGAATTGCGCTTGATGATGCCGACCGCCTTGTCCGCAAGCTCGGACAACGCGGTCGTGACATTCAGCGCCCTCCCCTGGTTGGAGATGGGGAAATTCACCCGCACCAAGGTTTCGATGTCCGAGTAACTGAACTCGTCACAGACCGTCTGCGCGATGCAGAACAGGACCTGGTCGCGCCGGAGTATCTTTGCGTCGTACTCGCGCTTGAGCGAAGCCACTTTGGCTGCTGCGATGTCTTCGCCATCGCCGTGCAGCCATTGCAGTTCGCCATGGACCTTGGCATTCCTCCAGTTGAGGAATTTTTCCAGTGCATCGCGCGCCTCCGCCGCGGTCATTTCCGCAGTCAGCGCCGCAGCCAGTTCCGCAGCCAGTTGCGCGGCCGATTTGCTTGCTGCGTCAGACACCCCGGCCTCCTGTCATCTAGCGTGGATACCTTGCCAGGCGCGTTGGCGAAAAACCACCAGAGGCGCTTACAACGCCGGGGTATCGACGTCGTCCGCGTCCAGATCCGGCTCCAGGGTATCGGGATACTTCGCCATCTGCTCCGTCAGCAGCTTCTGGTGTTCGAGTTCCTCGCCACGGAGTTCCTCGAACAGCTTGCGCACTTCCTGATCGCGTATGCCCGGCAACGCCTGATCGAAAAATTCGTAGGCTTTGACTTCGGATTCCATCGCGACATTCAGGGCGTGCCGCGGCGACATAAAGGGCCTGGGTTTGCCGGTATCGGGCGCTTCGATATCCTCGATCATATCGGCCGTGACTCTTGACGGCGCATCGGCAAAAAGTACGCGCCGGCGTGCCGCGAGTTCTGTCCCGTGACGCTGCTCGTTTCTGGCCATCATGGCGAAGAAATCCGCGGCGTCGCCGCGATAGCGCTCGCCGAGCTGATCAACAAACATCAGGTAGCGATCTTCCGCCTCCTTTTCAATCAGCACCGCCAAATCGAGGGCGTCCTGCAAATTCAGTGTTGAAATATCCAGTTGAGCAGTCATCAGTTTTTCCTAGCAGTTATGGTTGGATAGGCAATGCAGGGGCACGGCCGGGAGTATCTCCGGATAATGCGGCCGCAGTCAATCACCCAATTCCAGAATGGCTACTCGATCATTTCCGCTATAGGCAAATTGGCATCCAGATCGGCTAGCGGCTTGTCGGGCTTTCCTCGCGTGGAAAGCCCGACAGGCTGCTAGAATGCGCGGTCTTGTCCCACAACGGCCCCGAAAGGATTTCCAATGACTTTGTCAAAATTCCGCATTCCGTTGCCAGCCGCGGCACTCCTGCTGCTCCTGGGCGCCTGCAATTCCACCGATTCCACGAAGGCGCCGGCAACCGCCAAAGCCGTCGTTGCGGCCACCGTCAATGGCACCGCGATCAACGCATCGCGGGTCGACATGCTGGTCAAACAGCGCGCGGCGCAAGGCCAGCCGGACAGTCCCGAGCTGCGCAAGGCGATTATTGAAAATCTCGCGATGCAGGTGCTGATCTCCCAGGAGGCCGTCAAGAAGGGCTTGGACAAGACGCCCGAGGTATTGGACCAGATCGATTTCGCCCAGCAGTCGATCGTCGCCAACGCATTCGTTCAGGACTACCTGAAGAACACGCCGGTCAGCGATGAGATGCTGAAAGCCGAGTACGAAAAAATCAAGGCCCAGATGGCCGGCAACGAATACAAGGCGCGTCACATCCTGGTCGACAAGGAAGCCGATGCCAAGGACATCATCGCCAAGCTGAAGAAGAACCCCAAGGCCTTTGAAGCATTGGCCAAGGAACGCTCCAAGGATCCCGGCTCCAAAGTCAATGGCGGCGATCTGGGCTGGTTCGACCCGCAGAACATGGTGCCGGAATTCGCTGCGGCATTGGCCAAGCTGGAAAAGGGCAAGTTCACCGAAGAGCCGATCAAGTCGCAATTCGGCTATCACGTCATCTTGCTGGAGGACTCCCGAGCCAAGGTGTTTCCTCCCCTGGAGCAGGTCAAGCCCTCGCTGCTTCAGCAGGTGCAGCAAGATAACCTGAAAAAACTGTTCGACGACATCAAGGCGAAGGCGAAGATAGACATCGTCGCGGTCAGTGCGCCGGCGGCGGCTCCCGTTGCCAAACCTGCCGAACCTGCCAAACCTGCCGAACCTGCCAAACCTGCCGAAGCGAGCAAGCCCGCCGAACCGGCCAAATAGTTCCAGCACCTGCTTCACTGGCACAAGAGCCCTGGGTTGCCCTTTGGGCAACTACGGGCTCTAGCTACCCCGGGCCCCGCAGTCGGGCGCCTGGGGTATGATCGGCGCTGCTCGAAGTCCCCCCGGCATGATGACCCAGACCTCCGACAACGCAATTCGCCACAAGCTTCTGCACGCGGATGCCGCCGTTATCGGACTGGTCGGTTTCGCGCACGGCACTTCGCACTTCTTCCAACTGCTGATGCCACCGCTGTTTCCCTGGCTGATGCGGGAGTTCGTGCTGAACTTCACCGAGGTCGCCGCCCTGATGACGGTGATCTTCGTCATCTCGGGGTGCGGACAGGCCCTGGCCGGATTTCCGGTCGACCGTTTCGGTCCCTGGCGGGTTCTCTGCTGCGGCATCGCCACCCTGATCCTGTCGGCGCTGGTGCTCTCCGTCGCGACCAGCTATGCGCAGCTGATGCTGGCGGCGGTTCTGACCGGCCTGGGCAACTGCGTCTTCCATCCGGCGGATTTCACGCTGTTGAACCGGCGCGTCTCGCCGGCGCGGCTCGGACATGCCTTTTCTATCCATGGACTGTCCGGCTACCTGGGCTGGGCGGTGATACCGCCGCTCCTGGTCGGGATCGCCGGCTTCGCCGGCTGGCGCAGCGCAGCCCTGGCCGCGGCGGGCGTCGGCACGCTCTCCCTGGCGCTGCTCTGGCGGCACAAGCGCCTCCTGGACGACAGGACCGACCTGAACCACGAGCATGCTGCCGAAGCGGCGGCCGCGCCTCCGAGCGGCCGCTCTTTCGACTTTCTCCGCTCGCGTCCGGTATGGCTGTGCTTCTCCTTCTTCGTGGTCGCCACCATGGCGCTCGGCGTGCTGCAGAATTTCGCGCCGGTGCTGCTCCGCGAAGTGTATGGCCTGAGCCTGAATATCAGCACCTCCTGCCTCACCGCCTATCTGCTCGGCAGCGCCGGCGGCATGGCGAGCGGAGGATTTCTCGCCGCCCGCGGCGCCCATGAGCGGATCATCGCCGCAGCGCTCGGGACGGCCGCAGCGGTTGCCCTGCTGCTCGCTTCAGGCATCGTGCCGTGGTGGACGGTGCCGGTGATCATGGCCGTGATGGGCTTCGGCGTCGGTCTGGCCGGGCCGTCCCGCGATCTGCTGGTGCGCCGGGCCGCGACGCAAAGCATCGGCAGGGCGGCGTTCGGCCGGGTGTACGGCTTCGTCTATTCGGGCATGGACGCAGGCTTTTCCCTGGTGCCGCTGATCGTCGGCCCGCTCCTCGACGCCGGCCGTTATTCGTTGGTCTTCTATGCCATTGCCCTGTTGCAATTCCTGGCCGTCGCGGTGGCGCTGATGGTCGGCGCAGGCTCGCGCCCGGCATCGCTGAACGCGTTTCACCAACACTAGAGGTCTTCATGAAACAGCTCTGCGCTCTCCTCGCCTTGCTTGCCGGCCTGGTTGCTTCCGCCCTTGCCGATTCCGGAAAAACCGAAGTGCTCTGGCTGGGTCAATCGGCGTTCCGGATCACCTCGCCCGGCGGCAAGGTGATCTTGATCGATCCCTGGCTGACCAAGAACCCGCTGACCCCGGCGCAATACAAAAACCTCGATGCCTTGGGCAAGATCGACCTGCTGCTGGTGACCCACGCCCACGGCGACCACTTAGGCGACGCGCCGGCGCTGGCGCGGCTCAACAATATTCCCCTGTATGGCCCCGGCGGCATGAACCAGGCGCTGACCACCCTCGGAGTCCTGCCGGCAGCGCTGCTGCCGCGCTTCGACAAAGGCGGAACGATCAAACCGCTGGCCGGCATCAAGGTCACGGCGACGCACGCGGAGCACTCCTCGGCGCTGGTCTGGCACAACCCGGTCAGCGACAAGGACGAGACCCATTACGGCGGTGAGCCCAATGGCTTGATCATCGAAGTGGAGAACGGCTTCAGGATCTTCCACATGGGCGACACCGGCGTGTTCGGCGACATGAAATGGATCGCCGAATACTACAAACCCGATCTGATCCTGATTCCCATCGGCGGCAACTTCACCATGGACCCGCAGGACGCGGCCTATGCCACGCGCGAACTGCTCAAACCGAAATTCGCCATCCCCATGCATTACGGCGCCAATCCCCTGGGCAAGGGCACGCCGGCGGAATATATCCAGGCCCTGGGCAACGCGCCGGTCAAGGTATTCGCGCTCTCGCCCGGTGAGCGTGTCGCGTTCTGATGCAAGTGCGCAGATGAACACTTCCCAGGTCATCATCGAGTATCTCGCCGCTGCCGGCATCCGCCATATCTTCGGTTATCCCGGCGATCCCTCGGTGGAGTTTCTCGAGGCAGCAAGGCAGCAGGAAATGAGCTTCGTCCTGGGTTCCCGCGAAGGTACCGCCGGCCTGATGGCCCAGGCCTATGGGCAACTGACCGGGCGGCCGGGCGTCTGCCTGTCCACACTCGGCCCCGGCGCGACCAACCTGGTCAACGCCGTGGCCAATAGCTACCTCGACCGCGCTCCCATGCTCGCCATCTCCGGGCAGATCGAGAGCCGGCGCGAGCCCTATTTCACCCATCAGGTGGTCGATCACAACCGCCTGTTTTCGGCCATCAGCAAATGGACCGCGACGGTGCAGCCGTGCACCGTCGCCACCGTCATGCGCAAGGCGCTTCGCGTCGCCTGCGCCGAGCGGCCGGGGCCGGTACACCTGACCACGGCCGCCGACGTGGTCGGCGCCGAAGCGACGGACAGCGCGATTCAACTGCCGCCGATGAAGGCGCTCTCCTCGCCGCAGTTGTTCTCGACGGGCGGCGTCGAGAACGATCCGGTGAAGCGCCTCAAGGCTGCGCGCCGGCCACTCATTCTCGCCGGCGTCTCGGCCGTGTGGAGCGGTTCGCGCGACGCCCTGGTGCGCCTGTCCGAAACCATAGGCTGCCCGGTGGTCGTGGCTGCCATGGCCAAGGGCGTGATGCCCGAGGATCACCCGCTGTATGCCGGCACTCTGGACATGGCCTGCAACGGTTTCATCTGGGACTTCATGAAGCGCGCCGACCTGCTCCTGGCCGTCGGCTTCGACGGCGTGGAATTGATCAAGCCGTGGCCGCTCACGGTTCCGACCGTGCATATCGACACCGTCCCGAACTGCGATCAGATCTACCAGGCGGATACGGAAATCGTCGGCGACATCCCGGCCATCCTCGATGCCCTCAGCGCTAACCTCGCCGCTGCCTGCGGCACACTGGAACGCTGGAGTCACCGCGAACTCGCGGCGCACCGGGCGAGATTGAGCGAACTGTATTACCAGGGACGGGTCGTTGGACACCTCAATCCGACCGACGTCGTCGATGCCGTCAGAGGCCTGATGCCGGCGGACACCATCGTCTCGACCGATGTCGGCTCGCACAAACTGCTCGTCGGCCAAGGCTGGACGACCTATCAGCCGCGGACCCTGCTCACCAGCAACGGCCTGTCCTCGATGGGCTACTCGCTGCCCGCCGCGATCGCGGCCAAGATCGTCCATCCCGACAAGCCGGTAGTCTGCTTCACCGGCGATGGCGGACTGGCGATGGTGCAAGGCGAACTGCGGGTCGCCGCGTCCCTGAAGATCGCACCGATCGTCGTGGTGTTCTGCGACAACAGCCTGAACCGGATAGCGCTGAAGCAGACGGCCCGGCATTATCCCAATTGGGGCACGTCGATCGAGGCGACCGATATCAGCCTGCTGGCGCGCGCCATGGGCTGCGACGGGGTCAACGTCGACAGCCGGGAGGCGCTCGAAAGAGCCCTGTCAGGCCCTCGGGCCGATGACCGGCCCCTGGTGATCGGCGCTAAAATCGATCCCGCGCAATACGCCGCACAGTTCTGAACACTGTGTAAGCATCCTCATCCAGCCGAACGCGGCTATCCGGAGAAACGCCCGATGAACAGAAGAGATGTCCTGAACAAATTGGCCGCCGTCGCCGGCGCCGGGCTGGCATTGACGGCCGTTGCCAGCCGCGCGGCCGACGCACCAGCGAAGGTGATCCCGATGATCCCGCCGCCCGACCCGAACACCCGGACGCCGAAATTCCAGGCGCCGCCCGGTTCCTGCGACACGCACACCCATATCTTCGGTCCGGCAGCCCGCTATCCCTACTCGCCGAAACGCTCCTATACCCCGCCCGATGCCGGACTCGACGACTTCCGCGCGCTGCACGCCAAGATCGGCATCGACCGCGCGGTGATCGTCAATGCCAGCCTCTACGGCGACGACAACCGGGTCGTGGTCGACGCCATCGCCGCCAGCGCCGGCCGCTATCGCGGCATCGCCAATGTCGGCGATCGCATTTCCGATGCCGAACTGCTGGCCCTGGACCGCGGCGGCATCCGCGGCTGCCGCTTCAATTTCGTCAAGCACCTGGGCGGCTTCCCGGACATGGCCGAGTTCGACCGGACGATCAAGCGGATCGCCAGACTCGGCTGGCATGTCGATCTCCACTTCGACGCCATCGACCTTCCCGAGTTTTATCCGCTGCTCGACCGGCTGCCCATCCCCTACCTGATCGATCACATGGGTCGGGTGCAGGCGAAGGACGGGCTGGAACAGAAACCGTTCAAGATCCTCGTCGATCTGCTCCAGCGCGACAACAATTGCCACGTCAAGATCAGCGGACCCGAGCGCGTCTCGTCGCAGGGCGCGCCCTTCCATGACGCTGTCCCGTTCGCCCGCCGCCTGATCGAGACGGCGCCCGACCGGGTCATCTGGGGCACCGACTGGCCCCATCCGAACGTCCAGACCATGCCCAACGACGGCGACCTGGTCGATCTGATTCCGCTCTACGCGCCAGACCCGGCGAACCGCCAGCGCCTGCTGGTGGACAATCCGATGCGCCTGTATCGCTTCGAGGGCTGAACAATGAAGATGCCGAACTGTTGCCGAATTCTTGCTTGCCTCTGCGCCGCCATGACGCTGACGGTAGCCGCCGCTCCTGCGGCTGCGGCTGCGGAAGAATATCCGAGCAGGCCGATCCGCATCATCGTGCCCTTCGCGGCGGGCGGCGCGGTGGACTCGATCGCCAGGGTGCTCGGCCAGCAATTGTCGCTCTCGACCGGACGCCCCGTGCTGGTCGAGAACAAGCCGGGCGCCAGCGCCAATCTCGGCGCCGACTATGTCGCCAAAGCGGCCCCCGACGGCTACACCGTGCTCCTCGCGGCCAACGGCCTGGCGACCAACGTGACGCTGTTTCCCAACATGCCGGTTAATACCCTGCGCGATTTCGCGCCGGTGGCGCAAGTCGGCTTCGCTCCCCTGGTCCTGGTGGTGTCCAAGGATTCGCCGGCCAAGAACCTGAAGGACCTGATCAGTCTCGCCAAGCAGCAGCCGGGCAAACTCAGCTATGCCTCGGCGGGCAACGGCAGTTCGCAGCACCTGGCCGGCGAGATGTTCAAGATCGCCGCCCAGATCGACGTGCTGCACGTGCCCTACAAGGGCGGCGCGCCGGCCCTGACCGACCTCCTGGGCGGACGCATCTCCTACATGATGCAGAATCCGCTGGAAGTGCTGCCGCACATCAAGGCGCAGCAGTTGCATGCGCTCACCGTCGCCGGCAACAAGCGACTGGCCCTGCTGCCCGACGTGCCCACCGCGAGCGAGGCGGGTCTGCCGGGATTCGAGGCCAGCGTCTGGTGGGGCATGGTCGTTCCGGTCAAGACGCCGCAGGAGATCGTCGTCAAGCTCAACGCCGAGGTGCAGAAGGCGCTGGCCAGCCCCAAGGTCAGGGAAAAACTCGGCGAGATGGGCGTGATCATCAGCCCGAGCACGCCGGAACAGTTCGGCGCATTTCTCAAGCTGGAAATCGACAAGTGGGCGAAGGTCATCAAGACCTCCGGGATACAGGCCGACTAGGAAGGACCTTCCTCCCGACCTCCGTTGCACGGCCGGCTTGGCACAGCCGGCCAGTTACGGCGGCGGGGGCTACCGCTAAGCCAGTGTCGGGCTGCACCCGTTCGGGTGTCTCCGTCGAAATGGCGAGCTACGGCTTCTTGACGGCAGGTGCGGGAACAGGCGCCGCTGCTATGGCAGGCGCCACGGCGATCGGCGTCGGCTTGACGATCACGCCCTTGGCCTTCTGTTCCTTGATGTAGCGCTGGGCGACGCCATCCTGGGCCTTGGCCAGTTGCTCGCCCTCGAGTTTCGCCGCGGCGGCGGCCTTGTCCTTGGCCTCCGCCGCCTTGGCCTGCTGCTCCTCGGTGAGCGGCGGCGGCGGCGGTAATTTCGCCTGCGCGGCTAGCGACAGGAAGGCGATCGCTGCGGCCAGAATCAGTTTCGATTTCATCTTCGCTCCTCTCAAGATTGCGCCGCAGGCGCGCCCGATGCCGGCACAGCGCCAGGCTGCGACATCTTGTGCTGCTGTTCTTCGAACCACAGTTCGTGGTGCTCCCTGGCCCAGGTTTCATCGACGTAGCCGGTGCGCATCGCGTCGAGCGCGCCTTCCATGCCGATCGTGCCGATATAGATATGGCCCAGAGACATGCAGATGAACATCAGCGCAAAGACGACATGGACGATGTTGGCGGTCTGCATGATGTTCCGCCCCTGTTCGAAATTCGGGAAATCCAGAACGAAACCGCTGATGCTGATGGTCAGTCCGATCAACACCAGGCCGAACCAGAACCAGGCCTTCTCGCCGAAGTTGAAACGCCAGGACGGCACATGCCCGCCCGAGATCAAGCCGCCGGCAGTCCTGATCCACTGCCAATCGGAGGCGCGCCAGATGTTGTCCTTGACGAAGAGGAAGAAGGCCACAACGATCGAGCACAGGAACAGCGGCCCGACGAAGTTGTGCAGGTTCTTGCACAGCGCCGCCAGCCAGGAAAATAAGCTATGACCGAACAGCGGCAGCAGCAGATGCTTGCCGAAGAGCATGTTGAGGCCGGACAAGGCGAGGATGACGAAGCTGCCGGCCATGCTCCAGTGCACGGTGCGCTCGAAATAGCTGAAGCGCGGAATCAGCCGTCCGGTCATCGGCGCTTTGAGCTTGATGGCGCCGCGCAGCTTGTAGAAGACGGCTATGGCGCCGAGCACGACGCAGAACAGGATGCCGCCATAGAGCGTCATCGGACCGTTGCGCAATTCGCGCCAGGTCTCGCCATTGCTCTGGATCAGCACGCCGGTTTCGACGCCGCGCACCGTGGTGAATTGCGGCTGCCCGACGCGAGCGTCCTGCCATAGTTTGACGTTGTTATGCGCGGCGGGCGCTTGCGCCGGCGGCGCGTCCGCCGCAGTCACGCAGAGCGACGCACAGAGTGCCAGCAGAAAGAGAATGCGCTTCATGCCGCCCCCTAGCCGCCGATGCGGCGGGATTCGTCCTGCAGCCGCCCGCGGGCGCGGACATCGCCTTCCCATTTCGCCTTGTCGCCGTTGTAGGTCTTGTTGTTCCAGGGCGCGGCGTCGCTCTTGCCCTGATAGTCGCCCGGCTTGTAGACCGCGACCTTGTCCCGATCGCCGCAGCCGAGCAGCGCCAGCACGAATGCTGCCATCAGAAAGAATCTCATGACTTGCCCTCCTTGGCTTTGTCCTGCTGCTGCGCGGGGGCGCTGCCGTAGGCCGTGCCCCAGCCCCAGACGTCGGCCCCCTTGCCGCGCTTCAAGGCGCGTTCGCGGAAGATTTCCGAAACCACGTCGCCGTCGCCGCCGAGCAGCGCCTTGGTCGAACACATCTCGGCGCAGATCGGCAACTTGCCCTCGGCCAGTCGGTTGCGGCCATACTTCTTGAACTCTTCCTCGGAATGGTCGATTTCCGGTCCGCCGGCGCAGAAGGTGCATTTGTCCATCTTGCCGCGCATGCCGAAGGTGCCGGTCTGCGGGTACTGCGGCGCGCCGAAGGGGCAGGCATAGAAGCAGTAGCCGCAGCCTATGCACATGTCCTTGTCGTGGAGCACCACGCCCTGGTCGGTGTGGTAGAAGCAATCCACCGGGCACACCGCCATGCACGGCGCGTCGGAGCAATGCATGCAGGCCACCGAGATCGACTTCTCGCCGGGCACGCCGTCGGACAGCGTGACGACGCGGCGGCGGTTCACCCCCCAGGGCACTTCATGCTCGTTCTTGCAGGCGGTGACGCAGCCGTTGCATTCGATGCAGCGCTCGGAATCGCAGAGGAATTTCATCCTGGCCATGTTTCTTCCCCCTTATGCCTTGACGACCTGGCAAACGGTCGTCTTGGTTTCCTGCATCATGGTGACGCTGTCGTAGCCGTAGGTGGTGGCGGTATTGACCGCCTCGCCGCGTACCAGCGGATGCGCGCCTTCAGGGTAGTACTCGATCATGTCCTTGCCCTGCCAGTGCCCGGAAAAGTGGAAAGGCATGAAGCAGGTGTCGGGGCCGACGCGCTCGGTGACCTGGGCGCGCACCTTCAATTGCGCCTTGGTCGGCGTCTTCACCCAGACCCAGTCGTCGTTCTTGATGCCGCGGTCGTTGGCGGTCCTGGGATTGATCTCGACGAAAGCCTCCTGCTGCAGTTCGGCCAGCCACGGATTGGAGCGCGTCTCCTCGCCGCCGCCTTCGTACTCGACGAGGCGGCCGCTGGTCAAGACCAGCGGGAAGCTGACATGGACCTTGTCGGCGATGTTCTTCTGCTGCACCGACTTGAACAGGGTCGGCATGCGCCAGAAAGCTTTCTTGTCGTCGTGGGTCGGGTACTTCTCGACCATGTCCGGCCGCGTCGAATACAGCGGCTCGCGATGCACCGGCACCGGATCGGGGAAGTTCCAGACCACGACCCGCGCCTTGGCGTTGCCGAAGGGATGGCAGCCATGCACCTTCATCACGACGCGCTGGATGCCGCCGGAAAGATCGGTCTTCCAGTTCTTGCCCTCGGCCTTCTTCTTTTCGTCCTCGGTCAGATCGTCCCACCAGCCCAGTTTCTTCAGCAGCACATGGTCGAACTCGGGATAGCCGAACTGCAGGTCCGCGCCTTTCGACGCGGAGCCGTCGCCGGCGAGCAGATTCACGCCGTCGCGCTCGACGCCGAAATTGGCGCGGAAGTTGCCGCCGCCGTCCATCACATGTTTCGAAGTGTCGTAGAGATTGGGCGAGCCGGGATGCTTCATCTCCGGCGTGCCGTAACAGGGCCAGGGCAGGCCGAAATAATCGCCGTCGCAGGGTCCGCCCTTGGCGCGCAGCGTCTTGACATCGAAGGTGTGCATGTTCTTCATGTGCAGCTTGATGCGCTCGGGCGACTGGCCGGTGTAGCCGATGGTCCAGGTGCCGCGGTTGATCTCGCGCAGGATGTCCTCGACATTGGGCTCGTTGTTGGCGACCTTGATGTTCTTGCACAGTTCCTTCTCGAAACCGAACTTCTGCGCCAGCAGATACATGATGGTGTGGTCGGGCTTGGACTCGAACAGGGGCTCGATGACCTTCTCGCGCCACTGGATGGAACGGTTCGAAGCGGTGGCCGACCCGGTGGTCTCGAACTGCGTCGCCGCCGGCAAGAGATAGACGCCGTCCTTCCGGGCCATCGCCGCCATCGCCGCGGTCGCCGATGGATAAGGATCGATGACGATCAGGGTCTCCAGCGCCTTCATCGCCTCCAGCATCTCCAGGCCGCGGGTCTGGCTGTTGGGCGCCATGCCCCAGTAGATCACCGCCTTGAGGTTGGAATCCTGATCGATGTACTCGTTCTTCTCGAGCACGCCGTCGATCCAGCGCGACACCGTGATGCCCGGCTTGGTCATCATCGCTTCCGAGGCGAAGCGCCCCTTGATCCATTCGTAATCGACGCCCCACACCGCCGCCCAGTGCTTCCAGGCGCCGGCAACGATGCCGTAATAGCCGGGCAGGGAATCGGGATTGGGGCCGATGTCGGTGGCGCCCTGGACGTTGTCATGGCCGCGGAAGATGTTGGCGCCGCCGCCCGAGGTGCCGATGTTGCCCAGCGCCAGTTGCAGCGTGCAGAAAGCGCGCACCATGGCATTGCCGGTGGTGTGCTGGGTCTGGCCCATGCACCAGACGATGGAGCTCGGCTTGTTCTTGGCCATGGTCTCGGCGACGCGATAGAGTTCTGCCTCCTCGATGCCGCTGACTTCCTTGACCCGCTCCGGGGTCCATTTCGCGACCTCCTCGCGCACCTTGTCCATGCCGTAGACGCGGTCGTTGATGTACTGCTTGTCCTCCCAGCCGTTCTTGAAGACGTGATAGAGCAAGCCCCAGATCACCGCGATGTCGGCACCGGAACGGAAGCGCACATACTGGTCGGCCTTGGCCGCGGTGCGGGTGAAGCGCGGATCCATGACGATCACCTTGGCGCCGCTCTCCTTGGCATGCAGGACGTGGAGCATCGCCACCGGATGCGCCTCCGCCGCGTTCGAGCCCATGAACAGGATCGCCTTGGCGTTCTGCATGTCGTTGTAGGAGTTGGTCATCGCGCCATAGCCCCAGGTGTTGGCAACGCCGGCGACAGTGGTCGAATGGCAGATGCGCGCCTGATGGTCGCAGTTGTTGCTGCCCCAGAAGGAGACGAATTTGCGCAGCAGATAGGCCTGCTCGTTGCTGTGCTTGGAGGAACCGATCCAGTAGACGGCATCCGGTCCGTTCTTCTTGCGAATCTCGCTGAGCTTCGCGCCGATCTCATTTACGGCCTGTTCCCAGCTGATCTTCTGATACTTCCCGTCGACCAGTTTCATCGGCGTCTTCAGGCGCATCTCGCCGTGGCCGTGCTCGCGCACCGAGGCGCCCTTGGCGCAATGCGCGCCGAGGTTGATGGGCGAATCGAACACCGGTTCCTGGCCTATCCAGATCCCGTTCCTGACCTCCGCGTCGATGGCGCAACCGACCGAGCAGTGGGTGCAGACGGTGCGCCTGATTTCGACCGGACCGGGAGGCGGTACGCTGCCGGCGGCTTCAGCCTTGGTGATCATTTCGAAGGGCAGTTGGCTGGCCAGGGCGGAGATGGCGGCGCCTGCGCCGACGCCCAGTCCCGAGCGCTTGAGGAAGCTGCGCCGGTCCATGACCTGAGGCAACGAAACGCTATTCGCATGGGCGCGGGCAAGCCGGCCGCCGCGCACAGCGGGTGCGGAGGATTTCCTGATCAGCATGGGGGGTCTCCCGGTCAAATGCGCGCGGTGCGGTAGTAGTTCCGCACATGTGGGGTGGCCTGATAGCCGCTCCCAGTTCCTGGACTCGCGGCGGGTCGCTCTGCGGGCGCCGTTGTCATCAGCGTGCCGCCGGTGACGGCGGCGACGGCGCTGGCGCCGCCGATTCCCGCGGTGAGCAGGAATTTCCTGCGCCTGAAATCGATCGCTTTCATGCTCTCCTCCTCTGGGTACTTCTAATATGTTTTTGGCTCATTTAGCGAATGATGTTGTTGAACTCATACCCTGACGGCGAGAGCGAGCAACTGCACGGGATCCGGGCTGAATCGCGGCGACCGGTCGAGCGCCCTGAACCAACCGAGATAATTTGCGAGGTATTTCGTGG
>CAILCO010000065.1 GCA_903832735.1 uncultured Sterolibacterium sp.
GAGTTCCGGGATCGAGCAGGTGACGCAGGCGGTGAGCCAGATGGACGAAGTGACGCAGCAGAATGCGGCGCTGGTGGAAGAAGCGGCGGCGGCGGCGGAGAGTCTGGAAGAGCAGGCGCGTGGCCTGGTCCAGGCGGTGGGTTTGTTCAAGCTCTCCGGGGAAGAACCGGCCCGCGGCGGCAGGCAGGTGGCAGCCGCGCTGCGGAGCATTTCCCGGGCGAAATTGACCGGGGGTTCGGGAACGCTGCAGGGTCTGGATTTCGACGGCGCGCTCAAGGCCCATCTGGCCTGGAAGGAAAAGTTGCGCCTGCATCTAACGGGCAATGGCGAGCCGCTCGATGCCAAAGTCATCGAGTGCGATGACAAGTGCGCGCTCGGGCAGTGGATACACGGCGCCGGCAGACAGCTGGCCGGCGACGGAACTTTCGTCAAGCTGCGCAGCAGTCACGCGAGTTTCCATCAATGTGCGGCCAAGGTGCTGCGCCACCACCAGAGCGGCGATGACCGGATGGCTTATCGCCTGCTCGGCGGCGACTTCAGCCACCTGACCAGCGAGGTGGTGAGTAATCTCAGAGCCCTGCGCGAGCGTCATGGCGACAGTGCGCCGGTGCCGCGAATTTCGGCAGTGCGGCCGGCCCTGGGTTCGAGCAGCGAGGAACAGTGGGAAGAGTTTTGATTCCCGGCGTCAGCGCGGCCGTGCGCTGAGGCATCATGCCCGGCCGCAAGCGTACCCTGTTCGCTTATATCGTCGCCGCCCTGCTGGCGATCGGCAGCTTCGGCTATCAACTCTGGTCCAGCCATGAGCAGGCGCTGCAGCGGGCGCAAAGCACCGTCGAGAACCTCGCCTGGGTGCTGCAGCAGCGCCTCGATGCGACGCTGAGAAGAACCGATTCGGTGCTCGAGGATCTTGCCCGCGCGGCGTCGGCGGAGCGCGGCGGCTTCGGGGAGGAAATGAATGCGCGCTTGGTGGCGCGTCGGGTGAAGTTTCCCGAGATCTCGGCGTTCCGCATCATCGATGCCGAAGGCGACCTGCAGTACACCTCCGATCCGGTGCGGAATTTCGCCAACCTGGCCGACCGCCCCTACTTCCGCGAAATGAGAGAACATCCCGGCGCCGGGCTGGTCTATTCCGAGGTCCAGGTGTCGCGCCTCACCGGACAGACGGTGGTGGTGGTCGGGCGCGGCATCCGCAGTCCTGCCGGCAGGTTTCTCGGCGCGGCCATCGCCGTGCTCGATCTGGCGAGCTATGCCAGCCTGTTCAACACCCTTAATATCGGCCCTCAGGGAGTGATCTCGATCCGCCGGGACGACAGCCGGCTGGTACTGCGCCGGCCCGAAGACCCGGCCCTGGTCAACAAGCCGGTCGCCAATCCCATCCACGCCTTGATTGCCGCCGGGCAGGCCCAGGGTAGCCTGCGCTACACCGCCGTCACCGACGGCGTCGATCGCTTGTTCGCCTTCAGACGTGTGCCCGACTATCCGTTCTACTTCACCGTCGGCCTGGCCACGGCTGACTTCTTCGCCGACTGGCGACGCCAGGCGACGATCGCCTCCGTGGTCGCCCTGTTCACCCTGATCCTGTTTTCCGGCCTGCTCTTCAACCTGTCGCGCGCCCGCATCCGGGAAGCCGAAAATGCCCGACGCATCGAAGAGCGGGAGCTTGAATTCCGCAACCACAGCAGAAAGACAGAAGAGGAACTGCGCGAAGCGGTGAACGCCGCCGAGGTGGCGAATCTGGCGAAATCGGCTTTCCTCGCCGGCATGTCGCACGAGATCCGCACGCCCCTGAATGGCGTGCTCGGCATGGCGCAGGTACTGCTGATGCCCGGGACCACGGAGCAGGAGCGGCTGGAGTGCGCCCGGACCATCCTCAATTCCGGCCAGACCCTGCTCTCCATCCTCAACGACATCCTCGACCTGTCGAAGGTCGAGGCGGGCAAGTTGGAGTTGCTGCCGTCCGCTTTCGATCCGCGCCAGTGCCTCAGGGAGATGGCCGCGCTGTTCGCCGAGGCGGCCCACGCCAAGGGGCTTTCGCTTGAGGCCGAGTGGCTGGGTGTCGTTGGCAGCCGCTACCGGGCCGACGCCATCCGCGTCGGGCAGATGTTGGCCAATCTGGTGAACAACGCGATCAAATTCACCCAACAGGGCTACATCCACGTGGCCGCCCGCGAGGTCGAGCAGAATGGCAATGTCGCGCTGCTCGAGTTCGCCGTCAGGGACAGCGGCATCGGAATTTCGCCCGACCAGCAATCGCGCCTGTTCCAGCCTTTCTCCCAGGTTGACGATTCGGATACCCGGCAATTCGGCGGCACGGGTCTCGGGCTTTCTATCGTCCGTCGCCTGGCTCAGTTGATGGGCGGCGATGTCGGCATAGAAAGCGAGGCCGGGCGCGGCTCGACGTTCTGGTTCACCCTCAGTGCCGAGATCCTGGAAGCCGCCGACGACAGCATCGAGCATCAGGCCCGCGTCGAGCCCGGGCGGCCGATTGCAAGCGGCGGCGGACGGTCGAAGCGGATCCTGGTGGTCGAGGACAATCCGATCAACCGGAAGGTGGTCGAGACCTTGCTGAGGAAGCTGGAGATTCAATCCGAGAGCGTCGCCAACGGTCAGGAGGCGGTGGCGGCGATCAGCGGCGGTCTGGTACCCGACCTGATCTTCATGGACTGCCAGATGCCGGTCATGGACGGCTATGAGGCGACGCGGCAGATTCGCCGCTGGGAAAGGGCCACGCCCGGCGCGCACCTGCCCATCATCGCCCTGACCGCCGGAGCATATGCCGAAGACCGCGAGCGCTGCCTCGCGGCGGGCATGGATGACTTCCTGGCCAAACCCATCGTCAAGGACAAACTGCTGGAGATGATAGCCCGCTGGCTGCCCGAGCCGGAAACGGCGCAACATCGGCCAACGCAGGACAGCGCTGGATAAGCCGGTCGCTGCAGCTGCTGGCTGCGAAGTCAATATTTTAGGGAAACACCCGATGGCCCATTTCTTCAAGCAATTCCTGTTCGCCGCGCTGCTGGCCATCCTGTCGGGCATTGCCGGCGGCGCATCTGCCGCCGACGATTATCCCAACCGCACCATCACCATCGTCGTGGCCTATTCGCCGGGCGGCCAGGGCGACGTCTTCGCCCGTCTGGTGGCGCGCCGGCTGACCGCCACGCTGAAGCAGGCGGTGGTGGTCGACAACAAGCCGGGTGCGACCGGCGCGATCGGCGCGCGCGCCGTCGCCTCGGCCAAGGCCGACGGCTATACGCTGCTGCTCGGCCAGACCGGCGAAATAGTGGTCAATGCCTTCGTCTCGCCCGGCCTGAATTACAACGCGCTGAAGGAACTGCGCCCGGTCGTCCTGGTCGGCGAGTCTCCCCTGGTCCTGGTCGCACCGCTCAATGCGCCGTTCAATACGCCGCAGGAACTGATCCGGGCCGACAAGGCGCATCCGGGTTCGGTCAACTACGCTTCCTCGGGTGTGGCCACACCGGGCCATCTGGCGGCCGCGGCGCTGGCGCTCGGGGCGAAGATGGACATGGTCCATGTCCCCTACAAGGGCGCGGCACCGGCCCTGGCCGACGTGCTCGCCGGTCATGTCCAGATGCTCTTTTCCAGCGCCGCGGCGGCTGTTCCCCAGATCCAGGGGAAACGGCTTAAGGCCATCGCGGTGTCCACGCTCGAGCGTATCGCAACCCTGCCGAATATCCCGACGATCGCCGAAACCGTGCTGCCGGGATTCAACTACACGCTCTGGGGCGGACTGTTCGCGCCGGCCGCCACGCCGGATGCCATCGTCATTCGCCTGAACAAGGAAGTGAATCTTCTGCTCTCGGAGCCGGCCTTCCGCGCCGAACTGGTCAAGGACGGCGTGATGCTGCGCAACAATACGCCGGCCGAGTTCGGCGAGTTCGTCCGCCAGGAAGCGCTGAAATACGAACGCTTGGTCAAGGAATCCGGGATCAAGGGCGAGTGAATTCCAAAGATCATGTGTGAAGAATTATTTTCATTTCGATACGGAGCAGCATGAAGATCATAGTCTTGCCGGGCGACGGCATCGGGCCGGAAACGATGGCCGCCACCGTGGCCGTGTTGCAGGCCGCGTCGGCGCGTTTCGGCTTGGCGCTGGAGCTCACGCACGATGTTGCCGGTCATGAGAGCCTGCGCCGCCATGGCGCCACGGTGACGGCGGAACTGCTGGAGAAGGTGCGCCGCGCCGACGGCCTGATGCTCGGACCGATGTCCACCTACGAGTTCAAGGACGAAGCGAAGGGGGAAATCAATCCGTCGAAATTCTTCCGCAAGAGTCTCGACCTGTTCGCCAATGTCCGTCCGGCGCGCACCTATCCGGGCATACCGGCCCGCCTGGCGGGGGCCGGAAGCTTCGACCTGGTAGTCGTTCGGGAGAATACCGAGGGCTTCTATTCCGACCGCAATGTCGAGTCCGGCGGCAGCGAGATGCTCATCACGCCCGACGTGGTGATCTCCTTGCGCCGGATCACGCGGCTTTGCTGCGAGCGCATCGCGCGAACGGCCTTCGACCTGGCGATGACCCGGCGCCGCCATGTCACCATCGTGCATAAGGCGAACGTCCTGAAGATCGGCGACGGCATGTTCATCGACATCTGCCATGCCGTGGCCCGCGATTATCCGGAGGTTGTGGTCGACGATTTCATCGTCGATGCGATGATGGCCCATGTAGTGCGCGATCCGGGCCGCTTCGACGTGATCGTCACGACCAACATGTTCGGCGACATTCTCTCGGATCTGACCGCCGAACTGTCGGGCAGCTTAGGCCTGGGCGGTTCGCTCAATTCCGCCGCGGACCATGCGATGGGCCAGGCGGCACACGGCTCGGCGCCGGACATCGCGGGACAGGACAGCGCCAATCCGTTTTCCCTGATCCTCTCGGCCGGCATGTTGCTCGGCTGGTTTGGCCAACGTCACGGCAAGGCTCAATTTCTCGCTGCCCGGAGGGCATTGGAAGGCGCCGTCGCCGAGGCCATCGCCGCGGGAGAGGCTACCCGCGACGTCGGCGGCCGCCTCGGCACGCGCGCCGCCGGGCAGGCGCTGGCGCAACGGCTTGCCCGGGGCTGAATCGACTTACGTGCGCAGGTTCGGCAGGATCCGCAGCGCGTTGTCGCGCTCGATCAGCTTCAATTCGGGCGCGGTGAAGATGCCGGCCAGCCCTTTCACATGCTCCTCGGAAGTGCGATAGGGATAATCGGTGCCGAAGAGAATCTGCGAGGTTGCGACCATACGGCTCAATGCCGCCATGTTGATCGGATTGGCGACCTGGGCGGTGTCGTAATAGAAGCGCCTGATCTCGGCCATCACGCTCTCGCCGGTGAAACCTCTGGCCTTGAACGAGGGCAATGACACCACCCAGGTGGTGAACCGGTCGGAGATCGCGGAGAGGGTGCCGCCGCCGTGTGAGAAGATGAAGTTGATGTCGCGGTACTTGGCCGAAGTGCCGGAGAAGATCAGGCTGGCGATGGTCCGGGCGGTATCGGTGGCCCACTCGATCACTCCCGTCGGCACACCGACGGAAAGGTTCACGCAACAGGCCGGTTCGTTGGGATGGGTGTAGGCGGTGGCGCGGCGCCGGTTGAGTTCCTCCATCACCGGCGCGAAGGCCTTGTCGCCGAGAAACTTGTCGCCGTAGCTGGTCATGAAAGCAACCCCGTCGCATTTCAGCACGTCGAAGGCGTAGGCGATTTCCTTCAGCGTCTCGTCCACATGCGGCATCGGCAGCAGCGCGAACATGCCGAAGCGACCGGGATGATCCTGGGTGAGGGTGCGGGCATAGTCGTTCGAGGCGCGGGCGACGTCGGCCGCCTCTTTCGGGCCGAGGAAGCCCACCGCCGGCAGGGTTGGCGAGGTGATGGCGGTGGCCACGCCGGCGCGGTCCATGTCGTCGAGCGAACGCTGCAGCGTCCAGTTGTTCACCGGCGGCGAGTCGAGCTTGGCCTTCTTCAGCGCGGCGACCCAGACCGGCGGGGAGATGTGGTGGTGCACGTCGATGCGGTGGGGCCGGACCAGGTCCGCGGCCAATACCGGACCGCTGGCCGCGAGTGTAGCCACGGTGCCCACGGCGCCCGCCGCACCGATGGCGCTCATGGCGCCGAGAAATCCGCGCCGGCCGGTGTTGGTGCCCGGATGACAATCGCAATTCAGATGCATGCTGTTACCCCTCCGATGTTGGTAAGAAATCCCTTAGGCGCGCCGTCTGCAGGCTTCTTCGGCCAGGCTCCGGCGCAGCGCGCAGCTTACTATAGTGGCTTTGGATTTGGAGTATATTGTGCGCCTGGCAAATTTCCTTGTGCCCGAACAACCGAACAATTTCATGGGATGAACAATATGTCGCTGCTCTTTTCCGCAACCCGGCTGGGTTCTCTGACGCTGCAGAATCGTCTGGTCATGGCGCCGATGACGCGCAATCGTTCCATCGGCAATCTGCCCAACGATTCCGTGGTGCAGTATTACGCGCAACGGGCCAGCGCGGGTCTGATCATCACGGAAGGTACCTCGCCTGCAGCCAATGGTCTGGGTTACGCGCGGATCCCCGGGATTTTCTCCGCGGCGCAAGTGGCCGAATGGAAGCGCGTAACCGATGCCGTGCACGCCAAGGGCGCGAAGATTTTCATGCAGTTCATGCATTGTGGGCGCATTGGTCATCCGCTCAATCTGCCGGCCGGGGCTCGCCTTCTGGGACCTTCGGCGATCGCTGCCGCAGGGCAGATCCACACCGATGCCGAGGGGATGAAGGCCCACCCCGTTCCCGAGGCCATGACCGAGGCGGATCTCAAGTCGACCAAAGAGGAATTTGTCCAGGCGGCTAAGAATACCCTGGCGGCCGGCTTCGACGGCGTCGAACTGCACGGCGCGAATGGCTACCTGCTCGAACAGTTCATCCGTCCGAACTCGAACCAGCGCACCGATCAGTATGGCGGTCCGATCGAGAACCGGGCGCGCTTTGTCCTCGAGGTGGTCGATGCGGTGATCGCGGCGATCGGCCGCGACAAGGTAGGTATCCGGCTGTCGCCTTCAGGCGTGTTCAACGATATGGCGCCCCTAGCCCTGGACGCGATGGAGGCGGACTACACCTATCTTGCGGAACAATTGAATGCCCGTGGGGTGCTCTACATCCACCTGGTCGACCATTCGGCCATGGGCGCGCCGCCGGTACCCGAGTCATTGCGGGCAAAGCTTCGGAGTGTGTTCAAGGGAGCCTTGATCTTTGTCGGCAACTACGACGCCGCCCGGGCCGAGAGCGATCTGGCCGCGGGCAAGTGCGACCTGATCGCCGTGGGTCGTCAGTTCCTCGCCAACCCGGATCTGCCGGCCCGCTGGAAAGCCGGCGCGGCGCTGAATGCGCCGGACTTTTCGACTTTCTATGCGGCTGGAGAGAAGGGCTATACCGACTATCCGGCGCTGGGATAATCCTACACACCTGACAGCCGGTCCTGCCGGCTGTCAGTCCATGGTCTTGATGTTGCTAGCCTTGGCCACCGCGCTCCAGCGCGCGATGTCCGAGGCGATTATCTTGGCGAATTCCTCGGAGGTCGATCCCGCCGGGGTGACATTGATCGAGTTCATGCGCTCCTGCATCTCCGGCAGTCTGACGATGCGCTGGACTTCGCCCTCGAGTTTCTTGACGATCGCCGGCGGCGTTCCCGCCGGTGCGAGCAGTCCGCCCCAATACTGGATTTCCAGGTCGGAATAGCCGATCTCGGTCATTGTCGGTACGTTCGGCATCGAACTTAACCGGCCGTGCGAAGTGACCGCCAGGGCGCGCAATTTGCCGCCCGCGAGCAGGGCGGCGGCCGGGCCGGTGTCGGCCATGGCCAGGAGTACGTCGCCCCCGAGGATCGCGGTGATCGCCTCGTTGCTGCCCTTGTACTGTATGAATTCGGCCTGGGTACCGGTCTTGATCTTGAACAGTTCGGATGCGAACTGGAAGGCCGGGCCCGAGCCGGAATAGTTGGACTTGTCCGGATGGGCCTTCATGTAGGCGACCAGTTCCTTCACGTTCTGGAAGGGCTGCGCCGGATTGACCACCAGGACCAGCGGGAAGGTCGCGATCATCGAGATCGGCGCGAAATCGCGCTGCGGCGAATATGGCAGCTTGGTGTAGAGAATCGGGTTGAATACCAGGTTACCGGTGGGCGAGAGCAGCAGGGTGTAGCCGTCGGCGGGCGCCTTGGCGACGAAGCTGGTGGCGATGATCCCGGCGGCCCCGGCTTTGTTCTCGACGATCACCGGCTGACCCAGGCTCTGCGACAGTCTCTGGCCGACCAGTCGTGCCAGGGTGTCCATGCCGCCGCCGGCAGCTTGTCCGACGATGATATGGATAGGCTTGTTCGGATAGCTTTGAGCCATTGCCGGCGGGGCTGCGATGCAGACCAAGGCGAGCGCGGCGAGGATGCGAAAGCGCATAACGACTCCTAGAGGGTGTTCTCGATTGAGCAATGATCATCCGGCTCGGATGGTACCGCGCCGTCCCGGCTTTGTCGAAGTCGGGCAAGGTCTGCAACTGGAGTCACCCCTTTCATTGGGGCGAGACAGGGAATTCGACGAGCGCCGCACGCCGCCTGTCGAGCGACGCAGCGTAGCGGAGGCTCCGGGGCTGGGGGGAAGGTAGTTGGAAAAAAGGCAACCGTATCTGGTTGCCTTTCTGGACGGCTGTTATCAACAGGAAACTGCTGGTCTTAGTACCAACGGCTACGCGCGTATTGCAAATTTTCAACGCGCCGCTCGAGATCCGCATTGTCGGTCGCTTGCGCCAGGTAGGCTTCGTCAAAGTTGATAGGACGGAGGTATTCAACCAAATCCTGGCCGTTGACCGGCCAGTCGTTGCGCGCCGCATGCATCCAGTCGGCAATGCGGCCCATGACGGTCGTGAACAAACGGGGCACCGGAGCGCCCGGGTATAGGTCGGGGGAGTTGAACGGGGTGGCCATGATCGTTCCTTTTCTCAATAAACTGGCTTCACTATATTGAGAATTGCTGCAATGCACAAATGATAATTTTACAGCCACACATTAGCTTTGATCATGCATGTAACTTAAACCATTAACTAGATAAGTCTTATTAATAATTGATAGACAATAATAAACAATAGCGTTCGTAGCAATTTTACTCCTCTTGCTTTGTCTCGACGGGAAAATCATGCTGTCCTATTGACCATGCTTCCGGGTACGGAGGAACATCCGGATAGACCAGACCAATGGGGGACGAGGTGGTGGTGCCGGGGACGGGAATCGAACCCGTATGGCTTGCGCCGAGGGATTTTCGTCACACTACGGCTTTCGCCGCCAGCTCCCGCTGTTCGTGCGCTGGACTATGCCTTCACCATGGCGCCGCGCGCTTTAGGTGCTCCCCGTCTAGTCTCTACACCTTCCCCTTGCAGGGCTTGGCTCGGCATTGCCTCTGCGGTATCGCGAGGGGTTTCACCGAATTTGAGGAGATTCACGCAGGCGCTTTCGCCGCCTGGTGCTCAATTGTCTAAGTCCCTTGTGTCTACCAATTTCACCACCCCGGCAGGGGAATCGGTATTCTACAGGCGCGCGTAAATCGTGCGTAATATTCAGCGCAAAATTGCGTAACGCATCTCGCGCAGCCGGTTTCGCTCTCTGGCCCCGAAAAGGGCCGAAATCGGGGCCAGGATCGATTTCCGATTGTTGCTGAGGTCTCGGTATGGACGGACCCAGCAAAGCGTCACAGAGGCTCGGCAACAGCCCGCGAAAGCCGTTTTGGCTTTCAGGAAAGCAAACGAGAGGGAGGGCAACGATGACCAAGAGCAAGTTCCGCGCGGCTGGCGTGGCGATCCTGGGCGGGGCGGCGCTCCTTGTCTGTAGCGCCGGGGAGGCGCAAGGCACCGGCCCGTTCACTCGGGTCGACAGCCAGCCGCTAGAAGAAACCTGGGTGAACGCCGGTTTCTACTCCTATCATTTCCAGCGCGACAAGGGCCTCAACGACAGCAATCCCGGCCTCGGTGTCGAATACCGCAGCTCCACGGTCACGGCGGTCACCGCGGGACGGTTTTACAACAGCGACCGGCGCTATTCGAATTACGCCGGGATTTATTATCAGCCCTTCGCCATTGGCAGCGTGCGCCTGGGCGCCGTGCTCGGCGGCTTCAACGGCTACCCCCGGATGCGCGACGGCGGCTGGTTCCTGGCCGCGATACCGGTCGCCAGCCTGGAATATCAGCGCTTCGGCATCAACCTGGGCTTCGTGCCGAGCTATCAGGACCGGCTCTATGGTGCGCTATCGGTCCAGCTGAGACTGAAGGTTTTTGATTGAATAGTCATCCCAGGACGATTTCGTCGCGGTGCCCGAATCCGGCCGAGTTATCGATGAAGTAGAGGCGTTGCGGGACCACCTTGTACCAGCGCACCTTGGCCATGGCCTTGACGATCGCCGCCGGCGCCTGTGCCAATTTGCCGACGACCGGGTACTTCTGCCCGTAGAGCAGACGCGCCTGTTTCTCTTCCGCACCGGCGATTTCGCTGGCTATGCCTTCTAGCTGCACGCCCTTGATCTGCGGCCAGTCGGCGTAGTCCTCCTGGATGGTCACGGCCACGCGAGCGTCCGCCGACAGGTTGCGGCAATGGCGGCTCGCGGGCGACGACAGGAAATACAGCGTATGGCCGTCATGGACGTAGAACACCGCCGCCGCCCAGACGCCCTCGGCCCCGACGCTGGCCAGCGTGGCGACGTGATGATGGCTCAGGTAGGCGGCCACCCGCGATGGCAGATCGGCCCCGGGCTGGCTGGTTATCGCAGTCATGGAAATCGCCGCCGCGTTCTTAGAGCAGGAAGCTAGCGCCGGCCAAGGCCGCGGCACCAACGGCCAAGCCTAGCAGCAGGGCGATGAGCACCTGTCGCCAAAGGCCGCCGGCCGGTTTCTCCTCCCGGGCACTGCGCTCATCGATTTCGGGCGCCATGAACTGCGGCACCGGAAAGCCGGGGCTGGCCGGCCGATTTGCCGCAGGCTGCGGCGCAGAGGCGGAGCGGGAAGATGGCTGAACTGCCGGCTGAACTGCCGTCTCCGGCGCGAGCGGCGGCGTTGCGGCAGGCGGCGCGGGGAGCAGGCTGGCGACCATTTCGCCGGCTATCGCCGCACTAACGAAGCGGGCGTTACGGTGATAGGCGGTGAGCAGGCAGAAGTCGCAGAGTCGGTTGATGGTCAGGGGGTTGCCGTGCGCGGTGGCATGGATGATGGCCATGCTCTCGGAGGGAAACAGCGCATCGGATCCTCCGGCGACGCGCAGACGATGGCGGATATAGGCATCGCTATCCGCCTGGTCGAGATTTCGCAGTTGCAGCGTCAGACCGGCTCTTCGTTGCAGCGCCTGCAGGGCGGGCGCATCCAGCCGCTCCGCGAGCTTGCCCTTGGCGTCCTGGCCGAGCTGGCTGAACAGGACGATCTGGATCAGCTGCCGCTCGGCCGTCGCGATTCCGGCGATCTGCGCCAAGCCTTCCAGGGTACTGCTGGGCAGTAGATGCGCCTCGTCGATCACCAAGACCACCCGCCGTCCGATATGGTCGAGCTCGATCAGTCTGTCCCTCAGTGCGGCGATGATCTCCGCTTCGCGCAGGGGCGTATCCGTCGCTGCCGTTTCGGTGATCAGGATGGCGTGGCGGATCGCCTCCAGGATTTCTTCATGCGAGCTCCACGGATTGCTGATCTCGACCACGATGTGGCTATCGATCAGGCTGGCCTTCAAGGCCTGGGCCAGCGTCGTCTTGCCGGTGCCGACGTCGCCGGTGATGAGTATCGTTCCCCGGCCCTCCAGTACTCCTTCGAGCAAGCCAGCCATGGCCTCGCGGTTGCCCTCGCCGGCGAAAAAGAACAGCGGGTCCGGGGTGTTGCGAAAGGGCGCGCGTTCAAGGCGGAAATGACTTAGGTACATGTGACCTCAGCAATAAATGATGGCGGCGCAATCCGTTGCAAGACCCGATTGTATATTTTGTCTGTCAGTTAAAATCGCCGCCATGTGAGATTAATTCGATTGTCCCTCTGCTGATAAGACCCCATAATTCGCCCTCCCTGCTCTGCTGGAGAGACTCATGATCCATGAATTCAAGACCTACCGCGCGGCCCCCGGCAAGATAGCCGCCCTGATCAAGCGCTTCGAACAGACCACGATGCCGATCTTCGCCCGCCTGGGAATCGAAGTGCTGCATTGCTGGACCAGCACCGCCGAGCCCGACGCGTTTTTCTACATGGTCCGCTTCGCCTCGGCAGAAGCCGGCAAGGATGCCTGGGCCGCGTTCGGAGCCGATGCCGAATGGAAGGCTGCCAAAGCCGCGAGCGAAACCGAGGGCCCGCTCTTGGCCTCCCAGACCACGGTTTATCTGCAGCCCACTGCCTTTTCGCCGTTCTCTTCGTAATTCCATGAAAGCGGCTCCCTTCGAGTATGTGCGCGCCGAGTCGCTGGATCATGCCTGCCAGATGCTGGTGCAGCATGGCGACGAAGCCAAACTGATCGCCGGCGGCCAGAGCCTGGTGCCGATGCTGGCGATGCGCCTCCTGGCGCCCGCCTGGCTGGTCGATATTCACGGCCTGTCCGAATTGCAGCAGATCGCCATCGCCGAGGATCAACTGGTGATCGGCGCGGCGGTGCGTCAGTGCGTGGCCGACGCCGATCCCCGGCTGAACAGCGCGGTCCCGCTGTTGTCGCGTGCGCTGCACTGGGTTGGCCATGCCGCCACGCGCAATCGCGGCACCGTCGGCGGCAGTCTGGCGCATGCCGATCCATCGGCCGAACTGGCACTTTCCGCCGCCTTGCTCGAGGCGACCCTGACCCTTCGGAGCGAGCGGGGCTCGCGGCAGGTCGCGGCCGGCGATTTTCTGATCGGTCCGATGATGACCTGTCTGGAAGCGGACGAATGCCTGCTCGAGGTACGCTTTCCGATCTGGCAGGAGGCGAGGACAGGCAGCGCTTTCGAAGAAATCAGCGCGCGTCATGGCGACTTCGCCATCGTCTCGGCCGCGGCCCAAGTCGGCGTCGATCAGACCGGGCGGTGCACGCGGGCGGCGCTGGCGATCGGCGGCGCCGGTCCCTCGGCACTGGCCTTCAACGATCTGGCCCGGCGCTTGGTCGGCACGCGACTCGAAGACGGCCTGCTGCGCGATCTGGCGCAACAAGTCGCGGCCAAGGTCGAGCCGACCAGCGACCTGCAGGCCAGCGCGGCCTACCGCCACCATCTTGCCGGCGTGCTCGCCGAACGAGCGCTCCTGGGCGCGAAACGAGACGCCGGGCTGTCCTCCTGAGAGATTACTCATGACTGAAAAAACCATCCTGGTCAGCCTGGAAGTCAATGGCAAGCCGGTCTCCGCCCGCGTCCCGGCGCGCACCACGCTGGTCGACTTCCTGCGCGACGAATTGCGCCTGACCGGCACCCATGTAGGCTGCGAGCACGGCACCTGCGGCGCCTGCACGGTGATGCTGGACGGCGAGCCGATCCGCTCCTGCCTGGTCTTCGCGGTGCAGTTGGAGGGGCAAAGGATCACCACCGTCGAAGGCCTGACCAAACCCGACGGCAGCCTCTCCATCCTCCAGGACAGCTTTGCCGAGGCGCATGCCCAGCAGTGCGGCTACTGCACGCCGGGCATGCTGATCAGCGCGCAGTCCCTGCTGAACAACAACCCCCAGCCCAGCGACGACGAGATTCGCGTGGCGATCTCCAGCAACCTGTGCCGGTGTACCGGCTATCAGCAGATCGTCAATGCCGTCGGCATGGCCGCCGAACGCATGGCCAAGGAGTAGCGAGATGGAGCAGGCCTTCAAGTACATCGGCGCCAAGCGGCGCACCAAGGAGGCGCCGCGGTTCCTCACCGGATCGGGGCGTTTCGTCGCGGACATCCATCTGCCCGGGATGAAGCATGTGGCGATCGTCGCTTCACCCCATCCCAGCGCCAGGATCATCTCGATCAACACCGAGGCAGCCAGGGCCATGCCGGGCGTGCGCTATATTCTCGACGGCGAGGAGTTCTGCGCCCATACCGATACCCTCTATGTCGGCGTCGATGCGCCGAAACTCAAGCGTTACGCGCTGGCCCGCGATGTAGTGCGCTATTCCGGCGAGTGGGTGGTGGCGGTGGTCGCCGACAGCCGCGCCCAGGCCGAGGATGCCGCCGAACTGGTCGAGGTCGAATACCAGGCCACGCCGCATGTCATCGATCCCGAACTGTCGTTGCGCGATGATGCGCCGCTGATCCATCCCGAGCACGGCAGCAACCAGCTGTACCACCGCAAGTTCGTCTGGGGCCCGGTCGAGGCGGCTTTTCGCGAAGCCGAGGAGCGGGTGTCGTTCCGCGTCACCTGGGGCCGCAGTTCGACGGTGCCGATCGAGACCTTCGGCGTGCTCGCCCAGTGGCACGAAGCCGATCAGTTGCTCGACGTCTGGGCCTCGATCCAGATGCCCAAGTATCCCGACCAGCTGGCGCGCGCGCTGCGCCTGCCGGGCAATGCCGTGCGCGTCCATTACGACGTCGATGTCGGCGGCAGCTTCGGCCTGAAGCGCGGCATCAAGCATACCGTGCTGGTCTCCTATCTGGCGCGCAAGGTCGGCGCGCCAGTGCGTTTCATCGAGGACCGCCTGGAGAACATGCGCGGCGGCGACATGCACGGGCCGGACCGCTTCTTCGATGTCGAGGTCGCCTTCAACCGCGACGGCATCATCAAGGGCTTGCGCATCCGCGCCGTCGATGACGTCGGCGCCTATGCCGGCCGCTCGCCGCTGCAACTGGGCAAGCCGGTCAGCGCGATCTGCGGTCCGTACCAGATCCATGCGATCGAATACGAACCGACTTCGGTGATGACCAACAAGACACCGCAGGAGGCGGTGCGCGGCTTCGGCCAGGCACCGACCAACCTGGCGCTGGAACGCACCATGGATCACGTGGCGCGGCACCTGGGCATGGACCCGATTGAGCTGCGACGCAAGAATTTCATCCGCAAGGATCAGTTCCCCTACCTGATCCCCAGCGGCTCGACCTACGACTCCGGCGACTACCATACGGTACTCGACAAAGCCCTGGCTGCGATCGATTATCCCGAACTGCTGCGCCAACGCGACAGCCTGCGCGCCGCGGGCGCGCTGGCCGGCATCGGCATCTCGACCTGTCTCGAACCGAGCGGCGGCAACTCGGCTTTCGAACCGCTGTTCAATGCCAAGAACGACACCACGACCTGGATGGACTCCTGCCTGGTGCGGGTCGATCTCTCCGGCGCGATCACCGGCGTGATGGGCACTTCCAGCGCCGGCCAGGGCCATGAAACGCTGGTGGCCACGGTGTTGGGCGAAGTGCTCGAGCGCGAGCCGGACAAGATCCGCGTGGTCCATGCCGATTCCCTGAATGCCCTGCCGTCGAACAGCCCGGTCGGCAGCCGCATGGCGATCATGCTGGGCGGCGCCGCGGCCGGTGCCGCCCGCAAGCTCAAGGCGACGCTGATCCGGCTGGCCGCGCACAACCTCGGTTGTGCCATCGACGACATCGAATACGCCGATGGCAATACCTCTGTCCGCGGCAATCCAGAGAGGGGGCTTAGCTGGGACAAACTGGTCGAGATCGCCCACCGCAAATTCCATCTGCTGCCGCCCGAAATGGAGCCCGGTCTGCAAGCCAGCTTCGTCTGGGAAGTGCCGACCGGCGGCGGCTTGCCGACCGAGGATGGGCGCATCCAGATCTACCCTTGCTATTCCTTCGAGGCACATGTGCTACTGATCAAGATCGATGCCGACACCGGCCGGCCGAAGATCCTGAAATATCTCTGCGGCCACGATTGCGGCGTGATGATCAACCCGGACGTGGTCCACGGCATGACCTACGGCGGCATCGCCCACGGCATCGGCGCCGCGCTCTACGAGAAGTTCGCCTACACCGAGGAAGGAGAACTGGCCAGCGGCACCCTGATGGATTATCTGATTCCGAGTTCGATGGAAGTGCCGGAATTGCATATCGTCGATCACTGCACGCCGTCGCCCCTGACCACCTTCGGCCAGAAGGGCTCGGGCGAGTCCGGCTATCTCGGTTCCGCCGCCGCCATCTGCAACGCGGTCAATGACGCGCTCGCGCCGCGGGGAAAATCGATCGAGACCTTGCCGATGAGCAACCTGGCCATCTGGAACACGCTCCACGCCACCCTATCCGCTACCCGCTAGAGAGAGAGAAGATGAAAAACCTGATCATCGATATTCATGCCCACTATCTGCCCAAGCTGTTGATCGAGCGTTTCGACGCGCATGCCGCGGACTTTCCCGGCGTCGGGCTGACCAAGAACGACAAGGGCGTGATCCTGAAGTTTCCCGGCGCCGAGCCGACCCGGCCGATTTCGCCGAAGCTTTCCGACCTGGCCGAGCGCAAGTCGTGGATGCAGCAAAATGGCATCGACCATCAGCTGGTCGGCGGCTGGCTCGACAGTTTCGGCTACGAACTGCCCGCCGCCGAAGGCCTGGCCTGGAGCCGTTACATCAACGAGTGCATGTGGCAGGGTCTGGCCGACGAGCCGCGGTTCACGCCGCTGGCCACCGTGCCGCTGCAGGACGGCAAACTCGCCGCGGAAGTGCTCGAGGAAGCCATGGAGCGCGGTTTCGGTGGGATCATGATCGGCACCTTGCCGAAGGGGCAGGGCGGCAATCTCGACGATGCCGCGCTCGATCCTTTCTGGGAAAAGGCCTCCGAATTGAAGGCCGCCGTGGTTCTGCACCCGATGTTCATCTGCGGCGAGCCGAGGCTCGCCGACTACGATCTGGTCAATGCCATCGGCCGCCTGGCCGACACCTCGATCGCGGTGTCGCGCCTGCTCTTCTCCGGCCATATCCTCAAGTACTCGGGCATGAAGCTGGTCCTCTGCCACGGCGGCGCCGCCTTGCCCCTGGCGCTCGGCCGGCTGATCCGCAACCACGGCATCGCCCACGGCAAATATTCCGATCCGCGCAAGAACTTCGAGGCGATGTTCTTCGACTCCTGCGTTTTCGATCCGGATGCGCTCGATTTCCTCGTCAAGAAGACCGGCAACGGCCGGGTCATGATGGGCTCGGACAGCCCCTTCCCGATCGGCGATCCGGCGCCGCAGAAGGTGGTCATGGAGTGCAGCCTGGACCAGGCTGAGCGCATCGCGATACTCACCGAGACGGCGCAAAAGGTGTTCACCCTGCGTCACGATGTCTGCTGCCAGCCGATCGCCGGCGCGGCCGCCGGGAAAGCATGAGCGAGGCCACGCACCGCTATCCCGACCTGCACCAGCATCTCGACGAGTTGGCGCGGCGCGGCCGCTTGCAGGTCATCGATCGTGCCATCGACAAGGATGCCGAACTGCATCCGCTGGTGCGCTGGCAGTTCGTTGGCGGCATGGCCGAAGCCGAGCGCAAGGCCTTCCTGTTCACCAACATCGTCAATGCCCAGGGCCGCCGGTACAAGTTCCCGGTGGTCGTCGGCGCCCTGGCGGCGAACCGGGAAATCTATTCCGTCGGCATGGGTACGACGGTGGACAAGATCCAGGAGAAATGGGATCAGGCCATCGCCAATCCGATTCCGCCTCGCCTGGTCAGCCGGGCCGAGGCCGTCTGCCAGGAAGTGATTCATGAGGGCCTGGCCCTGCAGGGCGAGGGCAACGGCCTGGATATGCTGCCGATCCCGATTTCGACGCCCGGCTTCGACAGCGCGCCGACCCTGACCGCGACCAATGTCATCACCTGCGACCCGGTCACCGGCGTGCAGAACATGGGCACCTACCGCTGCGCCCTGAAGGCGCCCGATCGTCTGGTGGTGCGCATGGCCACGAGAGTCGGCGGCGCCGGCGGCTACCTGCATTATCAGGCGTGGCAGGCGGCCGGCCACAAGACCATGCCCTGCGCCATCGTCCTGGGTTGCCCGCCCTTCGTCGCCTTCATGGGCCCGCAGAAGCTGCCGATCGGGATGGACGAACTCGACGTCGCCGGCGGTCTGGCCGGCGAGCCTATAGAAGTGGTCATGGCGCACAGCGTCGCGCTGCGCGTGCCGGCGCAGGCCGAGATCGTGATCGAGGGACTGGTCGATCTGGAGATGCTCGAACCGGAAGCGCCGTTCGGGGAATCGCACGGCCACGTCGCCCTGGAAGAATTCAACCTGCCGATGAAGATCACGGCGATCACCCATCGCAAGCTGCCAGTGATTCCCTCGTACCTCAGCCAGGTGGCGCCCTCCGAATCCAGCGTGATCAAGCGCGTCGCTTACGAGCCGCTGTTCTTCGCACATCTGAAAACCTCCCTGGGCATTCGCGGCGTCAAGCGGGTATCGCTGCACGAGCCCTTGACCGGCCTGCTGCGCTTCACCATCATCACCTTCGAGCGGAACACGCCGCGCACCGAGATCTGGCGCGCGCTCTACGGCGCCGCGTTCTTCAAGGGCGATTGCGGCAAGATCTGCCTCGCGGTCAATGACGACATCGATCCGGACAATGCCGATGCGCTGTTCTGGGCGATGTCCTACCGGATGAATCCGGTCGATGACGTGCGCACCCTCGACCATCGCGGCCAAGGCCACGGACCGAAGCGGGAAGCCGAAGGCGAGGAGGATTCGACCCTGCTGATGGACGCCACGATGAAGGGCGACATGCCGCCGCTGGCCCTGCCGACCCGCGAGTACATGGAGCGCGCCCGGGTCCTCTGGGACGAGATGGGCTTGCCGGCGCTGCGTCCGCAGCCGCCGTGGTTCGGCTATTCGCTGGGCGACTGGCTGCCGCAATGGGATGCCGCGGCGAAGCGCGCCGCGACCGGCCACTATCTGGAAAATGGCCGCATCAGCCTTGCCGAGCAGCGCAACGACGTCAAGGCCGAATCGAAGTTTCGTCCCGCGTAGTTTCGTTCCGAACAGGCTAGAGAAAAAATATGGAAATCAATGGCGAACGGCTCATCGGCGCTGCGCAGAAAACCGTCTGGGAGGCGATCAACGATCCCGACATGCTGAAGCGCTGCATCCCAGGCTGCGAGAGCGTCGAGGGGGTCGATGAGACGCAGATGAAGGCCGTGGTGATGGCCAAGATCGGTCCGGTCCGGGCGCGCTTCACCGGCCGCGTGAGCATGGCCGACGTCGTCGCGCCCGATTCCTGCACGCTGAATTTCGAGGGCACCGGCGGCCCGGCCGGCTTCGCCAAGGGCCAGGCCAAGGTGGCGTTGACTGCGCAGGGGCCGAGCGAAACCCTGCTGGTCTTTTCCGCCTCGGCCTCGGTCGGCGGCAAGCTCGGACAAATCGGTGCGCGGCTGATCGAGTCGGCGGCGCGGGCCATTTCCGACGAGTTCTTCAATCATCTGATGGCGCAACTGTCGCCCCAGGGTGCGGCCGCGGTAGCGGTCAGCGCCCCGGTCGAGCAGCCGCCTGAGGCGGGGGCGTCGCTGGCCGTGGATTGGAGCGCCTTGCTCGGTTCGCGCTGGGCCATCGGTCTGGGCTGCTTGGTGCTGGGATTCTTGGCTGGAAAGTTTATCTAGGAACGCAATGAACACTTCGACGACAAATCAGATTGCAGTGAACGGAATCACCGTCAGCTACGAGGTGGCAGGCTCGGGTCCCTGGTTGATCCTCAGTCACTCGCTGGGCTGCAGCAAAACGATGTGGCAGCCGCAATTCGCGGAACTGGCCAAGTCCTACCGGGTGCTCGCCTACGACACCCGCGGTCACGGCGCCAGCAGCGCGCCGCCGGGGCCATACACGCTGGACCTGCTGGCGCAGGACGTCCACGAGTTGTGCCTCGCCCTGGGCATCACCAAGTGCCATTTCGTCGGCCTGTCGATGGGTGGCATGATCGGCCAGACCGTGGCCCTGAATTATCCCGATCTGTTGTTGAGCCTGACCCTGGCCGACACCAGCAGCGCCTACGGGCCGGCGGCTTTGCCGTTCTGGCTGGGGCGGGCCCAGACCGCCCTGAGCCAGGGCATGGCGGCGCTGGTCGCGCCGTCCCTGGAGCGCTGGTTCACCGCGCCCTTCCGTGCCGCCCAGGCGGCGCTGATGGTGCAGGCCGGGCAATGGCTGCTGGACACACCGGCGGTCGGCTATGCCGCCTGCTGTCTGGCGATCGCACCGCTGGACACCACCGCGCGACTGCCGCAGATCACTGTGCCGGTGCTGGTGATCGTCGGCGCCGAGGATGCGGCGACGCCGCCTGCCGCGGCCGAACTCATCCATGCGCAAATCCCCGGTTCCCGGCTGCTCAAGCTTCCGTCTGCCGCGCATCTGTCCAGCGTCGAGCAGCCGGCGGCGTTCAATCGCGCCTTGCGGGAATTTCTGCAGAACGCCCCGGACTGAAGCGTATCGCCGCCAAGGTCGCCAATAATCTCGGCGGCGGAGACGAACTTAAAGGAGCAACATGACTGGCTCATTATTGAGGAGATCCCTGTTCCTGGCGCTGGCCTGCCTGGCGCTGCAGGCCGCTGCGCAGGCGCCATCGGCGCTGCTCTATGACGGGGCCGACCGGAACGACAAGCTCGCCGCGGCGGCGGCCAAGGAAGCCACGCTGACGCTGTACACGGCATTCCGTCCGCAGGATCTGCCGGCCATACTCGGACCGTTCGAAAAGAAAACCGGCATCAAGGTCAAGGCCTGGCGTTCCGGCAGCAACAATGTGACGCAGCGGGTATTGACCGAGGCCGGCGGCAAGCGCTTCGAGGTCGATGCGATCATGATGCCGGCGCAGGAGATGGAGGCGGTGCGCCGCGAACAGATCCTTCAGCCGGTCTATTCGCCCTACCAGAAGGACCTGATGCCCGGTGCCTTGCCGGCCGATCACCAGTCGGCGACGGTGCTGATGAACGTCGTGGTCCAGGTCTACAACACCCGGCTGCTGAAGAAGCAGGATCTGCCCAGGAGCTATCAGGATCTGCTCGACCCGAAATGGAAGGGCAAGCTCGGCATCGAAGCCAAGGCCGAGGAATGGTACGCCGCGGTGGTGCTGGCGATGGGCGAGGAGAAGGGCGTCAGGATGTTCCGCGAGATGGTCGCGAAGAACGGTATCTCGGCGCGCCTGGGCGTCTCGCTGCTGAACAACCTGGTGGTCTCCGGCGAAGTGCCGCTGGCCCTGACCGTGTATATCGATCTGCCGGAAAAGGGCAAGCGCGAGGGCAAGCCGATCGACTGGTTCGGGCTCGACCCGGTGGTGGCGCACGGCTTCAATATCGCCCTGGCGCGGCGCGCGCCGCATCCGAATGCGGCGCTGTTGTTCTACGACTACATGCTCTCGCCCGAGACGCAGAAACTGCTGGCCTCGCTGCTCTATTATCCGGCCAGCACCAAGGCGGCTTCGCAATATCCGGGGCTGCACCTCAAGGTCGTCGATCCGGTCTATGCCGTCGATAATGCCGAGAAGTGGATGAAGTCCTTCGACGATGCGGTGATCAAACAGGCCCGTTAGAAAACCCGATACCGGAGTGAACATGAGCACCAGAAAATCTGCAGCGAAGAAAATACCGGCCGTTGCCTCGGTCTCGGCTGGAAAGAAATCCACCTCGCGCGGCTATCGCGATTTGCACGAGCATCTGGCCGAACTCGACCGTGCCGGCTTGCTGATCACAGTCGATCGCGAGATCAACAAGGACACGGAAATGCATCCGCTGGTGCGCTGGCAATTCCGCGGCGGCATTGCCGAACCGGAGCGCAAGGCATTTCTGTTCACCAATGTGACCGACAGCAAGGGTCACAAGTACGACATCCCGGTGGTCGTGGGTGGCCTTGCGGCATCGCGGAAAATCTACAGCGTCGGCATGGATTGCGCGATTGCGGATATCGGCAAGAAATGGAGTCACGCCATTGCCCATCCGATCCTGCCCAATGTCGTGGACAGCGATGCCGCGCCCTGCCAGGAAATCGTCATCACCGGCAAGGAACTGCTCAAGCCGGGCAAGGGGCTGGACGGCATCCCGATTCCGATTTCGACGCCGGGTTGGGACAACGCGCCCTATACCACCTTGTCGCAATACATCTCCAAGGATCCGGACAGCGGCATCCAGAACATGGGTGTCTATCGCGGCCAGGTCAAATCCCCGACGCGCCTGGGCATGAATCCCTCGCTGGAGAACCAGCCCGGTATCTACGCTCACTGGGAGAAGGCCAAGGCGCGCGGCGAGAAGCTGCCCGCCGCGGTGATCCTCGGCTGCCCACCCTGCGTGGCCTTCACCTCGGTGCAGAAATTGCCCGAGGACACCGATGAACTGCATGTCGCCGGCGGGCTGGCCGGGGCACCGATCAACGTGGTGAAGTGCAAGACCGTGGATCTCCTGGTGCCGGCCGATGCGGAAATCGTCATCGAAGGCTATATCAATACCGAATGGCTGGAACCGGAAGCGCCGTTCGGCGAATCCCACGGCCACGTGAACCTGCAGGAATTCAACGCCTACATGGAGATCACGGCGATCACACGGCGACGCGATGCGATCCTGACCTCGATCATTTCCCAGGTCACACCGTCGGAGTCCAGCCTGATCAAGCGGGTCGCTCTGGAGCCGGTGTTCCTCAATCACTTGCAGCGGCAGTTGGGGATCAAGGGCGTGCTCAAGGTTTCGATGCACGAACCGCTGACCAATCTGCGCAAGGTTCTGGTCGTGGTGCTCGCGCGCAAGGTGCCGCCGACCGAGGTCTGGCGCGCGCTCTATGGCGCGGCATCGCTGTTGCGCTCCGGCGGCAAGCTGGTGGTCGCGGTCAATGACGACATCGATCCCGACAATGCCGACGCGCTGCTCTGGGCGATGTGCTATCGCGCCAATTTCGCACTCGATCTGCAGACCCTGAAGAACCGCGACCCCGGGCACGGCCCGCGCAGTCCGCGCAACAACGGCGTCGACGCCTCGCTGCTGATCGACGCCACGCTGAAGGACGACTTCCCGCCGATCGCCCTGCCGAAAAAGCAATTCATGGAAGACGCCAAGGCCATCTGGGAGGAACTGGGCCTGCCCAAGCTGAAACCCGAGGCGCCTTGGCACGGGTATTTGCTGGGCGACTGGAGCCCGCGCAACGAAGAGATGGCGCAACGGGCCGTGCGCGGCGATTACTTCATCACCGGCGAAGAAATCGCCCGGCAGCGGCGTAACGACGTGGCCATGAATACCGAGATCGATTCTCACGATGCCGTGCTCGGCGGCGGAAAAACGGCGAAAGCTTCGGCCGCGAAGAAAGCCGCGCGGGGCGCGAAGAAGCCGGGCAAAGCAAAGTAATATGGAGCAGGTCGCCCTTCAGGGCGGTCATGATAAGCGCCAGAGAGGCGCCGGAGTTTAGGGGATAGGGGAGGCAAGATGCAGGATAGCGCGACAGTGGGTGCCGGACAGGGCGGCGCGGCAGGCAAGTTGACGGCAGCCGCTTTGGTATTTCGACTGGAGAGCGTGCCTTTTTCCCGGTGGCACTCCAAGGCGCGAATCTTGATCGGCAGCGCGACCTTCTTCGATGCCTTCGACGCGCTGGCGCTGGCCTTCGTGTTGCCGGTGCTGATCGGTCTGTGGAAGATCACGCCGGTACAGATCGGCTTCCTGATTGCCTCCAGCTATATCGGTCAACTGGTCGGCGCCCTGGTGTTCGGCTGGCTGGGCGGCAAATACGGGCGCATCAAGAGCATCACCGGGGCCGTCGCGATCATGTCGGTGATGTCGCTGGCCTGTGCCTGGTGCGGCAATCTGAACGCGCTCCTGGCCTGCCGTTTCATCCAGGGCATCGGCATCGGCGGCGAAATGCCGGTGGCCGCGGCCTACATCAGCGAGCTTTCCAAAGCCCAGGGACGGGGCAAATACTTCATGCTCTACGAGATGCTGTTTCCGGTCGGTCTGATGGCGTCCGGCCAGGTCGGCGCCTGGCTGGTGCCGCAGATCGGCTGGACGATCATGTTCCTGATCGGCGGCGTCGCCGGTTGCCTGATCACCTTCTTCATCGTCCGCCTGCCCGAATCGCCACGCTGGCTGATCTCCAAGGGCCGCCTGAAGGAAGCCGACCAGGTGGTGCAGCAGATCGAGGCGAGCACCGCGAAGCGGGTCGTGCCCACGGTCGCGACCCAGGGCGCGCTCGATGCGGCAGCGGCCTTCGCCGTAGGCAATGCCAAGCAGCGGCAGGGCTGGCGTGAGCTGTTCTCGGGCTTTTATCGCAGCCGGACGCTGGTCGTCTGGGTGCTCTGGGCGGCCACTTATTTTGTCTCGAATAGTCTGAACAACTGGCTGCCGACGCTCTACAAAACGGTCTACCACCTCAATCTCCAGGATTCGCTGCGCGCGGCGTCGATGACCAACGTGGCGCAGGTGCTGATGCTCCTGCTTTGCGCCTTCTGCATCGACCGGATCGGCCGGCGCAACTGGGTGGCGGCGTCTTTCGTGATCGGCGGCAGCCTGCTCGGCCTGCTCGGTTTCATGGGCGCGGGCAACGTCACCAGCGTGATGATCCTGGCGACGATCAGCTATGGCGTGATCGGCTCGACCGCCGCGGTGCTCTACTTATACACGCCGGAAATCTACCCGACGCGGGTCCGGGCGATCGGCACCGGCATCGCCACCTCATGGTTGCGCCTGGCCTCGGCGGTGGGACCGGCGATCGTCGGCATGTTGGTGCGCGACGAGGGCATCGATTCGGTGTTCATCATGTTTGCAGGCGTCAGTGTGGTCGGTGCGCTCGCCTCCTGTCTGATGATCGAGACCCGCCAGCGCAGCCTGGAGGAGATCGCGCCGTAAAGGCAGAGTGTTACGGGGAGGCCGGGCTAAGCAGCTGTTTGCAGGATTCCATCGTCGCGGCGCCTTCCTCTGCCAGCCAGTCGCAAAAGGCGTTGCGCGCCAGGTTGTTCTTGCTCGCCGGATCGACGTAGGCGTAGTAGGCGCGCGTTTGCACGCCCAGGCCGCCGAACGGGGTGCAGAGCCGCCCGGCGGCGATATCGTCGATGGCGAGAAAGTAGGGCATCAGGGCGATGCCCAGTCCGTCGATCGCCGCCTGCAGGGCAAAATACATCTGCTCGAAATTGATCGTCGCCAGCGGCCTTACCTCGACAGCGCCCACCGCGGCAAGCCAGTCATGCCAACTGTAGGGCTCCGTCGAATAGTTGAGCAAGGTGTGCTGGGCGATGTCCGCAGGCGACAGCAGCAGATGCTTTTCCAGCAGGTCGGGATGACAAACGGGCAGTATGCTTTCGGTCAGGAAGAAGCGTGCGCTGGCGGGGTCGGGCGGTGTCGCCGCGCCCCTCAGGGCAATGTCGTATTCCTTGGTCGAGAAGTCCACCGGCGCCATCGAGGTCACCAGGCGCACCTTCAAGTCGAGATGCCGGCGTTGCAAGGTCGAGAATCTCGGGATCAGCCAACGCAGGGTGAAGGTCGGCGGCGCGCTGACCGTCAGCTCGATGCTGTTCTCGCGGGCGATATGCATGGCCGCGACGGCGATCCTGTCGAGCGCGGCGCTGGCCTCGTCGAACATTTTCTTGCCCGCCGGGGTCAGCACCAGGTGTGCATTGATGCGGCGAAACAACGCGACGCCGAGCCACTCTTCGAGGATCGCCACCTGCCGGCTGATGGCTCCGTGAGTGACATTCAGTTCCTGACCCGCCTTGGTGAAACTGACCAGTCTGGCGGCCGATTCAAATGCCCGAATCGAATTGAGCGGTGGAATTTTTCTCATGGAGATGTGATGAATTCTGACAGCCGCGAGAGTATATCTCACTAGGTCGGCATCCTGGCTCGGCTTATAATCCGGGCAAAATTCGAGGAGATGGCGATGAGAAAAATTGTTTCCGGTCTGGTCTGTTCGCTGCTCCTGGCGATAGCGTCGACCCTGGCGCTGGCGCAGAACAACCCCAAGGTGGATATCGTCGTTTTCGGCCAGCCATCGCTGGGCGGTTTCCTGCAGCCGATCATCAAGGCGAGAAAGTTCGACGCCAAGAACGGCATCGAGATCAATTTCGTCGAACGCACCCCGGATGCCTATATCGCCCAGTTCAACTCGGGTGAATTCCAGGTTGGCGGCAGCGCCGCACTGCTCTCGATCGCCGTCGCCAGCAACCAGGGCGTCAAGGTCGCCTATCTGTTCAACCTGTTCGACTACTTCGGCGCGGTGGTCTCCGATCTTCCCGAGATCAAGACCCTAAAGGATCTGGAAGGCAGGCAACTGGTGGCCGCCTCGTCGACCACCAACTACGCGATGTTCAAGTGGCTGGCCATCAACGGCGGCGTGGATCTGGCGAAAGTGTCGGTGCAGAACACCGCCACTCCCGGCCTGATCGGCTACGCCCTGGCCAATCGCGCCGAGGCGATACAGATCTGGGAGCCGGCTTATTCCATCCTGATGGCGAAGAAGCCCACGCTTCATCCGCTGGATCTCGACCTGAAAAATCGCTGGAAGAAATTCGCCGGCACCGATAGCATTCCCTATCTCGGCGTCGCTGCGCACCAGAGCTGGATCAAGGAAAATCCGCAGCTGGTCAGGAAGATGTACGCCACCTTCAAGGAAGCGGCGCAATGGATGCGCGCCAACCCGGCCGAGGCGTCGAAGCTGATCGCGACGGCGATCAAGGGCTCGGATCCGGAAGTGCTGCGCAAACTGATCGAGGACAACAGCCGCCTGGGCACCAACGTCGCGCCGGCCGCCAAGCTGCGCAAGGGCATCGAGGCCGTCTATGCCGCCGGTCTGGCGAGCGGTTATCTGACCAAGGCGGTGGATAAATCGACGATCTATGGAGAAAGTCTTGAATAGGCCTTGCCTCATCGTCGAGGAGTTTGCATGCGTTTGAGAAAAGAGCCGATCATCTCCGGACTGGTGCTGATAGGGCTGTGGCAAGTGGCGTCGCTGTTTTTCCCGCCTTTTCTGTTTCCTTCGGTGCTGGCCATCGGCCGCGATCTGCTGGCGATCCTGACCCAGGGTGATCTGGTGGTCGGTGCCCTGGCAACCTCCGCGCGTATCCTGGGCGGCATGGCCGGGGCGTTCCTGGTGGGCGGTGCGATCGGTCTGTGGATGGGCCGGTCAACCACTTTCGAGCGCTACATCCACCCGCTGCTGATTTTCAATCAGGGCATCCCGGCCTTGTCCTGGGTGGTGATTTCCATCATCTGGTTCAAGTCCACCGAATTCCGCATCTGGTTCATCATCCTGATGACCACCCTGCCAGCCTTCGCCTTCCAGATCCACGATTCCTACCGGGCGATTTCCAAGGATCTGATCGAGATGGCGATGTCGTTCCGGCCGAGCAAATGGGACATGGTCAGGACCCTGATCTGGCCGAGCATCCTGCCGGGCATCATGACCGCCTGGAAGGTCAATCTCGGCAATGTTTCGCGGGTCGTGGTGGTGGCCGAACTGGTCGGCGCCGGCATCGGCGTCGGTTACGAACTGCTGCAGCGTCAGCAATTGTTCGACATGGCCGGGGCCATCGCCTGGACCCTGGTGCTGGTGCTGTTCGTCGTCGTGACCCAAGGTTTGGTGACGCTCCTCGAGAGCCATTTTCTCCGCTACCGTCCGACCTCGGAGCGCCAGTTATGAGCGTGGTGAACTTCGCCGGCGTGTCGAAACGCTTCGAGGGCGAGAGCCAGGGCTACGCGGTCAAGGATCTGGACTTATCCATCGCCCCGGGGGAACTGGTGGCCGTGGTCGGCAAGACCGGTTGCGGCAAATCGACCATGTTCAATCTGCTGATCGGGCTGATCGCGCCCAGCGCGGGCGAGATTCGCGTCCTGGGCTGCAATCCCTTTGCCGATTTCGATGCGCTGGCCGGCAAGATCAGCGTGGTCTTCCAGAATGACCGGCTGCTGCCCTGGCGCAGCGCCCTGGAGAATGTCGCCTATGGCCTGGAACTGCGCCATGTCGCCCGGGAGCGGCGCCTCGCCGTCGGCCGCGACTGGCTGAAACGGCTGGGGCTGGAAGCGCATCAGGACAAGTACCCGCATTCTCTTTCCGGCGGCATGCGGCAGCGGGTAAGCATTGCCCGGGCGTTCGCCACCGATCCTGAGATACTCCTCTGCGACGAGCCTTTCAGCGCCCTAGACGAACTCACCGGCGCCAGCCTGCGCAGCGAGTTCCGCCGCCTGGTGCAGGAGACCCACAAGACCGGCGTCTTCGTCACCCATTCGATACGCGAGGCCATGGACATCGGCGACCGTATCCTCGTCTTCTGTGCGCCCGGACATGTGGCCGCCGAGTTTTCGCTGCCGGCGTCCTTGCGCGAACTCGGCGAGGAGGGACTAAAGCAGCGAATCCTCGAGGTGATGGGCGGTACTGGCGCTTAGGTGCCGTGCGAACTCGGCACGAGGGTCATGTCTGCAGCTGCGAACTGACTCGTGTCAAGCGCATGCAGGTATCAGACGGCAAAGTGGCAGGCCTTCCAGACGTTCTCGATTTTTGTCAGCCGGGCATTACCCGGATCCTTGTCGCGGACGTACTTCAGGTAAGCCTGCATCTGGATGCTGTGGCTGCGCTGCTCGTCGAGCGGAATCCTGATTCTGCCGTCGCGTACTTCTTCCGCGAGTTTGGCGATGGCGGTTGCCGCATTCAGGTAGATGAATACGCTCGGCGTCACGGTTGCCAGTTGCTGGAATTCCTTGACGGCTTCCTGCAGTTGCCCGTGCTTCGCCAGGTTGATGGCGGCCTTGTTGAGTTCCTTGAGGCGCTGCGACGATTCCTCGGCCAGTTTCGCACCCATGGCCGAGAGGCCGGCGGAAAGTAGTGCCTTATTGACCCGCCCGGTCATCGACTCATTGCCGAAATGGTCGTTATAGAGGCTGCCGGCACAGGCCAGCGCCATGGCCTGGTCGCCCTGCTTCAAGGCGATGTTCATCAAGGCCATCGACTGTTCGGTATCGACGACGAGTCCTTTGCCCTGTGCCTGTTGATGGGCCAGGCTCATGCGGGCATAGGCCTGGGCCGCTCCCTGGGCATTGCCGGAAAGCGTCTCCGCGGCATAGCTGATCATGTGTCCGGCAAGGGCAAACCCCTGGTCGTCCTTGTGGTAGTCGCGCAGGTGCAGGTTGAGCGCATCGAGGCGCTCCTGAGCACCCTTCGAAGCCGAACTCATCAGCAGTCCGGCGTATCCGCAGAAATCTCCGGGCGTCAGGAACGAGGAGCCGCGGCCATGCTGATGCATCAGGGCGTAGGCCTCGATCGCCGAGGAGGGATCGTTAGTCGCCTGAGCCACGCGCACGACTTCACGATGACGGTGCAGTGCTTTCGGATTTTTCTGCAGCACGGCCTTCAACACCTGCTTGCTGCTCTCCAGGTCGCCCTTGCGCTCGTGAACTTTGGCGATCACGTCGTGCGCCTTGAGGAAATCGGGACTGTCCTTGATCAGGGATTCCAGTATGTCTTGTGCTTCGTCGTGCCTGTCCATATGGAAGAAGGCCCGCCCCTTGCCCAGACGCGCCCAGGGCAGCCTGGGTCGCGATTCCAGGATGTGCTCGTAGTGGCGATAGGCTTCCGCATATTGATCGAGTTGGAGCAGGCATTCGCCGGCTATCCGCTGGAAGTCGATGGCGTGCTGCTCGGATTCGACGGCCTGCTTTTTCGCGATCACCAGCGCCTCGGCATAACGACCGGAGTCGAACAGCGTGGTCGCTACTTTAAGGACCAGCCGGCGATTCCATGCCCGTTCCAGACGTTCCATCAGGATGGCCGGGGTGATGGGCTTGATCAGGTAATCGTCTGGGGCCAGTTCCGCCGCAGAAAATACCTGGCCATAATTCCTTTCCCCGGTGATCATGATCCATAAGGTGGATTGAGGCAGCAGCTTGTTCCGGCGGACCTCTTCCAGCAGCATCTGTCCATCGCGGGTGTCGGAGAGGATGTAGTCGCAAAGCACGACATCGAAATCACCGCTGGACCTGATGCGGAACAATGCGTCATTATAGGATTCGGCCGTTGCGATCTTCTTGCCGCCCATTTCCGCGATGGTATTGCGCAACCATTTGCGCATCAGCGGAGAATCTTCCACGACGAGGTAGGAAAGATCCACATAGGGGCAGGGAGGAAGCGCCGTGGCCCGCTTGATCAAATGCTTTACATCGCCATCCGGGGCTTGGGCATAGCCTGCTGCACTACCCTTGCCAGGCGGCGTCGGAATGTCGTCGTCATCGAGCATGGGTCGGAAATATTTCTTCTTTCTCGCTTTGGCCTGCTTGCCGTCTTCCGGATCGTCTTGAGGCAACTGCGGAGGCAACTGCGCCGCCCAATGCATCACTCACTGCGGCAGCTACTGCGCTCCATGCACCACGGTATTTGGCTTGCGTCATGGACTTCGCCCATTATATTACTTATACCATAAGTACCTGAGGCCGAGCCACGCGCCACGCGGCGCGCCCGGGGCGACGAACTGCTCGGTGAGGATGTTGCCGCCGTCGAAGGTGTGCCCGGGTCCGTTGAAGTAGTTCTGGCCGAGGACGGCGAAATTGGCATATTGCCTGTTGAACAGATTGTCGACGCGCGCGAATAGTTGCAGATTTTTGGCGAGCGTATAGATGGCATCCAGATTGACCAGGAAGTAGCCGGCGACCGTGCCGTTCCTATCCTGATTGTTTTCGTCGCCGCGGGCATAAATGGCGCTGCGCAACAGCAGGCTGGCCGCGATGTCCCAGTCCGGCGTCGCCGTGTAGTCCAGGCGCAACTTCAGACTGTTTTGCGGCAGGCCGGGCATCCGGTTGCCCGGCAGTACCTGGATGTCGCCGTTGCCATCGGCGCTCGAATTGCTCGCACTGCGTTCGCGGTAGGCCGTTAGATATCTTGCCTCGATGTGGCTATAGCTCAAGGTCGCGGCAAGCTTGTCCCGGACCGTCCGGGCGGAGAATTCCAGCCCCTGGCGGCGCGTAGCGCCGACGTTCTGGAAATAGCCGGTACTGCTGGCAGCGCCGCTGCTGCTGATGAATTGCAGATCGTCGGCCAGCGTGGTGCGGAACATCGCCGCGCTCCAGTTCGATGTGGCGCCCAACTTGCCGCGCGCACCGAACTCGGCGGTTTTGGCGATCACCGGTTTCAGTGGCGGATCGGCGATAAAGGCGTTGGGCAGAGAGCAGGGTGCGTTGGGGTCAGCGCAGGCGAGCTCGATCGCGGTGGGCGTGCGCATGCCTTGATTGTAGCCGCCGTAGGCGGTGAGTCCGGGGTGCGGATGGTAGCTCAGGCCGAGGCCGGGATTGATCCGCGAAAACTCATGCGTGCCGTTGAGCAAGGCTTGCAGGCCGGTCTGGTCGGCCATGCTCACCCGCGCCAGATTGTAACGAGCCGATACCGTGCCGGACCATCGCGGGTTCCAGGACAGGGTATCGGAAAAGAACAGGCCAAGGTTGCTGTTCACCGTCCTGGCATCGGTGACTAGCGCGTACGGGGCTATCCCGACGGTGTCGCGACGCGCCGTGAATTGCGCATCCTGGCTGAACTGGGTGAAACTCGCCTGGGCCAGATCGCCGCTGATGCCGATCGCCAGCTGATTGTCCATGGCGGCCAGCCTGCCCAGCCGGGACAATTGCAGGCTCATGCCGTAGCTGTCCTGCAGGACTGCGGCGCGGGCATTGCTGGCCTCGATGGCGCTATTGACGTCGCCGTTGACGTTGCTGCTGAGATTCCGGTTGCTGTAGTTGCGATAGTAGGCATTGCCAGACAGTTGCACGGTTTCGCTGAAGAAATGACTGCCCGACAGGCTCCACAGGCTGGCCCGGTTTTGATTCTCGTCGGGAAAGGTGTAGGCCTGCCGGGGGTTGTCGAGAAACGAGCGCGGGATGGTCTGGGCACCATGCAGATCATTGTTCGCCGCAGTCAGACTCAACTCTACGCGGGTGTCGGAAATTCGATAGCCGATCTTGCCGAATAGTTGCCTGACCAGGCTGGGGTTGTGCTCGGCCCAGCCGCGCTCTGCCGAGTCGTTGGCGGTGACGAAGTAGTCCAGCTTGCCGGCCCGGCCGCCATGTTCCAGTTCCCAGGTCTTGCGCCCGAACGAGCCGCCGGATAGTTCCAACTGCCCGCCGGGATGGCTGCTGCCGCTCTTGGTGCTGATGGCGATCGCGCCGCCCAGCGTATTCAGGCCGAAGACCGGGTTCGAGCCGGGAATGACCTGCAGGCCGGCAATCGCCGCTAGTGGCAGCAAGTCCCAGTTCACGACATCGCCGAAGGGCTCGTTGATGCGCACCCCATCCTGGAATACCGACAGTCCCTGCGGCGTGCCGAGCAGCGGCGAAGCAGTGAAGCCTCGGTAACTGACGTCAGGCTGGTAGGGATTTCCCTGCGCCGCATTGACCGTCACGCTGCCCAGATTCTGCTCCAGATACTCGGTGATGTTGCCGGCATGCTGCCGTCCGATATCCATCCCTCTGACGCTCTGCAGGTTGCCGGCAATATCGCGCAGCGGCAGGCCGAGGCCGGGCAGCGGCAGGGCCCCTGTGACGACGATAGCGGGCAGTTCCTGGATGCCTCCGTTCGGCGGGTCGGCAGCCCGAACCTGCCCGGTCAGGATCAGCAGCAGGCAGGGCAACGCCAACGAACGAGACGAACGAATCATTTGCTTTCCCGGGTGGAAAATAGCCTGCGGCGAAGTACCGAGACGTCATCGACCTGCAGCGTAGATTACCCTGAAGAATCTCTTTACAAGGCGGCCCGTTTGGGGGGATGATCCGCCGGCATCGAATCGATTCGCTAGGCCGGCATTATACAAAGACCAAGAGCCGACGGATCAGCGACAGGATGGGACGGCCCATACCTGTTTGGCGATACTTCAGGGGGAGGGGACCATGACCAAGTTCAGGCAGGCGTTCGCCGCGCTTTCGTTGACGGCATTGTTGGCCGGCGGCGCTCTGGCGCAAACCGCTGCGGATCTCAGGAACGATCAAAACACGCCGGAGGACGTGCTGGTCTACGGCATGGGCTATGCCGGGCAGCGCTACAGTCCGCTGACCAGAATCAACAAGGGCAACGTCAAGAAGCTGGTCCCGATGTGGTCCTATGCGATCACCGACAATCGCGGCGCCGAGGCTTTCCCGGTGATCAAGGACGGCGTGATCTATACGACATCGCACAACGCCACGATGGCGGTCGATGCCATGACCGGCAAACAGATCTGGCGCACCAATCACGAGTATCCGCCGGAGACACTGCGCGTCGTCTGCTGCGGCATCGTGAACCGCGGCGTCGCCATCTACGAGGGCAAGATCATCCGCGCCGTGCTCGACAATCACATCGTCGCGATGGATGCCAAGACCGGCAAGGAGATCTGGAACACCGCCTCGCCCGAGCCTGCGACCATCGCCAACGGTTATTCGATGACCAGCGCGCCGTTGATCGTCAACGGCGTGGTCATCGTCGGCGTCGCCGGCGCGGAATACAGCCATCGCGGTTTCGTCGAAGCCTACGACGTGAATACCGGCAAGCAGCTGTGGCGCTTGTATACGATACCGGCCGCAGGCGAGCCGGGATCGGAAACCTGGCAGGGCGATTCCGCGCTGACCGGCGGCGGCAGTTCCTGGGTGACCGGCAGCTACGATCCGGACCTCGATCTGGTGTACTGGGGCATCGGCAACCCGTCGCCGTGGAACCCGCGGGCGCGCAAGGGCGACAACCTGTTTACCAATTCGATCTTCGCCATCCGGCCGAAGACCGGCGAGCGGGTCTGGTACTACCAGGCGTCGCCGGAAGACCCGTTCGACTTTGACGCGGTGCAGACGCCGGTGATCGCCACGATCAAGGTCGACGGCAAACCGCGCAAGGTGGTGATCCAGGCCAACCGCAACGGCTTCCTCTACGTGCTCGACGCCAAGGAAGGCAAACTGCTCGCCGCCAATGCCTTCGAGAAAGTCAATTGGGCCGACGGCATCGACCTTAAGACCGGGCGTCCGAAAGTCACCGAGGCCTTCAGGGACGCGCTCGCAGGCAAGAAGGTGACCATCTGGCCGTCGGTGTCGGGCGGGATCAACTGGCAGCACGTGTCTTTCAGTCCCAAGACCGGCCTGCTCTACATGAACGCCATGCACATCGGCATGACCTACGAAGCGGAAGAGCCGCCGAAACTGGCACTCGGCCGCCCGTCCGGCCCGGGCACGGTCAAGCGCACCACGGTCACCGACGACCCGAATGTCCGCGGCTATCTGAAGGCGGTCGATCCGCTGACCGGCAAGGCCAAGTGGGCGACGCCCTACAAGAGTCCGAACTGGTCTTCGACCATGGTCACCGCCAGCAATCTGGTGTTCACCGGCGTCATGACCGGAGAATTCCAGGCGCTCGATGCCGATACCGGCAAGATCCTCTGGAGCTTCCAGACCCCTTCCGGGATCATCGGCCAGCCGGTGACCTGGGAGAAGAACGGCAAGCAGTATGTCACCGTGATGAGCGGCATAGGCGGCGTCTATGCCTTGCGCGCCGGCGACCCGAATCTCGCCAATGTGCCGGCGGGCGCTTCGTTGTGGACCTTCGGCCTGTTCGACAAGTAGCATGCGCCGCGACCTGCTCATGGTTGCGGCGCTGGGCTATTTAGCCTCCGCCGCTTCCGTGGCGTGGGCCGCGCCCTGCGACTTCGCGCCGCTGAAGCGGCAGATCGATATCGTGCTCGATCAGGATCAGGAATTGAGCGCCCGGTTTCGCCGGGCGTTCGCCGAGGGTTCCGATTCTCTCGCCGTCCTCGAACGGCTGGTTTCCGAGGAGATGCGCGAGAATATCGACATCTGTCGCTTCGATGTCGCCGAGTATCTGGCCAAGCGCGGTTTTCCGCCGGGGCATTGAAGTCCATGGCCAGGCCGGAGCGGAGATTGATTATTGCTGTGCGAGTTGCCGCGATGCTGGCTGCGATGATGGCGACGCTGTCGCTGGCGCAGGACGGCAAGAAGATCGCGGCTGGCGAGCGCATCTACAACAACTACTGCTCTACCTGCCACGGGGATGATCTGGTCAGCACCGGCCAGACTTTCGATCTGCGCCGTCTGCGCGCCGACGAACGTCCCCGCTTCGAGAACTCGGTCATCAATGGCAAAGGCCAGATGCCGCCCTGGAAGGGCACATTCAACAACGAAGAGATGGACTTGCTGTGGCAATATATCCGCGCTAACGCCAACAACAAATAGTTGTCAGCGCTGCGCTAACGCGGCGGACCCGGGAGACTCTGCATCGCTGTGCGATAATCGTCGAACCGCGAATCGACCAAAGTTCCTGGTCGCCGGCTAGCCGCCCTATTTCACTATGATCGTACTGAATCTGACCTGCGCCAACCGCCATCCGTTCGAAGGGTGGTTCGCTTCGGCCGACGAGTTTGCCCGTCAATCCGCAACGAAGCTGGTTTCCTGCCCGTATTGCAGCGATGCCAACATCACCCGGCTGCCTTCCGGTCCTCATGTCAAGCGCGCAGTGGCTACGGCAGATGCCACGGCGGCGAAACTGCTCGCCGCCGTGGCCGACCTGGCGAGAAACAGCGAGAACGTCGGGACGCAGTTCCCGGAGGAAGCCCGGAAAATTCATTACGCAGAGATCCCTCCACGCAGCATCCGCGGCATTGCCACGGCAACCGAGGTCAAGGCCTTGATCGAGGAAGGGATCGCGGTGCTGCCATTGTCGATTCCGGCAAAGGGAGAAGTGCACTGAGCTAAGCCTCGTCGCCGGGCCGCCTCAAGGCGAGGCAAGCCATTGCCTGCGAACGAAGTGAGCCTCGGTCACCCCTTTCCTTGGAAAGGGGCGGGGGAAAGGCTCTGTTTAAGTCTTCCAGTTCACGCGGAGCAGATTCTCTTCGTCGTTGTAATGGAATTCCAGTTCGCCGTGATGGGCGTGGTGAAGCGCCTCGCCAATGCCGCGTGCCAGGTGGATGTCGGTGGTGGTGACCAGCATGCCACCGTTTTCCTCCTCTATCCCCATGATCCGCTCTAGCGGGTGTTCCTGCTGCGCCCGCTCGCCGACATGGCCGATGATTTGCAGCAGTTCGTTACGGTGCAGTTTCAGGTATTCGCCTTCCAGGGCGACGAAGCCGGCCGGGAATTTGTCCTGTATCCGCTGGCAGGCGGGGCAGATCTGGTGGTGCGCGTCCGCCGGCACCTCGGCCCACTGCCAGCGGCCCTGGTGAAAAACCGCGCGGCAAACCGGGCACGCCGTCGGTTCGGGCAGCTTGCCCTTGGATTTGTAGCTGTCGTGCTCGCGCTCGTGTATTACGTGATCATGACGAACCGGAGCGCCGATCGGGTGAAACCTGGTGGCCTTGGAGTGCTTTGACATGATGGCATGGGGGCGTGGGTGGGAAGGGAAGTATGCTAATGGAATTTAACAACATGCTAGCACCATTTATTTCGGTCTGCTGTAAAAATGGTTCTCCTGCCGGCGTCTGAGGGATAATGGCGTCCTGGGCGGCCGGAGCCGCCCGGTATGCGCTTCGCTCAACCACCGATGGAAAAACCATGATTCTGGAAATTGCCGACATCCGCATCAAACCAGGCAGTCAGGAGGCCTTCGACGCAGCTATCCGGGAGGGCGTCGCAACGGTCATCGCTCTGGCCAAGGGCTACAAGGGTCACAGGATCAACAAGGGCATAGAATCGCCGGAACGCTATGTCCTGATGATCTACTGGGACACGCTGGCAAATCACACCGTGGATTTCCGCGAGTCGCCAGCCTTCCAGGCCTGGCGTGCCATCGTCGGGCCGTATTTCGCCGCAGCGCCTGCGGTCGAACATTTCAGTCTGCTCTCGAAATCGACCTGAAACCGGGATGGTCATGAGCACGCGTACGGTCCGCGCCGCCTGTCCCCATGATTGTCCAGACACCTGCGCACTGCTCGTCACGGTGGAAAATGGTCGCGCCATTCGCGTAGCCGGCGATCCGGCGCACCCTGCGACCCGCGGCGTGCTGTGCACCAAGGTGGCGCGTTACACCGAGCGCACCTACCACCCGGAGCGTCTGCTCTATCCGCTGCAGCGGATCGGCCGCAAGGGCGAAGGCAGGTTTCGGCGCATTAGTTGGGACGAGGCGCTGGAGATTATCGGCAGCCGCCTGAAAGAGATCGCCGGGCGCGATCCGCAGCGCATACTGCCCTACAGTTACGCCGGCACGATGGGCTATGTGCAGGGCGAGAGCATGGCCGCGCGTTTCTTTCACCGCCTCGGCGCCTCGCTGCTGGAACGCACCATCTGTGCCGCGGCGGGAACCGCGGGGATCAAGGCCACCTATGGCGGCGGTTTGGGCTTCGATGTCGATTTCGCCGACGAGGCGAAACTGATCCTGCTCTGGGGTTGCAATCCGATCACCTCCAGCCTGCATTACTGGACCCGCGTGCAGGAGGCGAAGCGGCGCGGCGCCCGCGTGATCGCCATCGATCCTTATCGCTCACTGACGGCGGAGAAGTGTCACCAGCACATCGCCTTGCTGCCGGGCAGCGATTCGGCCCTGGCCTTGGGGATGATCCATATCCTGATCCGTGAACGCCTGCTCGATCACGATTATGTCGCAGCACACACGCTGGGTTTCGACGCACTGCGGGCGCGCGCCCTGGAGTATCCGCCCGAGCGGGTGGCGCAGCTCTGCGGCATAGACCAGCAGCAAGTACTCGAACTGGCGCTGACCTATGGCCGGATGGCCGTGCAAGACCGCGTGCCGGTGGCCATCCGCATCGGTTACGGCGTGCAGCGCGGCCATGGCGGCGGCCAAGCGGTCCGCGCTCTGGCCTGTCTGCCTAGCTTGGTCGGCGCCTGGCGGCATCGCGCCGGCGGCGCGCTGCATTCTTCCTCCGCCTTCTTTCCCTTGAATAGCGCCGGTCTGCAGCGTCCCGATCTGATTCCGGGCTGGCCGAAGATGCCGCGCACGGTCAACATGAGCGGCATCGGCGATGCCCTCCAGCCGTCGGGTGCGGACCCGGCTATCGAGGCGCTGGTGGTCTACAACGCCAACCCGGTCGCGGTCGCGCCCGACTCGGCCAGGGTGGCCGCCGGCTTCGCCCGCGAGGATCTGTTCACCGTCGTACTCGAGCACTTCCAGACCGACACTGCGGACTACGCCGATATCCTGCTGCCGGCGACCACGCAACTCGAACACTTCGATATCCACAAGTCCTACGGCCACACCTATGTACTGGCCAACAATCCGGCGATAGCGCCGTTGGGCGAGGCCAAACCGAACAGCGAGATCTTCCGCCTGATGGCCAGGCAATTGGGTTTTGTCGAAGCCTGCTTCGATGACAGCGACGAGATGCTCGCGGCGCAGGCGTTCAATTTCGCCGATGAGCGGACCCGGCACATGAACTGGGAGACGCTGAAGCAGAATGGCTGGGCCAAGCTGAACTTGCCCGAGGCGCCGTTTGCCCGGGGCGGTTTCACCACCCCCTCGGGCAAGTGCGAATTCTATTCGGCGCAACTGGCGGCTTCCGGCCATGACCCGCTGCCCGGCTACGTCGCGCCGCACGAGTCGGCGCAGAGCCCGCTGGCGCGCACCTTTCCGCTGGCCATGATCTCGCCGCCGGCGCGGCACTTTCTCAACAGCAGCTTCGTCAATGTCGATAGTCTGCGCGCGATCGAAGGCGAGCCCGCGGTGCATCTTCATCCCCTCGACGCGGCGGAACGCGGCGTCGCCGACGGGCAAACGGTGCAGGTGTGGAACCAGCGCGGCAGCTTGAACCTGAAGGCGCATCTGACCGAGCGCGCCCGCAAAGGCGTCGTGGTCATCCCGTCGATCTGGTGGAAGAAACTTTCCGCGGATGGCAAGAACGCCAACGAACTGACCAGTCAGGCGCTCACCGACCTGGGCAATGCGCCGACCTTCTACGACTGCCTGGTGCAGGTTCGGGCAGCCGACTTAAAGCCGCAAGCTGGCAAGAACCCCGAGCGCGCAAGCGCCGATCTCAGCACAAAGGAGACATGATGAGCACAAGACGCAGCTTTCTGAAAAGCGCAGGCGCCATGGGCGTGGGCATCGCCGCAGCAGCGCCTGCGTCGGCAGCCAGGGCCAGGATTAGGCCCGAGACGACAGCGAAGTTCAAGGGGCCGCATGAGATGCCCAGGAAGGCCACGCTGCTCTCGATGAAGAATGCCGATGGCACGGAAACGCTGGGGGTGTTGACCGAGAATGGCGTGATCGATGTGCGCAAGGCGGCCGCGCTGCTGCGCATCGCCGCGCCGCTGACCCTGGAGGAGTTGCTCAAGGTGGGCAACGCTGTTGCATTGGACAGACTCGTCGCCGCGGCAAAGTCGCCCAAGGGCAGGCCTGCCGTGGTGAGCGCAGACTCGATCACGCACGGCCGCCTGTTCACCAACCCGGGCAAGATCATCTGCGTCGGCCTCAACTACCGGCGCCACGCCCAGGAAATCGGCATGGCGGCGCCGAAGGTGCCGATCCTGTTCAACAAGTACAACAATTCCCTGGCCGCGCACAACTGCACGATCAAGTTGCCGCCCAGGGATGTTGCCTACAAGTTCGATTACGAGACGGAACTGCTGATCGTCATCGGCAAGCCGGCGCGCAACGTCTCGGAAGCCGATGCCCTGAATTACGTCGCCGGCTATTGCACCTCGAACGATTTCTCGGCGCGCGATCTGCAACTGGAGTTGCCGGCCGCGCAATGGATGATAGGCAAGACGCTGGACGATTTTGCGCCTATCGGCCCCTACTTCGTCTCGGCCGATCTGGTCGGCGATCCGAACAAGCTCAAGCTGGAGACCCGGGTGAATGGGGAAGTACGCCAGTCCTGGAACACCGACGACTTCATCTTCAATTGCCAGCAGATGATTGCCTATATCTCCAGGTTGTGGACGCTCGAGCCCGGCGACATCATCTTTACCGGCACGCCGCAAGGCGTCATCGCCGGCAAACCCAAGGAGCAGCAGGTCTGGCTCAAGGCCGGAGACGAAATCGTCAGCGCGATCGAGAAGCTGGGCGAACTCAAGTTCAAGCTCGCCTGAGACCCGTATGACTGGACCGCTGCAGGGTTTGCGCGTCATCGAGATGGTCGGCCTGGGTCCGGCGCCTTTTTGCGCCATGATGCTCTCGGACATGGGCGCGGAGGTGATCCGCATCGACCAGAAACGGAAGTCCTCGGCCGCCGTTTTCCCCATGCTCGATACCCGCTTCGATGTGCTCGCGCGGGGCCGGCGCTCGATCGCCCTCGACCTCAAGAATCCGGCCGGGGCGGCTGCGCTGCATCGACTCGTGGCCGGCGCCGATGCCCTGATCGAGGGCTACCGGCCAGGCGTGATGGAGCGCCTGGGGCTGGGGCCCGATGCCTGCCTGAAAGACAATCCCCGGCTGGTCTATGGCCGCATGACCGGCTGGGGTCAGGCGGGGCCCTTGGCCCAGGCCGCAGGCCATGACATCAACTACATCGCCCTGTCCGGTGCGCTTCATGCCATCGGGTGCCCCGACGAACCACCGCCGCCGCCCCTGAATCTGGTCGGCGACTTCGGCGGCGGCGCGATGATGCTGGCCTTCGGCGTGGTCTGCGCCCTGCTCGAAGCGCGCACCTCGGGCAAGGGTCAGGTGGTCGATGCCGCGATGACCGACGGTGCCGCCTTGCTCACGGCCATGGTCTACGGCTTCAAGGCATACGGTGCCTGGAGTACGCGGCGTGGCTGCAACCTGCTCGACGGCGGCGCCCATTTCTACGGCAGCTACGCCTGCGCCGACGGCAAGTTCGTGGCCATAGGCGCGATCGAGCCGCAGTTCTACGGCAAGCTCCTGGAACTCTGCGCCATCGACGATCCGGCTTTCCAGAGCCAGATGGATAGCGGGCGCTGGGCGGACTTGAAGCTCAGCCTGGCGGCGTTATTCAAGACCCGGACGCGCGATGAATGGTGCCAGTTGCTCGAAGGCACGGAAGCCTGTTTTGCGCCGGTGCTCGACTTCGACGAGGCACCGAAGCATCCGCACAATCTGGCGCGGCAGGCATTCATCGACGTGGACGGCGTCACCCAGCCGGCGCCTGCTCCCCGCTTTTCCCGCACCCCGGCCGAGGTGGCGCGACCTCCGGCCGCGGCCGGAGAACACACGGAAGAGGTTCTCGCCGATTGGGGATTTCAGCAGGACGAGATCCGCGCGATGAACAGCGCGGGCGTTTTCTGATTGTTCATTCCACCGTGATGCGGTTGCGTATCTTGAGGAATTCCCCGGGCGGGTATGCGGTCGTGGTGGTGAGCAACTTGCCCTTGTAGTCGTAGGTCACCTGGTAGCCGACGGGCGGGCCTGCGTCATAGACGGTATGGCATTGCTGCTGGACCGTGGCGCTGCCTGAGCCTACCCGGTCCCCGACCATCGCGCCGCCGACGGCGCCGGCGATGGTCGTGGCGTCCTTGCCATGACCGCTGCCGAAGCGCGAGCCGACCAGAGCGCCGGTCAGGCCACCGATGATGGCGCCGGCGGGATTGTGATCGGCGGCCGGGCTGACGGCCACCGGCTGGCAGACTTGCCGGGCAATGGTCGGCCCCGGAATCGCCGTGTAATTCAGAACTTTTGCGAATTCCGTATTGTCCTGGATGACGTTGGAAGGCGCCGGCTGGGGTGGGGCGTATCTGTTCTGGGCCAGCGCCGCCAGGGGAAGGAGCAGGCTTGCTGCGAGCAGGGTGCGTTTCATGATTGATCCTTTTCTGTGATCGTGCCGGTTGTCTTGCAAGTGCAGGATAACAAGTGAGCAGGCGAAGAGTGTTTCCCGGAGAAGCCGGAATGACTGATTTTGTAATCAAATGTTGCGCTTCGTTTCTTTTCTCAGGGCACTGGCCAGTTCGGCTATCACGCCGCTCCAGTGTTCATCAGGCGGCTGGCGGAAGAGGCGCATCCCGGGATACCAGGGCGAATCGGAACGCCCCTCGAGCCAGCGCCAGTCGGTCCGGTAGTGCGCCAGGAGCAGCCAGCAGGGTTTGCCCAGCGCCCCCGCCAGATGGGCGACGGCGCTATCGACCGTGATCACCAGGTCGAGCTGGCTGATCACCGCGGCGCTATCGGCGAAATCGTCGAACGCTGCGCCCAGATTCACCAGCGCCTGGCTGCCGCGCGGCTCGCCGCTCTGTTGCTCCTCGCCGCGGCCCTTTTGCAGACTGAAGAAACGCACCCCGGGGACCGACCAGAGCGGCGCCAGGAGCGAGAGCGAGGGCAGGGATCGATAGGCGTCGTTGTGATGCCCGGGGTTGCCCGCCCAGAGCAGACCGACATTGAAGCGGCCGCGCACGATGGCCGGCGCCCAATTAGCGAGGCGCTCGGGCAGGGCGCGGAGATAGGGAATGCTGGCCGGAATGGAATCCACGCGAGTCCGCAGATGAAGCGGAATGCTCAGCGGGAAGGTCCAGTAATCATGCGCCGCGATCAGTTCGCCGGCCTCATCGTCGCCAAGCAGCAGATCGACGCCAGCCAGGGTGCCGAGCAAGGCCTTGAGCGGCTTCTTGCAGACCAGGGTCAGGCGCGTGACGCCTTGCGCCTTGAGCAGCGGCAGATAGCGGCAGAACTGGATTTCGTCGCCGTAGCCCTGTTCCGGCCAGACCAGCAGCGATTTGCCGGCCAGGGATTCGCCGCGCCATCGCGGGAAAGCAAGCTCGGGGATGGCGATGCCGTTGTCGGGCAAGTCGCGATCGTAGCGCGCCTCGTGCAATGGCCAGCCTTCGGCAAATCTTCCCTGGCGCAGCAGCAGGAAGCCCAGATTGAGCCGGGCCAGCTGATAGCCCGGATCCAGCGCTAACGCCCGGCGGAAGCTTTTCTCCGCCGCCGCTTCGCGCCGGCAATTGGCCAGCATGACGCCGAGGTTGGAGTGCGTCGCCGGCGACTCGGGCTTGAGCCGGATGGCCAGCCGGTAGCCGGCTTCGGCCTCAATCCAGCGCCGGGCATGGGCCAGCAGGTCGGCCAGGTTGGCATGGATTTCGGCGCTGCCGGGATCGAGCGCGAGGGCCTTGCGATGGCAATTCTCGGCCTCGGCTTCGCGCCCGGTCTCCTCAAGCAACAGGCCGAGGTTGCTGTACGCCCTGGCATCGTTGGGCGCCAGCGCGAGGGCCTGACGGTAGCATTGCTCCGCTTCCTCGTGACGGCGCTGGTTCGCCAGGAGGATGCCGAGGTTGGAGTGCGCGCCGGCATTGTTCGGGGTCAGCGCGATGGCCTTGCGATAGCATCGCTCCGCCTCATCGAAGCGTCTTTGACCGGCCAGCAGCGCGCCGAGGTTGGAATGCGTCGCGGCATCATCGGGCGCCAGCTTCAGCGCCTGCCGGTAGCAGCTCTCGGCTTCCGCATGCCGCTTGCCCTGCGCCAGGAGGATGGCCAGATTGCCATACGCCGCGGCGTAGCCGGGATCGCCGGCGAGCGCCTGCCGGTAGCAGTTCTCGGCCTCGATCCGGCGGCCGTTCGCGGCCAGCAGGAGGCCGAGATTGTTATGCGCAGCCGCATTGCCCGGCTTGAGCAGGATGGCCTGCCGGTAGCAGTCTACGGCTTCGGTTGTGCGCTGCTGGCCGGCCAGGAGCAGGCCGAGGTTGTACCAGGCCTGGGCCTCCCCAGGAGCCAGTCGTATCGCCAGGCGCCAGCAGCGCTCGGCGTGCTCCGCGTCGCCGCGCAGCGCGGCACTGACCCCTTCGCTATTCAACAGGTTTTGCGGCATTGCAGCGCTGTCCCGCGTTCCCTCAGGTTCAGTCGCGTTTTCCTGGCACCCCGGCCTCCCGCAACTGGGCGGCATTCCAGCCGCCGCCCAGGGCTTTGATGAGCAGCACGCTGGCACTCAGGCGGCGGTTTCTCAGGTCCACCGCCGTGCGTTCGTTGGACAGGGCGCTGGCTTCGACGGTGATCACATCCAGGTAAGTCACGGTGCCGGCCTTGTACTGGTTGAGCATCAGTTCCACCGAGCGTCTGGACAGTCGCACGGCTTCGTCCTGTTCCTGCGCTTCCTGTTCGAGGATGCGCAGCGCCGCCAGATTGTCTTCCACCTCCTGAAAGGCGGTGAGCACGGTATGCCGATAGTTGGCTACACCGGCATCGTAGGCGGCGATCGCCTGATCGCTCTGCGCCTGCCTTGCGCCGCCGTCGAAAAGGGTTTGCGCCAGCGCCGGCCCGACCGACCAGAGCCGGTTGGGCAGCGAAATCCAGTTGGCCAGGGCGCTCGCCTGGTATCCGCCCGAGGCCGCCAGGGTGAGGCTGGGGAAGTAGGCCGCCTGGGCGACGCCGATCTGTGCATTGGCCGCTGCGACGAGCCGTTCGGCGTTGGCGACATCGGGACGGCGTTCGAGCAGCGCCGAGGGAATGGCTTGCGGCGGCAGCGGCACCCGGGTGTCGCTGCTGCCCGGCGCGATGGCGAAATGAGCCGGCGGTTTGCCGACCAGGAGCGCGATCGCATGTTCCATTTGCGCGCGCAGGACGTCGAAATCGATGGCCTGCGCCTGGGTCGTCTTGAGCTGGGTCTGTGCCAGCACCACGGTGCCCTTGGGCACGATCCCGGCTGCGTACTGGTTCTGCGTCAGTTCCAGCGATTTTCTATAGTCGGCGACGGTCTTGTCGTAAAGCTGCCGGTCGGCATCGAGGCTGCGCAACTGGAAATAGTTCTGCGCCAGGAGCGCCTCGATGGACAGCCTGGTCGCCTGCAGCAGGGCGGCGCTGGCCTGAGCATTGGCCTCGCTGGCTTCGACCGAGCGTCGCACCCGGCCCCAGAGATCGGGCTCCCAAGTGGCGTCGATGGCCAGCAAATTGGTCGAAGACGGCGCTCCGGTGGTACTCCGGTTGCTCGATGCCAGACCGCCGGCGCGGGTTTGCGAAACATTGGCGGCAACGGTCGGGAAGTAGGCGGCGCGCGAGGCCTGGACCAGGGCCCGGGCCTGACGGTACTGCGCCTCGGCCTGGATCAGGCTCTGGTTCGAGAGGTTGGCCGCCTCCTCCAGCGTATTGAGCAATGGATCCTGATAAATTTCCCACCACTTGGCGGGCAGCGCCAGGTCGGCCGGCTGCGCCATTTTCCAGCCGGCCAGCTCCTTGAAGGCGGCCGGCGTTTCCGCGCTCGGCCTGACATAATCCGGCCCCACAGCGCAGGCGGAGAGGAGCATCAGCGAGGCGAGTTGCACCAGGTGCACCAGGTGCGCGGCGCATCTGCTGCGTTGCAATTGAAATTTCATTTGTTCTCCATTTCGACTTCAGACGGCGACATCCGGCAACTGGCCGCGCCAGCCGGCCCATACCGACTTCCACCAGGTCCTGAAACGGTCCATGTACAGATACACCACCGGGGTCGTGTACAGCGTCAGCATCTGGCTGACGATCAGGCCGCCGACGATGGTCACGCCGAGCGGCCGGCGCAGTTCGGAGCCGGTGCCTATGCCCAGCGCCAGGGGCAGGGCGCCGAGCAGAGCCGCCATGGTGGTCATCATGATCGGGCGGAAGCGCAGCAGGCAGGCCTGGCGGATGGCATCGAGCGGCGGCTTGCCTTCTACGCGCTGCGCCATCAACGCGAAATCGATCATCATGATGGCATTCTTCTTGACGATGCCGATCAGCAGGATGATCCCGATGAAGGCCATGACGCTCAGATCCATCTTGCACAGCAACAGGGCCAGGAGTGCGCCGACGCCGGCCGAGGGCAGTGTGGACAGGATCGTGATCGGATGGACATAGCTTTCATAGAGCATCCCGAGCACGATGTAAATCGTCAATAGCGCCGCCAGGACCAGGAACGGCATGCTGGTCAGGGACGCCTGAAAGGTCTTCGCCGTGCCCTGGAAACTGGCCCGTATGGTGGCCGGCATGCCGCTGTGCAGGACGGCGTTTTCCACGGCCACCATGGCCTGGCTGAGCACGACATTGGGCGGCAGGTTGAAGGACAGGGTCATAGCTGGGAACTGGCCCTGATGGGGCACGCTGAGCGTGGTGTTGGTCGCTTCGAAATGCGAGAAGGCGGAGAGGGGAACCAGGTTGTTCTGCCGGTTGGCGACATATATTCCGTTCAGGGTCTCGGGCCGTTGCCAATACTCGGGCGCGACTTCCATTACCACGTGATACTGGTTCTTCGCCTCGTAGATCACCGAGACCTGGCGCTGGCCGAAGGCGTCGTAGAGCGCGGCATCGATCGCGCTCTCGGTCACGCCCAGCCTGGCCGCCGTGACCCGGTCTATGCTCAGGGTGATCTGCAGGCCCTTGTTCTGCTGATCGCTATTGACGTCGGCGAGTTCCGGCAGGTCCTGCAGGATCTTCAGGATGCGCGGTGCCCAGGCGTTCAACTCGGCCAGATTGTCGCCCTGCAGCGCGTATTGATACTGCGAGTTCGAACCGCGCCCGCCGACGTTGATGTCCTGTGCCGCCTGCAGGAAAAGATTGGCGCCGGCGATCTTCGCCAGCTTGCCGCGCAGCCGGTTGATGACGTCATCGGCGCTGACCTTGCGTTCGGCCAGCGGCTTCAGCGCGATGAACATGAAGCCGGTATTGCGCTGCCTGCCGCCGGTGAAGCCGGTGACGCTGGCCACGGCGGGATCGGCGCCGATGATGTCGACGTAGCCGGCCAGCTTGGGTCGCATCGCCTGGAACGAGGTCGCCTGGTCGGCGACGATGGAACCGCGGATGATGCCGGTATCCTGCTGCGGGAAGAAGCCCTTGGGTACGACCGTGTAGAGGTAGATGTTCAGCGCGATCACCGCGAACATCACCGCGATGGTGATCTTCGGATGCCGCAGTGCGCGGCTTAAGCTTCCGTCATAGCGGGCCAGCATGGCGTCGAAGAAGCGCTCGCTGGCAAGAAACAAACGTCCGTGGTGGCGTAGCGGCTGGTGCTTGAGCAATCTGGCGCACATCATCGGCGTGGTGGTCAGCGAGACCACCAGGGAGACCAGCACCGCGGCCGAGAGGGTGATCGCGAATTCGTGGAAGATTCGTCCGATCAGGCCGCCCATCAGCAACAGTGGTATGAACACCGCCACCAGCGAGATGCTCATCGAGAGCACGGTGAAGCCGACTTCGCGCGCGCCGCGCAACGCCGCCTGCATCGGCGACATGCCGGCTTCGAGGTGGCGGGAGACGTTTTCCAGGACGACGATGGCATCGTCGACAACGAAGCCGGTCGAGATGGTCAGGGCCATCAGGGAAAAATTGTCCAGGCTGTAGCCGCACAGGTACATGATGGCGAAGGTGCCGACCAGCGAAATCGGCACTGCCACGCTGGGGATCAGCGTGGCCCGGCCATTACGCAGGAACAGGAAGACCACCATGATCACCAGCGCCACCGAAATGCACAGCGTGCGTTCGACATCGAACAGCGAGGCGCGTATCGTCGTGGTCTTGTCCAGCTGGATGCTCATGTCGATCGCTGCGGGAATCGACGCCGTCAGTTGCGGCAGCATCATTCGTATCCGGTCTACGGTTTCGATGATGTTCGCATCCGGCTGTTTGTAGATGATGATCAGGATGGACGGCCGGCCATTGGCCATGCCGGCATTGCGCAGATCCTCCACCGAATCGACGATGCGACCGAGGCTCGCCAGCAGCACCGGCGCACCGTGGCGCCAGGCGACCACCAGCGACTGATATTCGGCGGCCTTCTTGGACTGATCGTTGGTGGCGATCTGCCATTGCCGCTCGCCGTTCTCGACAAAGCCCTTGGGTCGGTTGGCGTTGCTGCTGATCAACGAGGTGCGCACCTGCTCCAGCGTCACGCCGTAACGATTCAGGGCATCCGGATTGAGCTCCACGCGCACGCCGGGGAGCGAACTGCCGCCGACCGTGACATTGCCGACGCCGGACACCTGCGACAGTTTCTGCGCGACGATGGTCGATGCGGAATCGTACATCTGTCCCTGCGTCAGGGTCGCCGAGGTCAGCGCCAGGATCATGATCGGCGCGTCGGCCGGATTGACCTTGTGATAAGTCGGATTGCTGCGCAAGGTCACCGGCAGGTCGATCCGCGCGGCGTTGATCGCCGCCTGAACATCGCGCGCCGCGCCGTCGATGTCGCGGTCCAGGTCGAATTGCAGGGTGATGCTGGCGTTGGACAGGGCGCTGCTCGAGGTCATCTCGGTGACCCCGGCGATGCGCCCGAGCTGGCGCTCCAGCGGCGTCGTGACGCTGGTCGCCATGGTTTCCGGATCGGCGCCGGGCAGACTGGCGGAAACGGAAATCGTCGGGATATCCACGCGCGGCATCGGCGACACCGGCAGCAGATGGAAAGCCACCGTGCCGGCCAGCGCCACGCCTATGGTGAGCAGCGTGGTCGCGACCGAGCGCTCGATGAACGGCGCGGAAAGATTCATGGCTGCTGCGGCAGATTCAACTCGTCAGCAACATCGCGCGGCCTGCCGAAGCGCCTGGCCAGCCGGTCGAAGGCCAGGTAGATCACCGGCGTCGTGAATAGCGTCAGCATCTGGCTCAGGATCAGGCCGCCGACGATGCTGATGCCGAGCGGATGGCGCAACTCGGAGCCGGTGCCGCTGCCCAGCATCAGCGGCAGGGCGCCGAGCAAGGCGGCCATGGTGGTCATCATGATCGGCCGGAAGCGCAGCAGGCAGGCCTGGAAGATCGCCTCGCGGGCGTTCATGCCTTCGTTGCGTTCGGCATCGAGGGCGAAGTCGATCATCATGATCGCGTTCTTCTTGACGATGCCGATCAGCAGGATGATGCCGATCACCGCGATGATGCCGAGATCGGAACCGAACATCATCAGCGCCAGAAGTGCGCCCATGCCGGCCGAGGGCAGGGTGGACAGAATGGTGATCGGATGGATGTAGCTTTCGTACAGGACGCCGAGCACGATATAGACGGTGACGATCGCGGCCAGGATCAGCAGCAGCTCGTTGGACAGCGATTGCTGGAAGGCCAGAGCCGCACCCTGGAAGTTGGTCTGGGTACTGGCCGGCAGCGCGATCTCGCGTTCGGCGGCAGCGATGGCCTTGACCGCCTCGCCCAGGGATACGCCGGGGGCCAGGTTGAAGGATACCGTGGCGGCGGGAAACTGGCCGATATGGCTGACCACCAGCGGCGTCGGCATTTCGGTCAGGGTGGTGATGGTACTGAGGGCGACTTGCGGCGCGCCTATCGTGGTGGTGGGCACGCCGCCGACCACGGTGGCGATATACAGGTCGTCGAGCGCCTTGGGCCCTTTCTGGAATTTCGGGTCGACTTCCAGAATCACGCGGTACTGATTGGTCTGCGTGTACATCGTCGACACCTGGCGCTGGCCGAAGGCGCTGTAGAGCGTATTGTCGATGCCGCTGGGCGTGATGCCCAGGCGCGCGGCGGTCGGCCGGTCGATCGTCAGCATCGCCTGCAGGCCCTGATCCTGCACGTCGCTGGCGACATCGCGCAGTTGCGGCAACTGGCTCAGCCGCTCCACCAGCTTCGGCGTCCAGGCGCTGACCATTTTCGGGTCGGCATCCTCGACCGTGAATTGGTATTGCGTACGGCTTACCCGGGTTTCTATCGTCAGGTCCTGCACCGCCTGCATGAACAGCGAGATGCCGGCCACCTGCTTGACGCTCTCCTGCAGCCTGCGGATGATCGCCGCGGCGGTATCAAGGCGCTCCTCCCTGGGTTTCAGATTGATCTGGATGCGTCCGCTGTTCAAGGTGGTATTGACGCCGTCGATGCCGATGAAGGAGGTCAGACTCTCCACCGCCGGGTCTTCCAGAACGATCCTGGCGAGCGCCTGCTGCCGCTCGGCCATGGCGGTGAATGAGATCGACTGTGAGGCTTCGGTGATGCCCTGGATGACGCCGGTATCCTGCAGCGGGAAGAAGCCCTTGGGCATGAAGATATACAGGATCACCGTCAGCACCATGGTGGCTATCGCGACCAGCAGGGTCGCAGTCTGCCGTTCCAGCACCCAGTTGAGCCATTTGCCATAGCCGGCGATGACGCGCTCGTAGAACTGCCCGGAGGCGTGGTAGAAGCGGCCCTGCTGTTGTTCCGGCGTGTGCCGCAGCAGTTTCGCGCACATCATCGGCGTCAGGGTCAGCGAGACGACGGCCGAGATGATGATCGTGACCGACAGGGTGATGGCGAATTCGCGGAACAGCCGGCCGACCACGTCGCCCATGAACAACAGCGGAATCAGTACCGCGATCAAGGAAATGGTCAGGGACAGGATCGTGAAGCCGATCTGCGCCGAGCCCTTCAGCGCCGCCTGGAGCGGCGTCTCGCCCTGTTCGATGTAGCGGGCGATGTTCTCGATCATTACGATGGCGTCGTCTACGACGAAGCCGGTCGAGATGGTCAAGGCCATCAGGGTCAGGTTGTTGAGGCTGAAGCCGGCCAGATACATCACGCCGAAGGTGCCGATCAGGGACAGCGGCACCGCGACGCTGGGGATCGCGGTGGCCGGAAGGCTGCGCAGGAACAGGAAGATCACCATCACCACCAGGGCAACCGAGAGCAGCAGTTCGAACTGCACATCCTTGACCGATGCGCGGATGGTGTTGGTGCGGTCGGTGAGGATCCGGACATCGACCGATGCCGGCGCCGAGGCCTGCAGTTGCGGCAATAATTTCTTCACCGCATCGACCACCTCGATGACGTTGGCGCCGGGCTGGCGCTGGATGTTGAGGACGATCGCGGGGGTCTGGTTCACCCAGGCGGCCTGCTTGACGTTTTCGGCCCCGTCGATGACGTTGGCGACCTCGGAGAGCAACACCGGCGCGCCGTTGCGATAGGCGATGACCAGGGACCGGTATTCGCCGGCCGAGAGCAACTGGTCGTTGGCGTTGATGGTGTAGGCTTGCGCCGCGCCGTCGAAGCTGCCCTTGGCCTGGTTGACGTTGGCCGCGGCGATCGCCGTCTGGACATCGACGATGTTCAGACCGTACGCCGCCAGGGCGGTGGGGTTCGCCTGGATGCGCACCGCCGGCCGCTGGCCGCCGCTGATGCTGACCAGGCCGACGCCCGACACCTGCGAGATTTTTTGCGCCAGGCGGGTATCGGCGAAGGCCTGCACCTGGGTCAGGGGCAGGGTGTTCGAGGTCAGGGCCAGGGTCAGGATGGGCGTGTCGGCGGGATTGACCTTGCTGTATATCGGCGGAGCCGGCAGGTCGGTCGGCAGCAGGTTGCCGGCGGCGTTGATCGCCGCCTGCACTTCCTGTTCGGCGACATCCAGGCTGAGCGCCAGGTTGAACTGCAGGGTGATCACCGAGGCGCCGCCCGAACTGGTCGACGACATCTGGTTCAGTCCCGGCATCTGGCCGAACTGGCGCTCCAGCGGGGCGGTGACCGAGGA